>NZ_JBNAFN010000015.1:0-113103 GCF_049800695.1 Fluviibacterium sp. S390 | reverse complement strand
GCCGCATCGCGGTGGGTGGAGCGTCATCCCGAAGGGATGCTCAATGCCGCAGGCATTGTCAGGCAAAAAACCTGGGCTCGACCAAAAAAGCCGAACGCAGTGAGGATTTTTTGGTGGAGCCTAGGAGGATCGAACTCCTGACCTCCTGAATGCAAATCAGGCGCTCTCCCAGCTGAGCTAAGGCCCCGAAGTCATGGTGGGTCGATGCCCGCACCGCCCGCAGAACCGAAGGTTCGAGGACGTGCAAATGGAAGCTCTCCGACGAGATCCACCAGTTCGCGCAGCAAAATGGTGGGTCGAGGAGGACTTGAACCTCCGACCTCACGCTTATCAGGCGTGCGCTCTAACCACCTGAGCTACCGACCCTCATGCCGACCGCATCGCGGTCAAACCGCTCCGGTGGAGCGGTTTGAGGCATGAGCCGAGCGGCCATGCCGCGAGGTGTGCCGGCTGATGAATGCGGAGCGCAGTTCCGAAGAACCGCAGGTGATTAACCCGCATCCTGCTGTAAGACTGAAGAGATATGAGGACGGCCTGGTCCGGTGAGACTTGCGTCTCATATGTCATATCCGGCCAAATGGCCGTTCCCTTCGTGAGAAAGGACATGACTGCTAAGTGTTCCATGAGATTTGCGAACAAATCTACGCGGAACATCCTTAGAAAGGAGGTGATCCAGCCGCAGGTTCCCCTACGGCTACCTTGTTACGACTTCACCCCAGTCGCTGATCCTACCGTGGCCGCCTGCCTCCTCGAGAGGTTAGCGCAGCGTCGTCAGGTAGAACCAACTCCCATGGTGTGACGGGCGGTGTGTACAAGGCCCGGGAACGTATTCACCGCGTCATGCTGTTACGCGATTACTAGCGATTCCGACTTCATGGGGTCGAGTTGCAGACCCCAATCCGAACTGAGACAGCTTTTTGGGATTAACCCATTGTCACTGCCATTGTAGCACGTGTGTAGCCCAACCCGTAAGGGCCATGAGGACTTGACGTCATCCACACCTTCCTCCGACTTATCATCGGCAGTTTCTTTAGAGTGCCCAGCCGAACTGCTGGCAACTAAAGACGTGGGTTGCGCTCGTTGCCGGACTTAACCGAACATCTCACGACACGAGCTGACGACAGCCATGCAGCACCTGTATGAGATCCAGCCGAACTGAAAGATCCATCTCTGGATCCGCGATCTCTATGTCAAGGGTTGGTAAGGTTCTGCGCGTTGCTTCGAATTAAACCACATGCTCCACCGCTTGTGCGGGCCCCCGTCAATTCCTTTGAGTTTTAATCTTGCGACCGTACTCCCCAGGCGGAATGCTTAATCCGTTAGGTGTGTCACCGAATAGCATGCTACCCGACGACTGGCATTCATCGTTTACGGTGTGGACTACCAGGGTATCTAATCCTGTTTGCTCCCCACACTTTCGTACCTCAGCGTCAGTATCGAGCCAGTGAGCCGCCTTCGCCACTGGTGTTCTTCCGAATATCTACGAATTTCACCTCTACACTCGGAGTTCCACTCACCTCTCTCGAACTCAAGACTGGCAGTTTTGGAGGCAGTTCCAGGGTTGAGCCCTGGGATTTCACCCCCAACTTTCCAATCCGCCTACGTACGCTTTACGCCCAGTAATTCCGAACAACGCTAACCCCCTCCGTATTACCGCGGCTGCTGGCACGGAGTTAGCCGGGGTTTCTTTACCAGGTACTGTCATTATCATCCCTGGCGAAAGAGCTTTACAACCCTAAGGCCTTCATCGCTCACGCGGCATGGCTCGGTCAGGCTTGCGCCCATTGCCGAAGATTCCCCACTGCTGCCTCCCGTAGGAGTCTGGGCCGTGTCTCAGTCCCAGTGTTGCTGATCATCCTCTCAAACCAGCTATGGATCGTAGGCTTGGTAGGCCATTACCCCACCAACTACCTAATCCAACGCGGGCTAATCCAATGGCGATAAATCTTTCCCCCGAAGGGCACATACGGTATTAATCTCCGTTTCCAGAGGCTATTCCGTACCATTGGGTATATTCCCACGCGTTACTAACCCGTCCGCCGCTATCCCCGAAGGGATCGCTCGACTTGCATGTGTTAGGCCTGCCGCCAGCGTTCGTTCTGAGCCAGGATCAAACTCTCAAGTTGAAAGCGTCTTGCAACGCTATCCTTGACGTTCGAACCTCTGCACATCGTCCCCCTGTTCAAAGGGGACATCTTCTGTTCAACGTGCATCGTTTCCAAAGAAAACGAAGCCGCCAAACAGTGAAGCTGACACCACATCATCGGAACCGAAATCCCTAGTGGCGCGATATACAGAAGGCTGATCCATCGAATGAACCAAACCGCCCACATATCTCTTCAGATACTCAATTGTCAAAAAACGCGGAACAAGGCAAAAACCCAAATCCCTGACCCCCAGAGGCAAAAACCAACAGGTGGCGCAAATCTTACTCGCGCAACCCGCTCGATCAGTCCCTGAATGTCGTCACCTTCCGAAGCCTCTCAACCCCGTCCAGCCCCCCAACAGCGCGTCGCCGCCCCGTCGGTGAAGGGGTGTCTAGAGCCACTCTCAAAGAGTCGCAACCCCTTTTTTGAAGAAAATGAAGGTTTCTGGAAATCCCCGGAAAAAACAAACAATAACATACGGATACTATCCATCACCCGCACAGCAACACTCCCCGCCAAAACCAGAACACACCCAAACCAAAACCACAAACGGTACCGCGATACCCAATGACCAAAGGGAAACCCAACAAACAAAACACAAACAATACCAATATCCGCGAATCCAAGAAAAACAACGCAATCGCAGAGCCGAACAAGGGTTGCTGCACCGCCCGATCTTCGCAAAGATCGCGACACGTCTAAGGCGGGCCTGACGGCATGTCCAAGTGGCCCGGCCGGAATACCCGGCCGCATGGCCAAGGGACGGAAGGAGATGACGATGTGGTTCGAGCGCGTCCTGTTCAAGCGGGTGGAAGTGTGGCTGGTGCTGCTGCTGCTTGTTCTGGTTCTGCCCGGCATCGTCCTGTTCGGCGAGATCGTGAAAAGCGAAGCGGTGTCCCGCCAGTACCCTGACCGGCCATCCCGCTGGGGCACCATCGGCGATGCGGCCTATTTCGTGGCCGATCTGCCCGAGGTGCTGAAAAGCGCGATGGAAACGGGTTCGGCCTTTCACGCCGGCAGCGCGCGACGCCTGGCCGATATTCCTTCGGGCTGGTCGCAGGTTTCGGACGGAACGGCCCTCTCGGGCTATCTGCTGTTCAGCCGGATCGACGGCGATCTGGGTCGGACCGTCGTGGAACTAGTGGACCTGAGCGACTTCTCGGTCCTGCACCGCTGGCTGCCGGCGCCCGAAACGCTGTTCGCCGGGCTGCCGCGCACGTCGAAGATCGTGCCCTATGCGTTCTGGTCCTCGGCCCGGTTCCGCGCCATGCACCCGCTGCTGGAGGCTGATGGCTCGCTGGTGATGCATGGCCAGACCTCGCCGCTGATGCGACTGTCCCCTTGCGGAGACATGCTTTGGATGCAGGACGACATCATGCTGCACCATTCGCTGAACCGGGATGCCGAGGGCAACTACTGGTCGCCGGGGTTCACCGAACCGACAGAGCTTGGCCTGTCAGAGAAGTTCCACGACGATACGCTTGTGCAGATCTCGCCCGAGGGAGAGATTCTGTTCACGCGGTCGCTGACGCAGCTTCTGATCGATCATGGCCATGAGTACATGGTCTACCAGATGGGAGAATACCGCGAGGATCCGCTGCACCTGAACGATATCCAGCCCGTTCTGTCGGACGGCCCCTATTGGAAAACCGGCGATCTGCTTATCAGTGCGCGGGATATCGCAGCGATCCTGCTGTACCGGCCCTCGACCGACGAAATCCTGTGGATGAAGCGCGGACCGTGGATGGCCCAGCATGACGTGGATATCCTGGGGCCGACCACCATCTCGGTGTTCAACAACAACGTGCGCAACCGGGGCGCCGGCGCTTATATCGACACCACCTCCAACGTGCTGGTCTATGATCTGGAAAGCGACACGGTGACCAGCCCCTACCAATCAGCACTGGAAGAGGCCGTGGTTCTGGCCACCACCAACGGGTTGTCGGACATGACGGAGTCCGGGCATCTGATCGTGGAGGAAGACACCGCGGGCCGGCTGCTGGTCTTTGGACCTGACCGCGCGCTGGCGTGGCAATACATGAACCGGGATGCGGCGGGCACGCCCTATCGCATGGCATGGTCGCGCTATGTACCCAAGGCGCTTGGCGATCAGGCGCGGGCGGCTCTGGCGGCGGCCTCTTGCCCCGCGCCTTAGCGGCGCGGCACCAGACGCAGCATCAACAGACCGACGATAGCCCCGAAATAGAGGATCGGTTCGGTCTGCCAGCCCTTCACCAGCATCACGAAATGCGCCGATCCCAACAGCACCGCCGGGTAGGTCAGCATGTGCAGGCGGCGCCAGCGCAGCGGCCCCAACCGGCGCAGGCTCCAGTTGTTCGAGGTCAGCGCCAGCGGCAGAAGACACAGGAACCCGGCCATGCCGATGGTGATATAGGGCCGTTTGACGATGTCCTTCCAGATCGCTGCCAGGGATTGCACGTCCAGCAGGGCCCAGACGCTGAGATGCGCCAGCACATAGAAGAAGGCCGTCAGACCGATGGCACGGCGAAAGCGGATCAGGTTCACACCCAGCATGCGCCGCAGGGGGGTCACGGCCAGCCCGGCCACCAGGAATTGCAACGCCAGAAGCCCATAGCGATGTTCCAGCGCCTCGATCGGGTTGACGCCCATCTCGCCGTTCAGGGCCTTCCAGAAGAACCACGGCATCGGCAGCAGCCCAAACAGATAGACCGGCCACGTCGGCAGCCGCCGGGAGGCCGTGTTCAGCGCATCGGTCACCGCCGCCCAAAGCGGCGTCATCGGTGCGTTCGCGCCGGGTGTGATCCGTTGAGTCATGGCCCAAGCCCTTGGCACGTCGCGCCGGGGCGCGCATCTGCTGTCAGTAGAATTTCGCCAGATCCATGCCGGAATACAGGCCCGCAACATCGTCGGCATAGCCATTGAACATCAGGGTGGGCTGCTTCTTGGCGAACAGGCCGCCGCCAACCCGGCGTTCGCTGGCCTGGCTCCATCGCGGGTGATCCACTTGCGGGTTCACATTGGCATAGAAACCGTATTCGCGCGGCTGCAGCATGTTCCAGGTGGTCGGCGGTTCCTGATCCGTCAGGGTGATCCGCACGATCGACTTGATCGACTTGAAGCCATACTTCCACGGCACCACCAGCCGCAACGGCGCGCCGTTCTGGTTGGGCAGCGACTTGCCGTACAGCCCCGTGGCCATCAGGGTCAGCGGGTTCATGGCCTCGTCCAGCCGCAGCCCCTCGCGATAGGGCCAGTCCAGCGCCGATGTCCGCTGGCCGCGCATTTCCTCGGGGCGGAACAGGGTCTCGAAAGCCACGTATTTCGCCGAGGGCTGCACCCCGACCTTGTTCAGCAGGGCGCCCAACTCGAAGCCGTTCCAGGGGATAATCATCGACCAGGCCTCGACACAACGGAAACGATAGATCCGTTCCTCGATGGTCAGCCCGGCCATCAGGTCGCCCAGATCGTAGGTGCCCGGACGCTCGACCATACCGTCGATCTTGACGCTCCACGGATCGGTGGTCAGGGCCTCGGCATGGCGGGCCGGATCGGTCTTGTCCCATCCGAACTCGTAGAAATTGTTGTACTGGGTGATGTCCTCGAAGCTGTTGGGCGTCTCGTCGGTGGAAAACGCCCCGGCCGCATGCAGCGGTCGCGCCAGCGCGGACAGGCCAAGGACCCCCGCGCCGGCCAGCAAGGTCCGACGGTTGAGGAAATCGGCTTCGGGTGTGACATCGGCCCAGGTCAGTCGGCGAGAGTGGCGGCGCATCGGATCCTCCGTTGATCACCGGGAACCTAACCCGCTTGGCCGGGGGGTCAAAGACAACCCTGCTCACAGCTTCGTTGGGAATGTGTCAGGTCGGGCTGACATGCTCGGGCTCGGGATACAGCGCGTTCATCCGCAGCGACCGGCCGTTGGGCTGCACCAGCCGCACATGTCCCCGGCCCAACTGGCGCGGCCCGTCGACCCCGACCGAATGGGCGATGACTTCGACCTCCTTGATCACCGAAGTCGCGAAATTGGCCACCTTGCGATACTTGTCCTCGACCACCAGCCCCTGCTGGAGGCGCAAGTCATGGGTGGTGATCCCGGTCGGGCAGGTGTTCTTGTTGCACTTCAGCGCCTGGATACAGCCAAGCGCGAACATGAAGCCACGCGCCGAGGTGACGAAATCGGCCCCCGCCGCCAGCGCCCAGGCCACATCGCCGGGATTGACCAGCTTGGCACTGGCGATCAGGCGGATGCGGTCCCGCAGGCCGTATTCGTTCAGCATGTCCGACATGCGGGGCAGCGCCTCGCGAATGGGCATGCCCACCAGATCCATCAGCGGCATGGGCGAGGCCCCGGTGCCGCCCTCCCCGCCATCGATGGTGATGAAATCCGGCGCACTGTCGGCGCCGCGTGCGTTGATGGTCGAAAAGAACTCCCGCACCCCGTCGACCGAGCCGATGCACATCTTGACGCCCACCGGCTTGCCCGTGACCTCGCGCACATGGCCGATGAAATCCAGCAGGTCGTCCCAATTGTGCACTTCCTTGTGGCGATTGGGCGAATAGCTGGTTTCGTTCAGCGGGATGCCGCGAATTTCGGCGATCTCGGGGGTGATCTTGGCGGCCGGCAGGATACCGCCCTTGCCCGGCTTGGCGCCCTGGCTGAGCTTGATCTCGAACATGCGGATGTTGTCATGGGCCGCGATGGCGGCCAGCTTGCCATCGTCCAGATGCCCCGCCACATCGCGCACGCCGTATTTTGCGGTGCCGATCTGATAAACCAGATCACAGCCCGATTTCAGGTGATAGGGCGACACCCCACCCTCGCCGGTGTTCATCCAGATGCCCGCCTCCTTGGCACCCCGCGCCAGCGCCAGAACCGCAGGTTTGGAAATGGCGCCATAGCTCATGCCCGAGATATTGAAGAACGACGGCGCCTCGAACGGCTTGCGCGCGCCCGGTCCGATGACCAGCGGCCCCGCCGGGGCGGCTTCCTCATCCAGCGGCGGGAAGGCCGAATTCACGAAGATCGACGTGCCGACCACTTCAAGGTTGCGGGTCGATCCGAAGGCGATGGTATTGCCCTTGCCCGAGGCCGCCCGCGAGATCCAGTCGCGCTGCGCCCGGTTGAAGGGCAGTTCTTCGCGATCCATGGCAAAGAAATATTGCCGGAAGAATTCCCCCAGCGCGGTGAACAGATGCCGGAAGCGGCCCAGCACCGGATAGTTGCGGCGGATGGCGTCACGCGTCTGCACTCGGTCGATGATGAACAAGGTGATCGCCACCACCAGCGCCACCATAAGCCCCAGTACCAGCAACAGCCCCAGAAAGTTCAGCCCGCGTTCTACAAATTCCATCCGGTTCATCCTTCTCGGCCGCCCCGGCGCCCGCCGCCCGGTCTGGCTGCCACCGATTGCGCCACAATCGCCGGTAAAGAACAAAGGAAATCCGAAGACCGCCCCGGTTTTTCGTCACAAGCCCTCACTTTGAGTTGACTGGAAATCCCAGGATCGCGGGCTTAGGCGCGCCGGGGCCGCCGTCAAGATCCTTCCACGCGGCCAACCGGCCTGATTTTTGTCCGCGCCTGCCTACTCTCTGTGCCAACGCAACGACGCGTTTCTTGTGCAGCAATGGAGAACACTCATGTTTCGCAGAACTTTCACCGCCCTGACCGCCGCCGCCTTCTTCGCCGGTCCGGCCTTCGCCGATGGCCACAGCAAGGACATCGTGGACACGGCGGTCGAAGCCGGCAGCTTCAACACCCTCGTGGCAGCGGTTCAGGCTGCGGGTCTGGTCGACACGCTGAAAGGCACTGGTCCCTTCACCGTCTTCGCCCCCACCGACGAGGCCTTTGCCGCCCTGCCCGATGGCACTGTCGAAACCCTGCTGATGCCGGAAAACAAGGATCAGCTGGTGGCGATCCTGACCTATCACGTGGTGCCGGCCAAGGTGATGTCGGGGGAGCTGGTAGATCAAACCGTCAGCGCCAAGACCGTCAACGGTGGTGAGTTGATCATCGATGGCCGCGATGGCGTGAAGGTCAACGACGCCATGGTCACCCAGGCCGACATCGAAGCCAGCAACGGCGTGATCCACGTTGTCGACCAGGTGATCATTCCCGAAGGCTGATACGAAAAGGGGCGGCCCCGAAGAGGCCGCCCCATATTTCCAGTTGCGGGGGGACTAGTGCACCACCGCATCCTCGGGCTTGGGCCGCTGCGACGCGCTGATCCGGTCGCCCACGATCAACCCGTCGGCCCCGGCTGAAACCGTGATGACGTCGCCGTCCTTCACATCCCCGGCCAGGATCATCTCGGCCAACTGATCCTGCAAGGCGCGCTGGATCACGCGCTTCAGCGGACGCGCCCCGAACACCGGATCATAGCCTTCGTCGGCCAGCCACTTGTGCGCTGGCTCATCCAGTTCGACCGACAGCTTGCGGGCCGCCAGACGTTTCTCCAGGCGCGACAGCTGGATATCGACGATGCCATCCATGTCCTCGCGGTTCAGGCGATCGAAGATGATCGTCTCGTCCAGACGGTTCAGGAACTCGGGCCGGAAGTGTGCCCGCACCGCATCCATCACGTCGCGCTTGGCCTGCGCTGCATCAGCCCCATCGGGCAGCTGGCTCAGCGCCTGCGACCCCAGGTTCGACGTCAGCACGATCAACGTCTGCTTGAAGTCCACAGTGCGGCCCTGACCATCGGTCAGCACGCCGTCATCCAGAACCTGCAATAGCACGTTGAACACATCCGGATGCGCCTTCTCGACCTCGTCGAACAGCACCACCTGGTACGGACGCCGCCGCACGGCTTCGGTCAGAACCCCGCCCTCGTCATATCCGACATAGCCCGGAGGCGCGCCGATCAGGCGGGCAACCGCGTGCTTCTCCATGAACTCGCTCATGTCGATGCGCACCATGGCGTTGTCGTCGTCGAACAGGTACTCGGCCACGGCCTTGGTCAGCTCGGTCTTGCCGACACCGGTCGGCCCGAGGAACAGGAACGAGCCCAGCGGCCGGTTCTCGTCGTTCAGACCCGCCCGCGCGCGGCGCACGGCGTTCGACACGGCGGTCACCGCCGTGCGCTGGCCGATCACCCGCTTGCCCAGTTCCTCTTCCATGCGCAGCAACTTCTCGCGCTCGCCTTCCAGCATCTTCGAGGTCGGAATCCCGGTCCAGCGTTCCACCACACCGGCGATCTGCTCAGGGCGCACGGCCTCTTCGACCATCACGTCGCTTTCGGCTTCCTCGGCAGAGGCCAGCCTCTTTTCCAGATCCGGGATCACGCCATAGGACAGCTCCCCGGCGCGGGCCAGGTTGCCTTCGCGCTTGGCCTGATCCAGCTCGGCACGGGCATGGTCCAGCTTTTCCTTGATGTCACGGGCCTGGGCCAGCTTGTCGCGTTCGGCCTGCCATTGCGCCGTCATCTCGGCAGAGCGCTGCATCAGGTCGCCCAACTCGGCTTCCAGCTTTTCCAGCCGGTCTTTCGACGCCGCGTCGTCTTCCTTCTTCAGGGCCTCGGCCTCGATCTGCAACTGCAGGATCTGGCGATCCAGCGCGTCCAGTTCCTCGGGCTTGCTGTCCACTTCCATCCGCAACCGGCTGGCGGCCTCATCGACCAGGTCGATGGCCTTGTCCGGCAGGAAACGGTCGGTGATATAGCGGTGCGACAGGGTTGCCGCCGCCACAAGGGCCGAGTCGCTGATCCGCACCCCGTGGTGCAGCTCGTATTTCTCCTTGATGCCGCGCAGGATCGACACGGTGTCTTCCACCGTCGGCTCCTCGACCAGCACCGGCTGGAACCGCCGGGCCAGGGCCGCGTCCTTCTCGACGTGCTTGCGGTATTCATCCAGCGTGGTCGCGCCGACGCAGTGAAGCTCCCCGCGCGCCAGCGCCGGTTTCAGCAGGTTGCTGGCATCCATCGCCCCATCCGCCTTGCCCGCGCCAACCAGCGTGTGCATCTCGTCGATGAACAGCACGATCTCGCCAGCCGCGGCCTCGATCTCCTTCAGGATCGCCTTCAGACGCTCCTCGAACTCACCGCGATACTTGGCGCCCGCGATCAAAGATCCCATGTCCAGCGCCATCAGCCGCTTGTTCTTCAGGCTCTCGGGCACGTCACCGTCGATGATGCGCAGGGCCAGCCCCTCGGCAATCGCCGTTTTACCGACGCCGGGTTCCCCGATCAGCACCGGGTTGTTCTTGGTCCGCCGGCTCAGCACCTGCATGGTGCGCCGGATTTCCTCGTCGCGGCCGATGATCGGGTCGATCTTGCCGTCCCGCGCTGCCTGCGTCAGATCCCGCGCGTATTTCTTCAGCGCGTCATAGCCATCCTCGGCCGAAGCACTGTCCGCCGTGCGCCCCTTGCGCAGATCGTTGATTGCCGAATTCAGCGCCATGGCGGTGACCGCCCCGGCATCCAGTGCCTCCTTGGCCTTGGATTTCACCACCGCCAGCGCGGTCAAAATGCGCTCCACGGCCACAAAGCTGTCGCCGGCCTTGGTGGCAATCTTCTCGGATTCGTCCAGCACCTTGGCGGTCTGCTGATCCATATAGACCTGCCCCGCATCGCCGCTGACCTTGGGCAGCTTCGACAGGGCCAGATCGGTGGCCTCGCGCACCCGCTCGGGCGCGCCCCCGGCACGTTTGATCAGGTTGGCCGCAAGACCTTCCTCGTCATCCAGCAGGGCTTTCAGGACATGTTCGGGGGAAAGTTTCTGATGCCCCTCGCGCATCGCAATCGTCTGGGCCGCTTGCAGAAAGCCGCGCGACCGCTCCGTGAACTTTTCAAGGTTCATGGTGTTCTCCTTTTCTCAGCACCCTTGGCAATCCCGCCCGGCTTGGCGGCACGGGATCTGTCGGGCCTCACGTTGAATTTGGGAATTGTCGGCGCGCGGCTCAAGGGTCCGCGCGCATTTTCCCGGTGTTCCGGGCCTTGACCTTGGCCCTGCCCGGTCCCATCACCGCCGAAAACCACCGGAGCCCGCCATGACCGATGACCGCCTCATTGTCGCCCTCGACGTTCCCAACGCCCTGTCCGGGCTGCAACTGGCCCAGAAGATCGGCGATGCCGCCTGCTTCTACAAGATCGGGCTGGGGATGCTGACAGGCGGCGGACTGGCCCTGGCCAACGAGCTGAAACAGGATCACGGCAAGCGCATCTTTCTCGACATGAAGCTGTTCGACATCGGCGCCACGGTGGAAAACGCGGTGCGCGGTCTGGCGCAATTCGATCTCGACTTCCTCACCGTGCACGGCGATCCGCATGTGGTGCGCGCAGCTTGCGAAGGGGCGGCCGGATCCAACCTGAAAATCCTCGCGGTCACCATCCTGACCTCGCTCGACCGCGGCGACCTGGATGCCTGCATGATCCAATCAGGCGATATCCCCGACCTCGTCACCGAACGCGCCGCCCGCGCCCTCGCCGCCGGAGCCCATGGCGTCATCGCCTCCCCGCAGGAGGCCGCCCTGATCCGCGCCCTGCCGGAAGCCTCTGGAAAACTCATTGTCACCCCCGGCGTGCGCCCCACCGGCAGCGCGCTTGGCGATCAGAAACGCGTGGCCACCCCGGCAAGCGCCATCACCGACGGCGCCGATCACATCGTGGTGGGCCGCCCGATCTGGACCGCCGACAGCCCCCGCGCCGCAGCGCAGGCGATCCAGGCCGAACTCGCCGCGCTCTGAGTTTCTTTTTGGCGAAAATACTCACGTCGTGATCGCGCCACAGGCACCGCGCAATGACAGGGGCATGCACCGTCCAGCGGCCCGAACGACTAATTCTGTACCTGAGATATATGGTTTTGATATCAGAAGCTTGCGCGGGACCCGGCCCGATCTCCGGCCTCTGACATTCGTGAGCCGCACCTTCCGGCACGGCCCATGGAGATCATGCCGCGACCGGCAGTTTTGGGTCAAGCGAACTTGCGCTTCAAGGTCTGGAATTCTTGCCCTTAGGTTAACGCCCCCGGCTCTCGTTCGTCGCACACCGCTTGCCCGGCGCGGGCCAACCGCCTAAGCCTGCCCCATGCCCTGCCTGTGCCGAGATTGCCTGGCGACCTCCCCCGGCGCGCCCCTGCGCTGCCGCACTTGCGGATCGCCCCGAATGCTGTCGCACCCCGAGCTGTTCTCGCTCTCGGTGGCGCATATGGACTGCGACGCCTTCTATGCCAGCGTTGAAAAACGCGACAACCCGGATCTGCGCGACAAGCCGGTCATCATCGGCGGCGGCAAGCGCGGCGTGGTTTCCACCGCCTGCTATATCGCCCGGATCAAGGGCGTGCGTTCGGCCATGCCGATGTTCCAGGCTCTGAAGCTTTGCCCCGAGGCGGTGGTGGTGCGCGGCGACATGGCCACCTATGCCCGCGTCAGCCGCCAGATCCGCGACATGATGGAGGCACTGACCCCGGCGGTCGAGCCGCTGTCGCTGGACGAGGCGTTTCTCGACCTCACCGGCACCGAGAAACTGCACGGCGCGCCGCCGGCGGTGGTGCTGGCCGGCCTGGTGAAGCGGATGCAGGACGAGATCGGCATCACCGGCTCCATCGGTCTCAGCCACAACAAGTTCCTGGCCAAGGTGGCATCGGATCTGGACAAGCCGCGCGGTTTCTCGGTGATCGGCAAGGCCGAGACCGCGGATTTTCTGGAACATCAGCCCGTGCGGCTGATCTGGGGCGTCGGGCAGGCCACGCAGGCCGCACTGGATAAGGCCGGCATCCGCACCTTCGCGGATCTGCGCCGCTGGGATCGGCGCGACCTGCACGCCCGCTTTGGCGGCTTCGGCGAACGGCTCTGGCATCTGGCGCGCGGGCAGGATGCACGTTCCATCTCGGCCCGTCGTCCGGTCAAGTCAATCTCCAACGAAACCACCTTTTTCGAGGACACCGCCGATCCCGAGGTCCTGGATGGTCACCTGTGGCGGCTGTCGGAAAAGGTGGCCGACCGCGCCAAGGCCAAGGAGTATGCGGGCCGGGTCGTCACCCTGAAGCTGAAGCGGGCCAACCACGCCCTGCTCAGCCGCCGCGAATCCCTGCGCGCACCAACGCAACTGGCCGACACGCTGTATCGCCACGCCCGCGCGCTGTACGACCGGGCCGGGGATGCCGGACCGTTCCGCCTGATCGGCGTCGGCCTGAGCGATCTGGTGCCCGCCGATCAGGCCGGGGCTACCGCCGACCTGCTGGACCCGGACGCCGCGCGCCGCGAAAAGGCCGAACGTGCCGCCGATGCCATCCGCAAACGCTTTGGCCCGCAGGCTATCGTCAAGGGCCGCGCCCTGCGCTAGGCTGACCCCATGCGCAGGATCGGCAGCGTCACGTCACTGGAAACCTTCGGACGCACCCGGCTGTCGCGGCATTTTTTCATGCGCGATTTCCTGTATTCCGAAATCGCCGCGATTCACCTGCGCCCCAACCTGCCCGACGATCCCGAGCTTGCCATTGCCACCGGAACCCGGCTGTGCACCGATCTGCTGGATCCGCTGGTCGAAACCTTCGGGCCGCTGCATGTCCGTTCCGCCCTGCGTGGTGCCGATCTGAACGCCTTTGGAAATGCAAAGGGGCTGAATTGCGCCCGCAACGCCGCCAGCGCGGCCAACCACATCTGGGACCGGCGCGACGCCCGGGGCCGCATGGGCGCCTGCGCCTGCATCGTGATCCCGTGGTTCGCCGACCGCTATGAACAGGGGCGCGACTGGCGGCATCTGGCGTGGTGGCTGCACGACCACCTGCCCTATTCGGCAATCCAGTTCTTTCCCCGGCTGGCGGCTTTCAACCTGACATGGCGCGAAGACCGCGAAGGCCGCATCGCGTCGTTCATCCCGCCGCGCGGCCTGCTGCTGCGGCCCGGCGCAGAACCGCCGCTGGACCGCACCGCCCGTCAGACGCTCTATGCAGATTTCCCGGCCTTTCGCGGCATCCGCTACCCGGAGTAAGCGGCTACTCTGCCGCCAACGGCACCTTGGGCGCGCCGTATTTGACAACCTCGGCCATGACGCGGGTCAGGATCCGGCGGGTCTCGGCAAAACCGCTGCTGCGCACCATTCGTGTCTCGTCCATGTACAGCGCCCGGTCGATCTCGACCTGCACCACGTGCTGGCCATAGGCCGGCCGGCCATAGCGCTGCGAAATGAAGGCCCCGGCGAAGGGCGCATTGCGCGCCACCCGCAGCCCTTCGGCGACAAAGGCGCTTTCCAGACGATCCACGAAGTCCTCATCCGCCGCCGCCCCGAACCGATCGCCCAGCACGATCTGCGGCGCCACCCGCCGCGCCGAGGCGGTGGTGATCGCCTCATGCGGCATCGAATGACAGTCGATCAGGATCGCCTTGCCGAAGCGCGCCGTCTGCTCCCGCATCAATTCGGCCAGCGCCGCGTGATAGGGCCGCCAGTGCCGATCCAGCCGGGTCTGCGCCTCGACCATCGACAGCTTGCCGGAATAGATCGCCTGGCCCTGCGCCACCACCCGTGGAATCACTCCCAGCCCGGAGCTGACCCGCGGGTTGTGCGCCAGACGCCGCACCCCTTCGATCACCGCCGAATCAAGCTCGTCCATGCTGCGGTTCAAATCCACATAGGCACGCGGGGTGCGGGCCGTCAGCAGAGGCGCCCCCATCTCGGGTGCCGCCGCGATCAACTGATCCACATAGGCATCTTCCGACGACCGCAGCGCATTGCCCTTCAGCACCGACCGCCGCCGGAATGCCCCGGAATAGGCCCGTCCGCTGTGCGGCGAGGCAAAGACCACCGCAGTGGTCACCGGATCGGGAATAATCAGGTCGTAGGGCACAGGCACTCGCATCTCTTGACCCACTCATATAGCCGATTTTTTTTAGCCTCCAATACCCCTTGAACCCTCCGCCGACTCCTTCTATAGACCCTGCACCACCGCGCGGAAGGGGCGTTTCAGACGCAATGGAAGCTGCGGGAAGGGGTGATTAGCTCAGCGGTAGAGCACTTCGTTGACATCGAAGGGGTCACTGGTTCGATCCCAGTATCGCCCACCATTCATTCCTTGCGCAGGCAAGGTCAGGTTCAACAGGCGCAAGGACGCGCCGCGACGGATAGGAGAGGACCATGAAGGTCAGAAACTCGCTTCGCTCGCTCAAGCAGCGTCACCGCGATTGCCGTGTTGTGCGCCGCAAGGGCCGGGTCTATGTGATCAACAAGACCCAGAAACGGTTCAAGGCACGCCAGGGCTGATTGCCGGGCACCTGAACACGACGAAAGCCGCCCTCGGGCGGCTTTTTTTGTGTCTTGCTCCCAACTCAGGCGGGGTCGTAGTCGCGCTGATCGTCGATCACCTTGCCGTCCCGCGGCAGGCTACCCGGCGCCACCAGTTCGACCCGTCCCTTCAGCTTCAGAACCGCTGCCGCCGAGTCGCCATAGGCGGCAGGATCATTGGCATCGGTCTCAAGCTGCACCAGCATGGCATCCGCAGCGCCTTCGCGGGTGACGGTCACGCGGGCGCGAGCCACCTCCGGGTGGCGGGCCACAAGGGCGGCCACCTGCTCGGGCCGCACGAACATGCCCTTGATCTTGGCGGTCTGGTCGGCACGCCCCATCCAGCCCTTGATCCGCAGGTTGGTGCGTCCGCAGGCCGAGACCCCGGGCAATACTGCCGACAGATCGCCGGTGGCAAAGCGGATCAACGGGTAGTCGGGGTTCAGCGAGGTCACCACGACCTCGCCCACCTCGCCCTCGGGCACCGGATCGCCGGTGCCGGGGGTGACGATCTCGACCAGCACGCCCTCGTCCACGATCAGCCCTTCCATGGCCGGCGATTCATACGCGATGTTGCCCAGATCGGCAGTGGCATAGCATTGCAGGCATGTGATGCCGCGATCCGCGTACTCCTGCCGCAAGGCCGGAAACAATGCGCCGCCCGATACCGCTGCCTTGGTGATCTTCAGGGCCAGCCCCATCTCGTCGGCCTTGTCCAGGATCACCTTCAGGTAGTCGGGCGTTCCGGCATAGGCCGTGGCCCCGATGTCATGGGCCGCCTGCGCCTGCAATTCGGTCTGGCCGGTGCCCGCTGGGATCACCGCCGCCCCCACGGCGCGCGCGCCATTTTCGAAGATCATCCCCGCCGGGGTCAGATGATAGCCGAAACAGTTCTGCACGATGTCGCCCGCGCCGATGCCGCAAGCGTGCAGGAACCGGCCCAGCCGCCACCAGTCGTGACTGATCATGCCCGGCTCGTACAGGGGCCCCGGCGACTGGAAGACATGGGCAAACCCTGATGCCGCATGGGGTACCAGCCCGCCAAAGGGGGGCGCCGCCTTCTGCGCGGCCCCCAGTTCCGCCTTGCGCAGCACCGGCAGGCGCGCCAGCGCGGCCAGATCGGTGATCCCCTCGGCGGCCACCCCGCCCAGGCTCTCGGCATATCCGGGCAGTGCCCGCGCCGCTGCGATCTGGGCCGGCAGGCATTCGGCGATCGATCCTGCCCGCGCGTCGGCGCTGCGGGTTTCCCAGTCATCGTAGAATGCAGTCATCGGTCACTTCCCCTCAGGAACAGCAGCCCGACCCGGCCTGAATCGGCGGGCAAGGCACATCGGCATAGGAACAGAACACGCAGCAATCCCCCGGCAAGGGGCGCAACACGGTCCGGCAGTTGCGGCATTCATGGAACCACTGGCAAGCGTCGGTCGGCATGGTCAACACCTCCACCTGCCCGCACTCGGGGCAGGTCAGCCGCGCCGTAGTCCGGATCTCAGACACCGCCGGTCTCAGCTCAACCAGCGCTTGCGGCGGCGGTAGGACCGCACATCCCGGAAACTCTTGCGGCCCTCTTCCGAAACGCCGAGGTAGAATTCCTTCACATCCGGGTTTTCCAGCAATTCCTTGGCCGGGCCGTCCATCACCACGCGTCCGGACTCAAGGATATAGCCGTAGTGGGCATAGCGCAGCGCCACCGTGGTGTTCTGTTCGGCCAGAAGGAAGCTCACGCCCTCCTGCTCGTTCAGCGTCTTCACGATGCCGAAGATCTCTTCCACCAGCTGCGGCGCCAACCCCATCGACGGCTCGTCCAGCAGGATGCACGCGGGCCGCGCCATCATCGCCCGCCCCATGGCCACCATCTGCTGCTCGCCGCCCGAGGTATAGCCCGCCTGCGACCGTCGCCGCTCCTTCAGACGCGGGAAGTAGTGATAGACCAGCTCCAGATCCTTGTTGATCGCGGCCGAGCCGTCGCGCCGCGTATAGGCGCCGGTCAGCAGGTTCTCCTCCACCGTCAGATGCTCGAAGCAATGGCGGCCTTCCATGACCTGGATGACGCCGCGCTTGACCAGCGTCGCGGGGTCCAGCCCCTGCACACGCTCGCCCTGATAGTGGATCGAGCCCTTGGTGACCTCGCCACGCTCGGAATGCAGCAGGTTCGACACCGCTTTCAGCGTCGTGGTCTTGCCAGCCCCATTGCCGCCCAGCAGCGCGGTGATGCCGCCCTTGGGTACGCTCAGGCTGACCCCTTTCAGCACCAGGATCACATGGTTGTAGATCACCTCGATGTTGTTGACCTCCAGAAGCGTCTCCCGGGTCTCGGCAGTGGCATCCAGCATGGCGATCCTCGTCTGATCCGGGGCGCAGCGGCCCCTGTTTCTTCTTGGCAAAAATACTCATGCGCCCCGGCGGCAGCCAGTGCCGCCGCCGGGGCAGAGGGATTTACTCGCAGCGCGCCGCGATGTTGTTCTCGGCGGCAAAGGCCTCCGAGTCCTCGATCACCAGCGGTCCGGTCACATCATCCTCGGGGGCGATGAAATCGGTCAGCGGCACCCAGACCTTGGCGCTCGCGTCCCATTGCTGGACGATGCCCATGCCCGATCCGCCGTGGTTCTCGCAGGACACGCTGAACTCCGGCCCGATGCCCGCCATGCCCAGGGCTTCCATCTTGGCCGCGGTCATCTCCAGCGCTTCCATGCCGTCCCGCATCTGCGCGGCGGTGATGTCGGCGGTGCCGTGAAGTTCCTGCGCGGTCTTGGCCGCTTCCACGGCCAGCATCGCCGCGTACATGCCGCGGGTATACAGCACCGATCCCAGGTTGGAGCCGTCCCCGGCCGCCATCCCGGCATCATGCACATGGGTCTTGATGTCGGCGAACACCGGCAGATCGCCCACCTTGTTCATGTTCAGCGCCTTGTAGCCATTGGCCGCTTCGCCCGCCGGCGTCACGTCATGCTCGGCGCCGGCCCACCAGTTGCCGATGAAGTTTTCCATCGGGAAGCGGATGTTGGCGGCTTCCTGAACGGCAACCTGGTTCATCACGCCCCAGCCCCACATCACGACATAGTCGGGACGCTCGCGGCGAATCTGCAGCCACTGGCTTTTCTGCTCCTGGCCGGGATGATCCACGGCGATGGTGGTCAGATCGAAGCCGTATTTCTTCGACAGCTCCTCAAGGGTGCGGATCGGTTCCTTGCCATAGGCCGAGTTGTGGTACAGCAGCACGATCTTCTTGCCGTCCAGGCTGTCGCCGTTCTCGCTCAGCAGGTACCTGATGGCCACACTGGCCGCGTCCCAATAGTTCGCCGGATAGTTGAACACATGGCTGAACACCTTGCCGTTGGCCGCCGAGGTGCGCCCGTAGCCCATGGTGTGAAGCGGAATGCCATCGGCGGTGACCTTGGGGATCAGCTGGTAGGTGATGCCGGTGGACAGCGGCTGATAGACCAACGCGCCTTCGCCCTTGGTCGCCTCGTAGCATTCGACACCTTTTTCGGTGTTGTAGCCGGTCTCGCATTCGATGACCCGTGCCTGCGCGCCGCCGATGCCGCCGTCGCGCGCGTTCACCAGGGCAAAATAGTCCTGGTATCCGTCCGAGAACGGAATGCCGCCCGCCGCGTAGGGTCCGGTCCGATAGCTGAGATCCGGGAACACCAGATCCGCCAGCGCCGGACCGCTCGCCAATGCGCCCATCAGCGCCAATGCTGTCAATTTCTTCATGTCAGTTTCCTCCCTGTTGTTTGTTCCGTGCCGATCTTCCAACCGGCACGGGCGGTGGGCCCCCTCAGTGCGGGAAAGGCCACAGCCGCAGTTTTTCCTTTGCAAGCTCCCACAGCCGGGCCAACCCATGCGGCTCGGCGATCAGGAAGCCGATGATCAGCGCCCCGACGATGACCAGTTCCAGATGCGCCGCCAGCGCCGTGTCCCAGCCGAAGCCGCCGACCAGCACGTTTTTCAGCAGCACCGGCAGCAGCACCATGAAGGCGGCCCCGGCCAGCGATCCGAAGATCGACCCCAGCCCGCCGATGATGATCATGAACAGCACCAGGAACGACTTGTTGATGCCGAAAGCCTCGCCGACCTCGACCGCGCCCAGGTAGACCGAGAAGAACAGCGCCCCGGCGATCCCCACGAAGAACGACGACGCGGCAAAGGCGGTCAGCTTGGCGCGCAGCGGGTTCACCCCGATGATCTCGGCGGCGATATCCATGTCGCGGATCGACATCCAGGTGCGGCCCACGGTGCCGCGTGTCAGGTTGCGCGCCAGCCAGGCCAGCACCACCAGGAACACCAGGCAGAACAGATAGGTTGCCCAGGCGCTGGTGTTGGGACCGGTGACCGGCACGCCAAAGACGGTGCGCTCGGGCGCGCTGATCTGGCCCGAAGCGGAATAGTTGTAGAACCACGGCACCCGGTTGAAAAGCCAGACCAGGAAGAACTGCGCCGCCAGCGTCGCCACCGCCAGGTAGAAGCCCTTGATTCGCAGGCTCGGCAGGCCGAACAGCACGCCCACCAAAGCCGTGACCGCCCCGCCCAACAGCACGCAGAACGCGATGTTGAGATCCGGAAACGCGGTCATGAACTTGTAGCAGGCATAGGCGCCCACGGCCATGAAGCCGCCGGTGCCAAGGCTGACCTGCCCGCAGTACCCGGTCAGGATGTTCAGCCCGATGGCCGCGATCGCCCAGATCAGGAACGGCAGAAGGACCGCGTTGGCCCAATAGTCGTTGACGATGAACGGCACCACCAGGAAAGCCACCGCCAGCACCGCGTAATAGCGGTAGCGGTCGAAGGCGATGGGAAAGGTCTGGTTGTCGGCGACATAGCTGGTCTTGAAGTCACCCGCTTCACGGTAAAACATCTCCGCTCCTCCTCAGGCCGCCGCGGGGCGCGGCGCCCCGGTCCGGGAACAGGGATACGACCCGACCGGCCAAAGCCGACGGTTCAGGTCAATCCCTTGATGTGCATTGGTTTTCTTGGTGTTTGTTGCGGGGGTAAAGCAGGTGGATCGGGCCGGAACGCCCCCCCGGAAACGGGAATGGGACTTCCAGCCTCCACCGGAAGTCCCACCCGTTTGATCGTGCGCAGCCAGCGGGCCTGAAAGCACCGCGTGCACTACGATCACATGTCCGCCGCTCGCTCCTCCTCGCGCAGCAGACGTCAACTCGTGGCTTGCTGGTACTCCTCTTCCAGCCGCGCCCGTGCCGCCGCGCGACGCCCGTGCATCCGTGGCGACAGGCGCATGATCTGGACCCAGCCAAACAGACCGGCACCGAGACCCAGCAGGCAAAGGACGAAAGTGATCGGATGCGTGGACCGGTCGCCCATCACGCCAGCTGCCGCGATGAACCCATAAGTCCAGAACGCCGTGAAGCCGACAACCGTGACGATGGCCCAGATTTTCTTCATCCAATGTATCCCTTGACAACTGTGCCGCCAATACGCGGCATTCCGTTGCGGGCGGAGATTGCCCCACTCGCCCCCCATGCGTCAAGCGCATATCTGCCATGCATTTTTGCTGCGCTGCAGCATTTTCCAGCAACATGGTCATACTCGCTCGATAATCTTTTCGCCGAACAGGCCTTGTGGCCTGAAAACAAGGAACAAAAGCGCCAGAACATAGGCGAACCAGTTCTCGGTGGCGCCGCCCACAAGCGGGCCAATCATGAACTCGAACAGCTTCTCGCCGACGCCGATGATCAACCCGCCGACGATGGCGCCGGGAATCGATGTGAAGCCGCCCAGCATCAGCACCGGCAGGGCCTTCAGCGCGATCAGCGACAGCGAGAACTGCACCCCCGATTTCGTGCCCCACATGATGCCCGCGACCAGCGCCACGAAACCGGCGATGGACCAGACCAGCACCCAGATGAACTGCAGCGAGATCCCCACCGACAGCGCTGCCTGGTGATCGTCGGCCACCGCGCGCAGCGCCCGGCCCTGCTTGGTGTATTGCGAAAAGGCCACCAGCCCGGCCACGAGGATCGCGGCGATGATCGTGGCGGCAATGTCCAGCCGGTCGATGAAGAACCCGTAGCCGAACCAGTTGTAGGTGGTCGTGTCGATGAACTCGGATAGGCCTTGCGGCAGCCCCACATCCATCTTCTTGATGTCCGACCCCCACATCAGGTCGCCGACCCCTTCCAGAAAATAGGCCAGCCCGATGGTGGCCATGAACAGGATGATCGGCTCCTGGTTGACCAGGTGTTTCAGCACGAAGTGTTCGATCAGGATGGCGAGCCCGATCATCACCCCGATGGTCAGGATGATGGCCACGATGGCGGGCAAGTGCCAGCCGAAGTGATGGATCTCGGTGCCGAAGACCGCGTTGATGAGGTGCGCGAATGGCACCTGTCCCTGCTGGATGCCGACCAGCGTCAGCGCGGCGAACAGGGCCATCACGCCCTGCGAATAGTTGAAGATGCCCGAGGCCTTGTAGATGAGCACGAAGCCAAGCGCGACGAGCGCGTACATGACCCCGGCCATCAGGCCGTTGAGCATGACCTCCATGGCGAAAAGAACCTGATCAGGCATGGGAACGGCCTCCATTCGCGGGGATGTCCAAGTGTTTCGGTCGCAATACACCGGCCAGACGGATTCCAGACGATGTCCAACGGGCGTTCGGGCGGCAGATCTCAGTCATGGGCCACCCCCAGGTAGGCATCGATGACCTCTTTGCTGGCGCGCACCTCGTCGGGGGTGCCGTCGCCGATCTTCTTGCCGTAATCCATCACCACCACCCGGTCGGACAAATCCATCACCACGCCCATGTCGTGTTCGATCAGGGCGATGGTGGTGCCGAATTCGTCGTTCACATCCAGGATGAAGCGGCACATGTCCTCCTTCTCCTCGACGTTCATGCCCGCCATGGGCTCGTCCAGCAACAGGATCTTCGGCTCGGCGGCCAGCGCGCGGGCCAATTCGACCCGCTTCTTCAGGCCATAAGGCAGGCGGCCCACCGGCGTCTTGCGGATGTGTTCGATCTCAAGAAAGTCAATGATTTCCTCGATCTTGCGGCGGTTGGCGACCTCTTCACGCTCGGCCTTGCCCCACCAGATCGCCTGCTCCAGCAGACCGGTTTTCATATGGGTCAGCCGGCCGGTCATGATGTTGTCCAGCACCGACATGCCGTCGAACAGCGCGATGTTCTGGAAGGTACGGGCAATGCCCTGACGCGCCACCTGATAGGGGCGCATCGGCGGCCGTTTCTTGCCGTGGAACAGCACGTCGCCTTCCTGCGGATTGTAGAACCCGCTGATCACATTCAGCATCGACGACTTGCCGGCGCCGTTCGGCCCGATGATGGCACGGATCTCGCCCTCGCGGATGTCAAAGCTGATGTCCTTGATCGCGATCACACCGCCAAACCGCAAGGTGATGTTGCGCATCTCCATCATCACACCACCGATGGTGCGGCCATCCGGGGTGACGAAGCTCTCTTCGGGAAAGGCGGTCATTCGGCGGCCATCCTGTTCTCTGTCGGGTAGACCTTGGCGTCGCGCAGTTCCAGCGTCGCGCTGATCGAGCCCTTGCGCCCATCCTCATACGTCACTTCGGTGACGGTCGAGACTTTCTCGGACCCGTCGTAAAGCCCCGTGATCAGATCGGCGAATTTCTCTTCGATGATGCGCCGGCGCACCTTGCGGGTCCGGGTCAACTCACCATCGTCGGCATCCAACTCCTTGTGCAGCACAAGGAATCTGTGGATCTGGCAGCCCGACAGCATGGCATCATTGGCAAGGCTGGCGTTGACCTCTTCCACGTGGGACTGGATCGTATCCAGCACTTTGGGATGGCCGGCCAGTTCCTGATACGAGCCATAGGCGATGTTGTTGCGCTCGGCCCAGTTGCCGACGGCGGTCAGGTCGATGTTGATGAAGGCGGTGCAGCGGTCGCGGCCATTGCCAAAGACCACCACTTCCAGAATATCGGGATAGAACTTCAGCTTGTTCTCGACGTATTTCGGCGCGAACAGGCGGCCATCGGCCATTTCGCCCACGTCCTTGGCGCGGTCGATGATGCGCAGATGCCCGGACTCGGGGTCGATGAACCCGGCGTCCCCCGTGGCCACCCAGCCCTCGGCATCCTTGGTCGAGGCGGTGCTTTCCGCGTTGCGATAGTATTCCACGAAAACGCCCGGCGAGCGGTAGAAGACCTCGCGCGTGGCATCGTCGATGCGCAATTCGACCCCCGGTGTCGGCGTGCCGACGGTGTCCGAGAAGACCTCGCCGTCGCGCTGCTGGGTGATGAAAACCGAAGCCTCGGTCTGCCCGTACAATTGCTTCAGGTTGATCCCAAGAGAGCGGTAGAAGTCGAAAATCTCCGGCCCGATGGCCTCGCCCGCCGTGTAGCCGACGCGCACCCGCGACAGGCCCAGCGTGTTCTTCAGCGGGCCATAGACAAAGATCTCGCCCAGCCGATAGGCCATCCGGTCGCCGCCCGACACGGGTTTGCCATCCAGAATTGCCGGGCCGACGCGGTGGGCCACGGCCATGTATTTCTTGAACAGCCAGCGCTTGAAACGGCCCGCGTCCTCCATCCGGATCATGACCGAGGTCAGCTTGGCCTCGAACACCCGCGGCGGGGCGAAGTAATAGGTTGGCCCGATCTCGCGCATGTCGGTCATCATCGTGTCCGCGCTTTCGGGACAGTTCACGCAGAACCCGCACCACATCGCCTGCCCGACCGAGAAGATGAAATCCCCGACCCAGGCCATGGGCAGATAGGCAAGGATTTCTTCGGACTGGCGCAGATGATCGAATTCGGCAGAATTCTTGGCGGTTTCGATGATGTTGCGGTTTGACAGGACCACGCCCTTGGGCCGCCCCGTGGTACCCGAGGTGTAGAGCATCACGCAGGTGTCGTCATAGCCCAGAGCATCCGTACGGCGCTTGATCTCGGGCTGGAACGCGTCGCGAGCATCGCGGCCCTTGTTCTGCAACTCGGTATAGGCGGTCAGATGCTGGTGGTCGTATTTCCGCAGGCCCCGCGGATCCAGATAGATGATGTGCTCAAGGTGGC
This sequence comes from Fluviibacterium sp. S390, assembly GCF_049800695.1. NCBI lineage: Bacteria > Pseudomonadati > Pseudomonadota > Alphaproteobacteria > Rhodobacterales > Paracoccaceae > Meridianimarinicoccus > Fluviibacterium sp. S390. The sequence goes on along the minus strand of NZ_JBNAFN010000015.1, from coordinate 88,751 downwards.
GAAGGCTGTCCTTCACGTCCACCATCTTGTCGACCTGCTCCTGGTCGCCGGCAACGACGAAACGGGCTTCGCAATGCTCCAGAACGAAGGCGATCTCGTCGCCCACCGCATCCTGGTACAGCGGCACCGGTACCGCGCCGACCATCTGCGCCGAAATCATCGCCCAGTACAGCGCCGGACGGTTGCGACCGATGATGGCGATCTTGTCACCGGGTTGCGCGCCAAGGGTCATGAACCCCAGCGCAAGCGCCTCGATTTCGGCAGCGGCCTCGGCCCAGGTCCAGGCCTGCCAGATGCCGAGATCTTTTTCCCGATAGGCCGGGCGATCCCCATAGAGGGCCGCATTGCGGGCCAGAATACGCGGAATGGACGCCAGTTCCCCGGCGGCCTGGGCAGTTGATGCCAAAGTTAATCCCTCCCTGATCCCGGTCTGTGCCGGGTTGACCGCCCGGCTGACAGGCCCGAGTTCTGACCCCATAATCGCGGCTCTGGGCGTCAGGTCAAATGATTTTTTGAACGTTCGTTTATTTAATTTGCGACACGGGCGCGCAGGGACATGCTAATCATCCCGTATGGATACGATCGCGATGACCTACTATGCGGCGATCTGCGCCGCGCTCAGCCTTTTGTCCCCGGCCATCGGCGGGGTGATTCCCCGCGTTTTGGCGGGTGTTGTGGTGGGCATGGCCGCTGCCGTCGGCCTGCCCACGGTGAAAGCCATGCTGGGCCTTTGACCCAGCGGGCGGCTATTGCGCCGCGACCGTTTCGGCCCTCTCCACCCGCACCGCCGCATATTTGAACTCGGGGATCTTGCCGTAGGGGTCCAGCGCCGGGTTTGTCAGGATGTTGGCGGCGGCTTCCACATAGGCAAACGGCAGGAACACCATGTCGGGGCTGACTGCGCGATCGGCCCGCGCCATGACGGTGACGCTGCCGCGACGCGTGGTCAGCCGCACCAGCCCGCCCGGCTCCACCCCCAGTTTGCGCAGGGTTGACGGGTGCAGCGAGCAATTGGCCTCGGGCTCCACCGCGTCCAGCACCGTGGCGCGGCGGGTCATCGAACCTGTATGCCAGTGTTCCAGTTGCCGTCCGGTGGTCAGCACCATCGGGTACTCAGCATCTGGCGATTCTGCCGGGGCCACGATGGCGGCAGGTGTGAAGCGCGCCCGCCCGCCAGCGCGCGGGAAGCCGTCGCCAAAGACCACCGCCTGCCCCGGATCCTCGGGCGAGAGGCTGGGATAGGTGACAGCCCCCTCGGCCTCCAGCCGCTGCCAGGTGATGTTGTCGAGGCTTTTCATGCCGCGCGTCATCTCGGCAAAGACTTCGGACACATGGTCATAGGACCAGTCCAGCCCCAGCCGCTGCGCCAGCGCCACAGTGATTGCCCAGTCGGGTCGCGCTTCACCCGGCGGGGTGACGGCAGCACGACCCATCTGCACCTGCCGGTTGGTGTTGGTGACGGTGCCGTCTTTCTCATAGAACGCCGCAGCGGGCAGGATCACATCGGCGTAATTCGCGGTTTCGGTCAGGAAAATGTCCTGCACCACCAGATGTTCCAGCTTGGCCAGCGCATCGCGGGCGTGTTCTACATCCGGGTCGGACATGGCCGGATTTTCGCCCAGGATATACATGCCCCGCACTTCGCCCGCGTGCACGGCATCCAGGATCTCGGTCACCGTCAGGCCCTTCTCGGCGGAAAAATCGCCCGTCTCCCAGATCTCGGAGAACGCCGCGCGCACGCCGTCGTCCGTGACCGGCTGATAGTCAGGCAGGAACATGGGGATCAGACCTGCGTCCGATGCCCCCTGCACGTTGTTCTGCCCGCGCAGCGGATGCAGCCCGGTTCCGGGCCGCCCCACCTGCCCGCACATCAGCGCCAGCGAGATCAGGCAGCGCGAATTGTCAGTGCCGTGGATGTGCTGCGACACGCCCATGCCCCAGAAGATCATCGCTGCCCTGGCCCCGGCGAAATCGCGTGCCACCTGCCGCAGGGTTTCGGCGGGGATGCCGCAATGGGGCTCCATCGCCTCGGGCGAAAAGGCTTTCAGATGCGCTTTCTCGGCTTCCCAGTTCTCGGTGTAGGCCTCGATATACTGGCGGTCGTACAGCCCTTCCTCGACGATCACATGCATGATGGCATTCAGCATCGACACATCGGTGCCGGGTTTGAACTGCAGCATGTGGGTCGAGAACCGGCGCAGGCCCACGCCGCGCGGATCCATGACGATCAGCTTGCCACCGCGCTTGGTGAACTGCTTGAAATAGGTCGCCGCGACCGGGTGGTTCTCGACCGGGTTGGCCCCGATGACGATGGCCACATCGGCGTGTTCGATCTGGTTGAACGTGGCCGTCACCGCCCCCGAGCCGACGTTTTCCATCAGCGCCGCCACCGAAGACGCATGGCACAGCCGGGTGCAATGATCGACGTTGTTATGGCCGAAGCCCTGCCGGATCAGCTTCTGGAACAGATAGGCTTCCTCGTTGGTGCATTTGGCAGACCCGAAGCCGGCAACCCGGCGACCGCTGTCGTCACGCAGCCGCGCAAGGCCACCGGCGGCGGCGTCCAGCGCTTCCTCCCATGTCGCTTCGCGGAAATGGGTCAGCAGGTTGCCGGGATCGACGTTCAGCCCCTTGGGCGGCGCATCCTCGCGGCGGATCAGCGGCTTGGTCAACCGGTGCGGATGGTGGATGTAGTCGAAGCCGAAGCGGCCCTTGACGCACAGACGGCCTTCGTTCGCCGGGCCGTTGATCCCGTCAACGCGCACCACCTTGTCGTCCTTGACCTTCAGCGAGACCTGGCAGCCGACGCCGCAGAACGGACAGATCGAGGCAACCTCGGCGTCAATGTCCCGGCTGTCGCCGCGTTGTGCCGTATCCAGCACGGCGGCGGGCATCAGTGCCCCGGTCGGACAGGCCTGCACGCATTCCCCGCAGGCCACGCAGGTCGAGGCCCCCATCGGGTCGGCCATGTCGAAAACCGGATAGGCATCCGCGCCGCGGCCCGCCATGCCAATCACATCGTTGACCTGCACCTCGCGGCACGCCCGCACGCAAAGCCCGCACTGGATGCAGGCATCCAGGTTGACCGCCATGGCGATGTGGCTGTCATCCAGCAGCGGGATACGGTCGGCGCGCTTGGGCGGAAAGCGGCTGCTGTCGACCTGTACGGCGTCGGCCATGTCGAACAGATGCGCCCCCGCGTCATGGGCAACGTCGCGCGGCGGCTGGTCGGCGGCCAGAAGCTCCATCACCATGCGGCGGGCCTGGGCTTCGCGCGGTTCGGCGGTGGTGACCACCATGCCCTCGGTCGGGGTGCGGATGCAGGAGGCCGCCAGCGTCCGCTCGCCCTCGATCGCCACCATGCAGGCCCGACAGTTGCCATCCGGGCGATATCCCGGCGCGGGCTTGTGGCACAGATGCGGCAGGGTCTTGCCGTGACGCTGCGCCACCTCCCACAGGGTTTCCCCGTCGCGTGCCGCGACTTCGGTGCCGTCTAGCGTAAAACGAATGGTGCCGGTCATGCTGTGCCCCTTGCAGTCGTCAGACACAGTCTAGGCGCATCGGCCCCGACTCGGAAACCCGAAGCGACGCCGCGCGCGCAATTTCCGCCAAACCGCCGGCACGCGGGCCTACATCAGATCCTGTTCGGCATCACCGGGGTCGATGCCCAGGGCCTCAAGCCCGCTTTCCAGATAGTCGGCCAGCAGGTCGGTGCCCACCAGGTAGGCTGCCGTGGTGGATGGGTCTTCCCGGCTGGCCGTTTCATAGGCCTCGTCATATTCGTCGGCGCTGAAACTGTCACGGCCAACCCATGTGACGGCCACAAGGCTGTATTTCTCATCCTCGGTCAACGCGTCGATGAAGGCGCGCAATTCCGCCTCGGCCGGACCCGACCGGCCCGCCAGACCGTCGTGGGCACCGACAGAGGTGGTTTCCCCCATTTCCCGCGCCAAGAGGATGACCTGGGCGATCGTATCCGCATGAATTTCTGGCATTGGTCCCTCCGCGGTTGCTCTACAGCCTTGGGCCAGATTAAGGCCGTGGTCCTTGATCCAGCGCAAGTGGACAATGGATCACGTCTTGGCGGCGAACAACCGTTTGTAAAGACCATCGGGCAGAAACCGGCTGAGCCGGAACACCAGCGAGAACCCCCAGGGAAAGTTGGCCGAGAACCGCGTCCTGCCCATGTGGCGCAGCATCCGCGCGGCGGCGTCGTCAGGCTCCATCCGGAAGGGCATGTGAAACTGGTTCTTGTCGGTCAGCCGGGTGCGGATGAAGCCGGGGTTCATCAATTGCACCGCGATGCCGGTCCGCGCCAGGTCCAGGTACAGGCTTTCGGCCAGCGACATCACCGCAGCCTTGGACGGACCATAGCCAATGGCACCAGGCAAGCCGCGATAGGCCGACAGGGACGACGTCAGCACGATGTGACCGGCGTCCCGCTTCAGAAACTGCGGCAGCACCGCACCGACCACACGCAGCGCGCCGGTATAATTGGTGTCGGTCATGGTGACGGCCCGATCGGTGTCCCAGTCGGTGGCCTTCATCGGCCAATAGGTGGCCGCCAGAAAGACCAGCCCGTCGATCTCGCCGACCTCGGCCGTGGCCTGGGCCACCGACTCCGCATCGGTCACATCCATGGGCACGGCGCGGGCCGGGCCGGGCAGGCTGTCGGCCAGTTCGACCAGCGCGTCCTTGCTGCGGGCGCTCAGCACGAGCTCGGCGCCCTCGGCACTCATCCGTTGCGCCAGGGCCTTGCCCAGCCCGTCTGACGCGCCCACCAGCCAATAGCGTTTTCCGGTCCAGTCGCGGGTCATTCGGCGGCGATCTGCTGTGGGTCGGACCGGGGCCGCATGGTCGCCACCAGTTCGGCCACCTTGATGCCGAACTTGCGAAACTGGCTGCGGTTGATGATCGCGCCGTTCTCGGCCAGATACATCCAGTCGATGACGTCCAGCACATGGCCGCCGGCGGTCTCGGGCAGGCGGATGCGATACTTCAGGCAGACCGTGGCACCGGACTGGCGGCCCGTGGCCTCGCCCAGAATATCAGGGGCCGTGCCGGAGATGCTGCCATCGTTGCCCAGCGTCAGGCGCCATTCCCGCTCCTGCCGGTTGCCATTGTCATAGCGAAAAGATTCCCGCAGCACGCCGCTGCGACCGGTCCAGTCGCCCTGCATGTCGGCGACAAATCGCGACGTGACCCGCCCCGTGGGGCCATAGATCACGCCTTCGCACAGGATCGGCCCCTGCAGCGCTTGCCGGATGTCCAATTGGGGCTGGGTGCCGGCGTAGTCCCTGGGGGCCTGGGCGCGGAACGACCACAGGCTTTGCACCAGAAAACCGGCGGCCAGCGCCAGCACCAGCCCCGCCAGAAGAAATACCAGATCGGTCATGAACGGACCTCGTCGATTGGGGTCGCGGCCAGCAGCGCCAGCGCGACAAGTTTCAGAACACAGGGCAGAAGCCCGTAGGCAAGGGTCAGCGTCCACAGTGCGGTGGCGTCGTTTTCGGCCCCCGACCGGAAGCCCACCACATCCAGCAGCGGCAGCAGCACCACCGCGGCCAGCGCCAGGCAGAGTTTCGTCACCAGCGCCCACAGGCCGAAGCCCTGCCCGCCGTTGGGGGCGACGGTGGCCATCCGGCGCGCGAACAGGGCGGGCAGCAGGGTCAGGTCGGCCCCGATACTGGCCCCGGACACCACGCAGATCACGGCGAACAGCGCCACGTCGCCCGCCCCAAGGGTCAGGGTTCCCGCGAACGAGACAATGGCCAGACCCATGGCCAACTGCAGTGCGCGCCGCGCGCCCCAAAGGCCTGCCAGCCAGCCCCATCCGGGGGCCGAGGCAGCGGCAGAGAGAAAGAACAGCACCAGCAGCGGCCCCTCCCACCCCGGCGCACCGAGACGGCTTTCGACGTAGAACAGGAACAGGGTCGAGGTGACCGCCAGCGGCGCGGCGTTGACCAGCGCCAGCAGCAGTAGGCGGCGGGCGGGATGGTCCGAAAGGATGCGGCGCAGCGGTACCGGGGGGCTGTCGCTGTTGGCCTGTTGCTCCCACATCGGGGCCATGGCCAGCGCCGACAGCGCCACCACCGCGACAAACCCCCAGGCAAAGACGGCATAGGGTGCCGCAACCATCCCGGTCAGCAGGCTGGGCGCGACCGCGGCGGTGCAGACCCCCGCCAGCGCGCCGCTTTCGCGCCACGCGGCCAGTTGCACATGCCCACCGGGCAGGCTTTCAGCCCGACGCACACCCTGCGCGTAGAACCCGATGGTCAGGAAACTGAAGGCCGAGAACAGCCCGGTGACGGTCAGCGCGAACCACACCAGCGGCGGCAAGGGCGGCACCACCGCGAACAGCCCCAGCATCGACAGCGCCAGCAGGCCTGCGCCTGCGGCCATCGCCACGCCCCGCCGCGCGCCCAGACGTTCGGACACCCAGCCAAGCGCAGGATCCTGCACCACGTCCAGCAGCCGCAGCCCGAACAGCACGACCGCCAGCGCTGACAGGCTGGTGCCATAGGTGTCGGCAAAGAACTTGGGGGCATAGATATAGATCGGCAGCCCCGCCCCCGACAGCATGGCACCATACAGCGCCCAGGGCAGCAGGCGCGGGGTTGCTGCGACGGCGGTGTTCATCGCGAGACCTCGTCCGCAGGCGGCTCGGGCCGCACGTGCCAACGCGCGCCTTTCCACCACAGCACCAGCGCCTGCCAGTGGATCAGCCCCAGCACCCGGCGCGACCCCAGCGGTCGCCGCAGCGCCGCCCACAGGATCGCCCGATTGGTCAGCCGCTTCCGCCGTCCGGTCAGCGTGGCCATCAATTGGGTGTCGCCGTGGCGGTAATCGATCCAGATACCCAATCGATCGTCGCGAATGTCGAAGCGGAAGCGGTAGTCGCCCGCGACCGGCTGAAACGGCGAGACATGGAAGATCTTCTGCGCCGACAGTCGTTCATGCCGGGTAATTGGGCGCTGATCGGGGTGGTGACACAGATAGGAATGGCGGTCGCCGTAGGTGTTTGTGACCTCGGCGATCACCGCGCGCAGGCTGCCGTCGCGCCCGTGACACAGCCAGAAGCTGACCGGGTTGAACACATGACCCAGCACGCGCGGTTGGGCCAGCAGCAGGATGTCGCCATCGGCCTTGTCCAGTTGATGGGCCTGCAGAACCTCGCGCGCCCAGTCCGCGCCACGCCCTTCGCCCGGCGCGCCGCCATGATCACGGTCGTGCAGCGCGGTCAGGTTGCGGCCATTGCGCGAAAACAGCGCCGGGCCCTGCGCCTGTGCGGGATCCAGAAGGCAATAGTCCACGCTGTAGCGAAAGGCGTTTTCCACCTTTCCCTTGCGGCCATGGAAGGTCAGCCCGGGTATGTGATCCACATGCCTCATTCCGCCGCGATCTGCAGCGGCGTCTGCAGCCCCGCGACCACGTCCAGCGCCGAGGCCAGCCCGTCTTCATGGAAGCCGTTGCGCATCCAGGCGCCGCAGAACCATGTGCGGTTCTGGCCGTTGCGCGCCTTCAGCACCTGCTGCGCGGCCAGCGCGCCCACGTCATAGACCGGATGGTGGAAAGTGGTGGTGTCGTGGATGGTCTCGTCACGAATGTCGCGCACGGGGTTCAGGGTGACGAACAGCGGATCGTCTTTCGGAATCGGTTGCAGCGCGTTCATCCAGTAGCTGAGCGAAATGCGATCGGGGCGCGCGCCTGCGGCTTCGGTATAGTTCCACGCCGCCCAGCAGCGTTTGCGCCGCGGCATCAGGCTGGCATCGGAATGCAGCACCGCAGTGTTGGGTTGGTAACGGATGGCCGACAGCGCGGCCTGTTCCTGCGGGTCGGCATCCTGCAACAGCTTCAGCGAGATGTCGGAATGGGTGGCCAGAACAACCTCGTCGAAGTCCTCCCACCCCTGACCCTCGGTCGCGACCTGCACGCCAAAGGGGGTGCGGGTGACGCCGGTGACCTTGGTGCCGGTGCGGATATCGACGCCGCGCGCGGTCATGCTGGCGTGCAACCGCCGCACATATTCCACAGACCCGCCGCGCACCGTGTACCACTGGTGCTGCCCGGTCGCGGACAGCAGCGCGTGATTGCGGAAGAACCGCACAAGGGCTGCCGCCGGAAACTCCAGAATGCCATGGGTCGGCGTCGACCAGATCGCCCCCGAGAACGGCAGGATGTAATAGTCGCGGAACCACGCGCCGGTGCCCAGCTTGTCCAGCAGCCCGGCGATGGTCATCTTTTCGTCCTCGACCAGTGCCTCGGCCTTGGCATTGAACCGGGCGATGTCGCGCAGGAAGCCCCAGTACCGCGGATCGGCAATGTTCCGGCGCTGCCCGAAGACACTGTCGAGCGAGTTCAGCGCATATTCGAACCGGCCGCCATCCACAGAGGTGGCAAAGGTCATCTGCGCCTCGGCGGTGGGCACATCCAGTTCGTCGAACAAGGCCCGCAAGTTGGGATAGGTGGCGTGGTTGAAGACGATGAACCCGGTGTCCACCGGCTGATCGCCACGCTTGCCCGCCAGCACCGTGCGCGCGTGGCCGCCCAGCCGGGGCTCGGCCTCGATCAGGGTGACCAGATGGTCGCGCGCCAGGGCGTGCGCCGCCCCCATCCCCGAGATGCCGCCCCCGATGACAGCGATGCGTTTGGCAGCATGGGGAAGACGATCATAGGGCATTAGCGAAACTCCGAAATCAGAAGGAACTTGCCCCTTACTACGCGCGCCAGCGCCCGCTGGATGAAAAACCGTGCGCTGAAACGGAAAATAAGTGATCCGACCCGTGGGCTGGCGCGTCTAACGAACAGATGCTCTTGCTTGCGGGCCGAATATGTCGCTAGACGATATGATCACCATATCGAACGGGGCATGGCACACCTGTCGTGAGAGCAGCTTGACCGAAGACGACCGACCGGACACGCAATGGGTCGACTGTATGGCGCGCATCCGAAGCGCGCAGGACCAGACGGCCTTTGTCGCGTTGTTCCGACATTTTGCCCCGCGCGTGAAGGGGTTCCTGATCAAGTCCGGCGCCAGCGACAGTCTGGCCGAGGAAGTGACTCAAGAGGTGATGGCAACCGTGTGGCAGAAGGCGCATCAATACGACGAGACCCGCGCCAGCGTGGCCACGTGGATCTTCACGATCGCGCGGAACCGCAAAATCGACCTGCTGCGCAAGCTCAACCGGCCCGAGCCGGAAGACATGCCCTGGGGTCCCGAGCCGGAACCGGAACAGTCCGAGGTCCTTGTCATCCAGCAGGAAAGCGCCCGCCTGACCGCGGCCCTTGCCGACCTGCCCGAGAAACAGCGCCTTCTGGTCGAACGCGCCTATTTTGGCGACCTGTCCCACAGCGAGATCGCTGCGGAAACGGGTTTGCCACTGGGCACGATCAAATCGCGCATTAGATTGGCGTTGGAGAAGCTGCGCCACGAGATGAGGTAACCCAGGCCCATGGTTCAACACCATATCCCAGACAAGTTCCTGATGGCATATTCGGCAGGTGTCCTGTCCGAAGCCTTCAGCCTTGCCGTGGCCAGTCACGTATCGCTGGACGACGAAAGCCGCGCGCGACTTGAAACATTCGATGCCGTGGGCGGTGCGGTGCTGGACACCGCGCCCACAGCCACTGTCTCGGACGACTGCCTTTCGGCCACCCTGGCTCTGATCGGCGGGAAGATGCCCGACGCAAGGCCCGCCGCCCCCCGGCCCGACGGCCTGTTTCCGACGCCGCTGCGGGACTATATCGGCGGCGATCTGGAGGCGGTGAAATGGCGCGGCGTCGGCATGGGCGTCAAACAGGCGATCCTGAATACCTCGGACGAGGCCTCCGCGCGGCTGCTGTACATTCCCTCGGGCACGGCGGTGCCGGATCACGGCCACAACGGGATCGAACTGACCCTTGTCCTGCAAGGCGCCTATCGCGACGAGGGCGGCGAATTCCATCGCGGCGACATCGAGGTCGCCGACGAATCCGACGAACACACGCCGATCGCCTTCGGGCCGCAGGACTGCATCTGCCTTGCGGTGACCGACGCCAAACTGCGGTTCACCTCGCTGCTGCCACGTCTGGCGCAGCCCTTCCTGCGGATCTGAACACCTCTTGCACGGCTGCGCCTTCGGGCGTAGCTCGGGCATATGCTGACGATTGCCATTGCCATCGCGCCGATCTTTGCCCTGCTGGTGCTGGGCAATGTATTGCGGCGCAAGGGCATTCCCAGCTTCGAATTCTGGACCCTGAACGACAAGCTCGTCTACTGGGTGCTGATGCCGGCGCTGCTGTTTCACCAGACGTCAACCGCGCATCTGGATCCGGCCATGGTCGGCCCCTATGCGGTTGTGATCCTTGGTGGTTTCGTCGTTGCGGTGATCTACGGGCTGCTGGCGGCACGGGCCGCGAAGCTGCCCGGTCCGGTGGCCAGTTCGCTGCTGCAAGGGGCATCGCGCCACAACACCTTTATCGCGTTGGCGGCGTCCGAGCAGTTGCTGGGGGCCGAGGGGCTGGCGCTGGCCGCCCTGGCCTCGGCCATGTATATCCCGGTGACCAGTTTCGTGATCGTGCCCTGCATGGTGGGGTTACACGCCGACCGATCCGAGTCGGGCCTGTTGCGCCGCATTGTGCGCGATCTTGCCACCAACCCTTTGATTCTATCGGTGCTGGCGGGGCTTCTGGCCAACGCCACCGGGCAGACCGCGGTGCCGGTGCTGCACGAAACCACCCGCATCCTGGGATCGGCCGCGCTGCCGATCATGCTGCTCAGCGTCGGGGCCAGCCTGAAGGCACGCCAGTTGACCGCCGCCGTGCCGCTGACCCTGTTGTCGGCCGTGGGAAAATTTCTTCTGTTTCCCACGGTGGTGGTCAGCCTGTCCCTGTTGATGGGGCTGACCCAGACTCAGATGACCGTGGCGCTGATCTATGCGGCGGTGCCCACGGCCACATCGTCCTACACGCTGGCGCGGCAGATGGGCGGCGACAGTGCCGCCATGGCCGCGATCATGAGCCTGCAGACGGCCATGTCCTTTGTCACCATTCCGGTGACGCTCAGCCTTGTGGCGCGATTGCTGGGCGGTTGAGGGTCAGGAGCGGATCACCGCCAGGGGTTCCGCATCCGGTTTCGGCGCGGTCTCGGGCGCGGTCGCATCCTCGAAATCGAAGGCATCCATGCGCTGCGCCCGGCGGCTGGCCTTTTCGGCCGAGATCTTGATGTCGGCAACATCCTTGGCGGCCTGACCGAAATGCCGATCCAGATTGCCGACTCGGGCACTCAACCGCTCCACATCCTTGTGCAGCAGGGCCAGTTCCTTGCGGATCACCCCGGCCTGTTCGCGCATCCGCACATCCTTCAGCACTGCGCGCAGGGTGTTCAGCGTGGCCATGCAGGTGGTGGGCGACACCAGCCAGACCCGCGCGTCGAACCCTTCGCGCACGACCTCGGGAAACCGGGCATGCAGTTCCGAATAGACCGCTTCCGACGGCACGAACATCAGCGCGCCCTCGGCGGTCTCGCCCTCGATGATATAGCGTTCGGCGATGGCCCTGATATGGCCCCGGACGGCGGTCTTGAACTTGCGCGCGGCAGCGGTTTTTGCATGGTCGCTGTCGGCATTGACCAGGTCTTCATAGTCGCCCAGCGGGAACTTGCTGTCGATCACCAGCGGCCCCGGCGGGTTCGGCAGGTTGATCACGCAATCGGCCCGCTTGCCGTTGGACAGGGTCACCTGAAAGCCGTGGCTGTCGGCGGGCAGCGCCTTGGTGACGATGTCGTGCAGCTGAATCTCGCCGAAAGCGCCGCGCGCCTGCTTGTTCGACAGGATGTCCTGCAGGCCCAGCACGTCGCCTGACAGTTTCTCGATGTTGGTTTGCGCCTTGTCGATGGTTTCCAGCCGCTGCTGCAACTCGCCCAGCGACCGCGCGGTGCGGGTGGCGGTGCCGTGCAGCGTGTCGCCCATGGACTTGGTGACTTCTTCCAGCCGCCGCTCGACCGTGGACAGGGTCACCACCTGCGCCCGCGCCTGCGCCTCGGCCACATGGCTCAACCCGCCCGATAGCTGCTGCTGGGCCTGCGATATCCCTTCGACCCGGCGCCCCATGGTCGAAATCTCGCGCAGCGCTTCCGGCATCATCCGGGCCGTGCGCCCCGCCGCGCGCAGGGCGGCAAGGATCAGCAGCAGGAACAGCCCCAGCACCGCCGCGCCGGCCAGCGCCAGCATCGCCATCGGATCCGCCAGAAGCTCCGGCAGGGAATGCGGCAGGTCGAAGGCCAGCATCAGCTGCGCCCGAACAGCCGTTCCAGATCGGCCAGCTTGAGTTCCACATAGGTCGGGCGGCCATGGTTGCACTGGCCCGAATGCGGCGTCGCCTCCATCTCGCGCAGCAGGGCGTTCATCTCGTCGGCCTGCATCCGCCGCCCGGCCCGCACCGAGCCATGACAGGCCATCCGCGACAGCACCGCGTCGATGCGGGCGGTGATGTTGCCGGTCCCTACCGCGCCGCCTTCGTGCAATTCGTCCAGCAGGTCGCGCAGCAGCGCCTCGGCGTTGACCGGACCCAGCAGCGCCGGGGTGGCGCGCACCGCGACGGCACCGGGGCCGAAGGGCTCAAGGCTCAGGCCCAGGTTGTCCAGCGCCTCGGCCTCGGCCAGCAGGGTGGCGGCGTCGTCGGGGCCAAGATCCACGATCTCGGGGATCAGCAAGGCCTGCGAAGCGACGCCGCGGTCCGCGCGCTGGGTCTTCAGCCGTTCGTAGACCAACCGCTCATGGGCGGCGTGCTGATCGACCAGCACCATGCCGGTGGCGGTCTGCGCCACGATATAGGTCTCGTGCAGTTGCGCCCGCGCCGCGCCCAGATAGCCGACGGCGGGCGCATCCGCATTGCCCGCGCCGCCAGACGCCGGCTCCGCTTCCACCCGTGCCGAGGGCGCCTCGGCAAAGCCGAAGCCGTCCACGGCGGCCCGCGGCGCCTGGGCCTGGTACGCCATCTGCCGCGCGGCGGGGGCGGAACGGTCCATCTGATAGACCCGCGCCGGACCCGCCGCCCCGGTCTCGGGGCGGAACGCCCCAAGCGTCGCCCCGGCCACGGTGGTCGAGGCCCGATGCCCGGCCTCGGCCAGACAATGGCGCAGTCCCGACACGATCAACCCGCGCACCAGCCCCGGATCGCGGAACCGCACCTCGGCCTTGGCCGGGTGCACGTTCACATCCACCCGCATCGGATCGCAAGTCACGAACAGCGCCGCCGCCGGGAACCGGTCCCGGCTCAGCAGGTCCGAATACCCGGCCCGCAGCGCCCCGGTCAGCAGCTTGTCGCGCACCGGACGGCCATTGACGAACAGGTATTGCGCCACCGCCGCGCCGCGCGAATAGGTGGGCAGCGCCGCGAAGCCCGACAGGTTGTGGTCTTCCCGTTCGGCCGCGATCGGCACCGCGTTTTCGGCAAACTCCTTGCCGATCAGCCGCGACAACCGGCCCAGCAGCGACTCGGCCCCCTCGCCCGCTTCCGGGTCGGCACGCAGCACCACGCGCCCGTCACCCCCGCCCGACAGGTCGCGCACCACGAACCCCACCTGCGGCGCGGCCATGGCCAGCCGCCGCAGCGTGTCCAGAAGCGCCTGGGTTTCGGCCCGATCCGAGCGCAGAAATTTCAGCCGCGCCGGGGTGGCATGGAACAGATCGCGCAATTCGACCCGCGTGCCGCTGCGCAGGGCCGCAGGCCGCACCTGTCCCGGCGCCCCGCCGCGCACCGAGATTTCGGCGGCGTCTTCCGTGCCGTGACGCGAGGTGACGGTCAGCCGCGCCACAGCCCCCAGCGAGGCCAACGCCTCGCCCCGGAACCCGAAGGAATGGATGTTCAGAAGGTCGGAACCGTCGATCTTCGACGTGGCATGTCGGCTCAGCGCCAGCGGCAGATCCTCGGCCCGGATGCCGTGCCCGTCGTCGCTGACCCGCAGCAGGGTCTTGCCGCCGTCGGCATAGGCCACCTCGATCCGCCGCGCGCCCGCATCCAGCGCGTTCTCGACCAACTCCTTGGCGGCCGAGGCCGGACGCTCCACCACCTCGCCAGCGGCAATGCGGTTGATCGCGGCCTCGTCCAGAGGAGCGATCCGGGGCGATTCACGCGGTATGTTGGGCAATGCAAGCTCCATACCACAATCTGTAGCATGGAGCCCGACGATTCTGCCAGCCGCTCAGTTGCCAGCTTCCAACCCCTCGGGCTGGCCCACAACCAGGAAGGTCAGCACCTGGGGATCAAGCAATTCTCCAGCCACGCGGCGCACGTCCTCCACCGTGACGGCGGCCATCCGGTCGTTGCGGGTGGCGATATAGTCGATGGGCAAGCCACCGGCCTGCATCCCCACCATGATCCCCGCGATGGCGGCGTTGCCGTCGAACCGCAGCGGGTAGCCGCCGATCAGGAAGGTCTTGGCTTTCGCCACTTCCGCCTCGGTCGGTCCTTCGGTCGCCATGCGCTCCCATTCCGCCCGCACCACCTCGATGGTTTCGGCGGCGCGCGCATTGGCGGTTGAGGCGCGCCCGATCAGCAGGTCAGCCTGATCCTTGCCCAGAAGGTAGGAATAGATGCCATAGGTCAGGCCGCGCTTTTCGCGCACCTCGGTCATCAGGCGGGCCTCGAAGCCGCTGCCGCCGAGGATCTGGTTGGCGATATAGGCCGCGAAATAGTCCGGATGGTCGCGGTCCAGCCCCGGCTGGGCGAAGGTGATCACCGATTGCGGGGTATCGAAGGGCACCACCTGCACGCCGCCGGGAAAGTTTGGCGTGACTGGCGGCGGCAGGGCCGCTCCGGATTCCGGCAGCCGTGCCATCAGGTCATCGACCACCTGCGCCAACCGCTCGGGCGAGATATCCCCGGCCGCACCGATATAGACCCGGTCCTGCGCCAGCGCGCCCTTGTGGGCGGCCAGCAGATCATCCCGTGTCAGGGCCGCGACGGTGTCGATCGTGCCCTCCCCCGGCGTGCCATAGGGATGGTCGCCGAAGGTCATCTCGGAAAAGGCGGTCGAGGCCACGGTGTCGGGATCCTCGGCATCGCCACGCAACCCGACCAGAACCTGCGCCCGCACGCGTTCTACCGCATCGTCGTCGAACCGCGGAGCGGCCAGCGCGTCGGACAGCAGCGCCATGGCTTCATCGGTGGTGTCGCTGAGGAACCGGGCCGAGACCGACACGTAGTCATCGCTGGCATCGAAGCCGAAACTGGCCGCCAGATCGTCGCGCGCCTGGGCGAAGCCCAAAGCATCCAGGTCGCCCGCGCCTTCCTCAAGGATCGCGGTCATCAGATAGGTCGCGCCCCGCTTGCCCGGCTGATCCAGCGAAGTGCCGCCCTTGAACAGGATCTCCAGCGACACCGCCGGGATGGCCGGTTCCTCGACCAGCCAGACGGTGAACCCTGCCGGTGTGGTGACCTCGGTGATCTCGACACTGGCGTGCAAGGGCAGCGCGGCCCCGACCCACAGGGCAACAGCGGCTACAAAGCGTTTCATTGGCTCACCTCCACAACGTCCACGGCATCCGTCGGCGCGCGCAGCCAGCCGGTGACGGATCCCTCGGGCACCAGCACCGCGCGTCCGGCGGCCAGGATGTCTTCTTCGGTGACGGACTGGATCACCTCCGGCCAGGCCTCCACATCGGCCAGCGTCAGACCCGAGGTCAGCGCCGCCCCGATCTGCTGCGCCCGGCCCCTGACGCTGTCCATGGCATAGATCGCATCCGCCGCGTATTGCCGCTTCAGCCGCGCCAGTTGTTCGGCATCGACGCCACCGTCCAGAAAGGCCGTGATCTCGGCATCCAGCGCCGCCTCGGCGTCTTCCAGCGACACCCCGTCCGCCGGAACAACGGTAATGGAAAAGGACGACGCGTCCAGCGAGGTCGGCTGGTAGTGGGCCGTGGTATAGACCGCCTGCTGGCTGCCGAATTGCAGCGCCTGCCCAAGATGCGAGGTCGCCGGCGCGCCGCCCAGAAGATCGGCCAGCAACAGCAGCGCCGCCGCCGTCTTCTGATCGCCGCTGTCGCGTTCGGGTGCCAGGTAGGAACGGGTCAGATAGGGCTGCGCGATGCGCGGATCCTCGAACACCAGGCGCCGGGCGGCCAGATGGGGCGGCTCGGTCACGCGGTCGCGCGGGGCCAGCTCCGGGTTCGGCGGGATCGGGCCGTAATATTCCTCGGCCAGGTCACGCACACGTTCGGGTGTGACATCGCCGGCCACCACCAGAACCGCGTTGTTCGGCACGTAATGCTCTCCATAAAACTCCAGCGCCGCCTCGGCCCCCAGGGCCGCCACCTCGTGCCGCCAGCCGATGATCGGCCGACCGTAGGGGTGGTTCAGGTACAGCGCCGCGCGCGCCTGTTCGCGGTACAGCGCGGCCGGGTTTGAATCGGTGCGCTGGTTGCGCTCCTCCAGCACCACGCTGACCTCGGGCGCGGTCTGCTCCTCGGTCAGGCGCAGGTTCGACATGCGGTCGGCCTCCATCTCCATCATCTGCGGCAGCAGGTCTGCGGCCACGCGCTGGAAATAGGCGGTGTAATCCCACGAGGTAAACGCGTTCTCGGAGCCACCATTGGCCTGCACGATGCCCGAGAATTCGCCCGGTTCGCGGGTTTCGGTGCCCTTGAACATCAGGTGTTCCAGCAGATGCGCGACCCCGGAAATGCCGCGCGTCTCATCCGCCGCGCCCACCTTGTACCAGATCATGTGCACCACGGCCGGAGAGCGGTGATCCTCGACGACAACCACTTCCATGCCGTTGTCCAGCGTGAAACTGGTCACGTCCTCGGCGGCCGCCACGGGCAGGGCGACGGCACAGGCCAATGCGATCGACATGTTGCGTAGGGTAGAAATCATGACGCCTCCTGTCAGGGTTTCCAAACAGATACGCCATGGCGCGCGCGGTACAAGCCACCACGCGAGGATGTGAGCAGGATCAGCGCGGTTTCAGCTCGGCCGGCGGTGCCGACGGGGTTTCGACCCCCATCCGGCGGAATCGCGCGATCTCGGCCTGCTGATCCAGCGACATGCTGCTGTAGGCGTCGTAGTAGACGTTCACGTTGAACCAGCGCTCCAGCAAGCGGCCATCGTTGTCCCGGCGGAACTTCAGGTCCTCGTCGGCCAGGGTCTTGCGGATGGAGGGATCGGTGCCATAGCGCCCGGCATAGCGCACCAGCCCGCCGTCCGAGGCGGGAATGCTGTCGCGTTTCAACGCACTGGCGGACCCGCCAAGCGCCACCACCGCATCCTCGAAGGGCGTGGGATCGGCCCGGTTCTGCGCGCCCAGAATCGGGGCGGGCAGGGCTTTCGGGTCCGGCGGTGTTTCCAGCGGCCGTGCCGGCGCCACAAGAAATTCGTCCGGGCCGGTGCGGCTGGCGGCGAAATTCATCAGGTCCGGGTTGTCGCTGCCGCAGGCGGTCAGAACGACAAGGGCAAGCAGGCTCAGGCGCAGGGGCGTCACTTGGACAAACTCTCCGATCTCGGGTCGGCCCCTTCTCTAGCGCAGCTTTGAAGCCGCGTCACGGGGTGTTTGCCGGACGGGCCCACAGAACCAGCCCCGCGGCGCCCGCGAAAACCGCCACATCGGCCAGATTGAAGGCAAAAGGGTTGTTGATCCCGCAGCACGACATGTTCAGAAAGTCGGCCACCGCGCCAAAACGCAACCGGTCGACCACATTGCCAAGCGCCCCGCCCACCAGTGCACCGGCGGCCCAAAGCACCCGGCGCTGCCCGTCGGCGCGGGCAAAACGGATGACCCAGGCGCAGATCGCCAGCGCCAGCGCGATCAGGACCCAGCGCGCCGCACCGGGGGCTCCGGAAAACAGGCCAAAGTTGATGCCCTCGTTCCAGCCCATGACAAAGCGCAGGTACGGCGGCGCCACGTCGATCACCAGCCGATCCTTCAGGTTCAGACCCCAGACCACCGCCCATTTCGACGCCTGGTCCAGGATCAGTACCAGCAGCGCGGCGCTCCACAGTCCCCGCATCGGCTCAGTGCCGAAAATGGCGCATGCCGGTGAAGATCATCGCCAGCCCGGCCTCATCCGCCGCCGCGATGACCTCGTCGTCGCGCATCGAGCCGCCGGGCTGGATGATCGCCGTGGCACCGGCCTCGGCGGCGGTGATCAGCCCGTCGGCAAAGGGGAAGAACGCATCCGAGGCCACCACGGAGCCTTGCGTCAGCGGTGCGGCCAGCCCCATCGCCTCGGCCATGTCCTGCGCCTTGCGCGCGGCGATCCGGGTGCTGTCCACGCGGCTCATCTGGCCCGCACCGACGCCCACCGTGGCACCATCCCTGACATAGATGATGGCATTGGACTTCACGTGCTTGGCCACTTTCCAGGCAAACAGCAGATCCGCCAGTTCGGCCTCTGAAGGTGTCCGCTTGGTGACGATCTTCAGATCGTCGCGCGAAATTCGCCCGATGTCCTTGTCCTGCACCAGCATCCCGCCGGCGACCTGCCGATAGGTCTGCGCCGCCGCCGTCAGGTCCGGCAGTCCGCCAGTGGTGAGCAGCCGCAGGTTCTTCTTCTTGGCAAAAATACTCATGGCCGCGTCATCCGCCGCCGGCGCGATCACCACTTCCGTGAAGATCTCGGTAATGGCTTCGGCCGTCGGCCCGTCGATCGGCTGGTTCAGCGCGATGATGCCGCCGAAGGCCGAGGTCCGGTCGCAATCGAAAGCCCGCCCATAGGCTTCGGCCAGCGTCGCACCACGGGCCACGCCGCAGGGGTTGGCGTGCTTGATGATGGCGCAGGCCGGCCCCTCGGCGGGATCGAATTCCGCCACAAGTTCGAAGGCCGCATCGGTGTCGTTGATGTTGTTGTAGGACAGTTCCTTGCCCTGATGCTGGCGCGCCGTCGCCACGCCGGGCCGGCTGGAGCCATCGGTGTAGAAGGCCGCCGCCTGATGCGGGTTCTCGCCATAGCGCAGGGTTTGTGCCAGCGTCCCGGCAAAGGCCCGGCGGCGCGGCGCGGGCTCGCCCAGGGCATCGGCCATCCAGCTTGACACGGTCGCATCATAGGCGGCGGTGCGGGCATAGGCGGTCTGGGCCAGCTTCTGGCGGAACCCATAGGTGGTCTCGCCATCATGGGCTTCCATTTCGGCCAGCAGGGCGTCGTAATCCTGCGGATCGACCACCACCGACACGAAGGCGTGGTTCTTGGCCGCCGCGCGGATCATCGCCGGGCCGCCGATGTCGATGTTCTCGATGCAGGTGTCATAATCCGCCCCGGCGGCCACCGTGGCCTCGAACGGATAGAGGTTCACCACCAGCAGATCGATGGCGCCGATGCCGTGGCTTTCCATCGCTTCCAGATGTTCATCATTGTCGCGCAGGGCCAGCAGGCCGCCATGCACACGCGGATGCAGGGTCTTGACGCGCCCGTCCATCATCTCGGGAAAGCCAGTGACCTCGGCCACATCGGTGACCTCCAGCCCGGCGGCTCGCAGGGCCTTGGCGGTGCCGCCGGTGGACAGCAGCATGACCCCTCGCGCATTCAGGGCGGTGGCGAACTCCACCAGACCTGTCTTGTCGGAAACGGAAAGCAGCGCAGAGCGCAGCGGCGCGCGGTCGGTCATTGTCTTGGTCCTTTCAGGCTCGGCCCGGTGCGGGGTCGTCCAGCAGCCCGTCGCGCGGGTTTTCGCGCAGAAAATCGGGCATGTCGCCCTCTTTCTCAAGCCGCCATCGGATCGTCGTGGCAAAGTCGCGTGCCCGCCCCTCAAGAACGATCTGTCGGCTCGCACGCGGTTCGGCGCGGGTGTTGTCCAGATACACGCTGGCGTCAAGACGCAAGGACAGCGCGCCTTCGACGCGGAAACACCAGCGTTCCCCCGACGGCAGCGCCAGATGTACCGGCCCGGCGCCGTCCTCCTGCTGAGCGGTGACCTCTGGATGCAGGTGAAAGCGCAAGGCGTAGGGCACGCCACGCCCGTCATGGGCCCCGGAAAACCGCCGCTTCTCGGTCTCGGTGACCGCGCTCAGCAGATCCTCGCCGCGCAGCACGCCGCCCGACAGGTCCAGATCCAGCCGCCGCACATGGATCAGCCCATACCCTGGTGCATAGCCGTTGTGCGCGGCCACGACGTGCGCATCGGGCGTCTCGCCATGCAATTCGACTTCCACATCTTCCGGCGGTTCCGCGCCGCGCCGCGCCGCACGCCCAACGGGCTCCAGCGGACAGGAGGACTGGCCGTCCAGGATCAGCGTGCTGTGCGAGGCGGTTTGCCGTGCCGCGCTGTGCCAATCCGCCCCGAACCCGGCACCCGAACCGCAATTGACGATCAGGCGACGCCGGCCCGAGGTCATCTCGAACCCCAGCGCCCCGGCATGAGGATCGGCGCCGGGCACTGCCAGCGGCGGCGGCGCCACATCGACCAGGACAATGCTGCGCCCGCGCGCCATTCGCGCATACCCCATTGGCATCGCCGGACCTGCACCACGCGCGCCCGGCATCACCGACAGCGCCGCATCCAGCGTCACCGCGCATCCCGCACTGCCGCCCTGAAACCGCGCCAGACCGCCGGTGCCCAGCCGCAAGCCGCGCACCACAGGCGCAAGCCGCGCCAACGCGCCGCTATGTTCCGGCCCCGGCGACAATTCCGCCAGGTCCAGCGCCCGCGCCGCCATGGCCAGCGCCACGAACAGCTCCGCCAGCACCTCGGGGTTGCGGGTTGGAATGCCGCCCGCCGGATCGATCAGCTTGGCACACAACGGCTCCAACGCCGCGCTGGCCTTGGCCTGCAACGCCTCGGACTGCGTCAGGCAGGCGCCTGCGGTCAGCAGATGGGTCCATGCCAGCAGCCCGTCGAAGCCGCCCGGCACCTGCCGCAACCGCCGCTGCACGAACCGCTGGTGGCGCGCGACCGTCCGCTCCAGAACGGCCAACGAAACGGCCTCCATCCCGGTGGCCAGCCAGGTCATGTAGCGCAGCAGCCGGTTCAACCGCTCTGCCGCGATCACCACGTGCCAGCCGGGTCCATGCCCCTTGCCGAAGCGGTTCAGCCAGATCTGCACCCAATGGCAGGCCACACGCTGCGCCTGCGGATCCGACAGCGCCGCCAGATCGTCCAGCCAGCGGAACGCCTGCCGCCCCTGTTCGCGCAGCGGGTCGTCGCAGTGGATGTCCCAGATGGGTTCGCCCGGTCGGGGGGTGGGTTCGCCAAGGCCGAAATGCCCGGCCAGCAGGGCCTCGCCCCGCGCGGCATGGCCAAAGACCGCCCAGGCCGGATCGGCACGCAGCGCCAGACGGCGATGCATCGGCCCGCTCAGCCGGGCGTGCAGCCGGTCAATCCCGGTCACGCGATAGGCTTTGCCCCCGGCCAGTCCCGCCATGAAAACCCCGTTCGTTTCACTGCATCAGCCGGACCATAGGCAGGCGCGCGCGCCCTGTCATCGCCCAATTGGCCTCACGCCTCCCGACGCAACAGCGTGATGAAGAACCCGTCCATGCCGCCGCGTTCGGCCCAGAAATCCGGCCGCAGGCGCAATCCCAGTGGCCCCAGCCAGGCCGGATCGATACCGGGCAGGGCCGCCAAAGCGTCCTGATCGACCCACAGGCCGGGTGTGCGCTCCAGCAGGCCGGCGATCTGATCCTCTCCCTCCTCGGGCAGCAGCGAACAGGTGCAATAGACCAGCCGCCCGCCGGGTTTCACCCAGCCCAGCGCCCGATCCAGCATCTGCTGCTGCAACGCCGCCAGCGCCCGGATGTCCGACGATTGCTTGACGAAGGGCAGATCGGGATGGCGGCGGATGGTGCCGGTGGCCGAACAGGGCGCATCCAGAAGCACGGCGTCAAAAGCCCCACCCTTCCAGGTCAGCGCATCGGCCACCACGACCTTGGCTTCAAGCCCGGTGCGGCGCAGGTTGTCATGCAAGCGACGCAACCGCGCTTCCGAGGCATCCAGCGCCGTGACCGACGCCCCGGCGGCAGCCAGTTGCAGGGTCTTCCCGCCCGGTGCCGCGCACAGATCCAGCACTGTTTCACCCGGCGTCGCGGCCAGCACCCGCGCCGGCAGCGCCGCCGCCGCATCCTGCACCCAGAAGGCACCCGTATCATATCCCGGCAGGCCCGAAACCTGTCGCGAGCCTGACAAGCGCACCGATCCGGTGGGCAGAAGGTCGCCGCCAAGCGTCTCGGCCAGCGCCGCGGCATCACGCGCTGTCAGGTCCAGCGGTGCCCCTGCGGCATGCGCGGTCTCGATCGCGGCGGTCACTTTGCCGCCATAGGCCGATTGCAGCCGTCCGCGCAGCCAGTTCGGCAACCGTTGCGCCTGCTGCCGCGCCCAGATCTCCGGCCCGTCCTCAGCCACCCGGCGCAACACCGCGTTGACCAGCCCTTTAACGCGCGCCGTCGCCGGATCGCTGCCCGCCAGATTGACCGCCGAATCCACAACCCCATGCGCCGCCGCGCCCATGTGGCACAATTCGACCACCGACAGCCGCAACAGGTGCCGCGCCGCAGGGAGCGGGGGTTTGCGCACGAAGGATTTCAGAACCGCATCCGCCGGTCCCAGATGCCGCAGGGTCTCGCTCGCCAGACGTTGCGCACGCGCCTTGTCGTCGGGCGCCAGCCCGGCCAGCGGTCCGTCAGCGGCATCCACCGCCGCGGCCAGCAACTGGCCTTCTTCCAGAACCGCCACCAGCAGGCCCACGGCCGCCTTGCGGGCCGCCTGACCGCCCGGCGCGGCACTCTTTCGATCTTCCTGTGCCATCCCCTGCGCCCTCCGGCCCCCTTGAGCGTGTCGATCTCTGGCGTATATCAGGCACAGGTCAGCCACAAGGAGGCCCCATGAGCCATCCCGATCACGACACCACCCTGCCCGAGGCCGCCAAACGCGCCCTGCAGGAAGCCGAAGAGCGCCGCAAACAGGCCCGACAGGCCGACCTGCCCACGGAACTGGGCGGGCGCGACGGCCCGGAACCGGTGCGCTACGGCGACTGGGAGAAAAAGGGTATCGCCATCGACTTCTGACGGTGGGTTGAACGTATCCACCGTGGATTCCATTGGCACGGTGCATGGGCGCTCATGGCCGCAAGACGGCTGGAGCTCCGCCTATTCGCGCCTCAAATGCTCCGCCGGAGCGTTTCCAAGACGGCGCTCATTCTTCTTGGCGGAAATACTCCCGCCGGAGGCATGAAAGTCCTAGCGCAACGTCAGACTGGCCGAAGGCCCCGCGCCCCGGTCCGAGGTAAACTTCAACGCCCGGCCCTTCAGGGCAACCTCCTGGCAGTTGAACCCCAGGTCGCGCTCACCCCAGACCAGGTCGCGGCAGAAATAGCCGTTCTGCCACTCCCAGGCCCCCGAGACTTGCTTGCCGAAGGCCGAACCCCGGATGTCGCCGCCCGGCGTCACGGTCAATTCGATGCCCAGGCGGGTCAATTGCCGGCCCGCGACCATCTCGGCAAAGGTGCGCTTGTCGGTGATCCGGGAATAATCCGCCACGGCGGCGGTGGCGACAAGGCTGACACTCACCCCGGCGATCCAGGCGAAGACACGATATGGCATGGCACGCTCCCTGCTTTTGAAGGGATACGCGCCAAAGCCCTGTCTGGATCACCCCAGCCCGAGCACATCCAGCATGGAATAGTGGCCCGGCACGTTACCCTGCCCCCACAGCGCCGCCTTCACGGCCCCGCGCGCAAAGACCGACCGGTCCGAGGCTACGTGGCGCAGGGTGATGCGCTCGCCATCGGCGGCGAACAGCACATCATGCTCACCGATGATGTCGCCGCCGCGAATGGCATGGAAGCCGATCTTGCCGCGTTCGCGCGGACCGGTGATGCCGTCCCGGCCCCGGTCGCTGGCCTGTTCCAGATCGACGCCGCGCCCGTCGGCGGCCGCCTGTCCCAGCATCAGGGCCGTACCCGAAGGCGCATCGACCTTGTGCCGGTGGTGGCCCTCGACCACCTCGATGTCGTAATCTTCGTCCAGCGCGGCGGCGACCTGCCTGGTCAGCTGAACCAGTAGGTTCACGCCCAGGCTCATGTTGCCGGCGCGCACCACGACACCGCGGTCGGTCACCGCGTCCACGGCGGCGATATCGGCCTCGGTCATGCCGGTGGTGCCGATCACATGAACGACACCCTTGTCAGCCGCCAATTGCGCCAGCGCAACGGTGGCCGCGGGTGCGGTGAAATCGATCACCGCGTCGGCTCTGTCCAGCGCCGCCGCTGCATCGCCGGTTACTACGACGCCGGTTGCCGCGCCGCCCATGGCTTCGCCCAGGTCGCGGCCGATCCAGTCATGGCCCGGTCGTTCCACCGCGCCGGACAGATGCGTTTTTGGGTTGTCCTGCACGGTTTGCACCAGCATCCGGCCCATCCGGCCCGACACGCCCATCACCACGATCGCGCAGCTTTCCGACATCTCGCATCATCCTTCTTTTCATGGTCCCGCCCCTCCTATCTTTCCCCGACGCCCTTGGCAAAGCCTGTTGCAGCAGCCGATCCGATCCCCTAGATAGCGCCGATGGCACGAAACAAGCATCATGATGGCGCCGGCCCCTCGCAGCGGCAATTGCGCGTGGGCGAACTGATCCGGCGCACCCTGTCGGATGTGCTGGCGCGCGGCGACGTGCATGATCCCGACCTGAACCGCATGTCGATCACCGTGGGCGAGGTGCGCACCTCGCCGGATCTGAAGATCGCCACGGCCTTCGTCCTGCCCCTGGGTGGCGAGAATGCCGAAGAAGCGCTTCTGGCCCTGCGCCGCAACACGCATGAACTGCGCCGTCAGGTCTCCAAGGGTCTGACCCTGAAATACGCGCCCGAGTTGCGGTTCCGGCTGGATGACACCTTCGACCGGATGGACGATACCCGCCGCCTGTTTTCGAGCGAGACGGTCCAGCGCGACCTGCAAAAGCCGGACGACTGAGACCATGGCACGCCGAAAGAAGGGACGCGATGTCTCGGGCTGGCTGGTCATCGACAAGCCCGCCGGGATCACCTCCAATGCCGTTGTCAACAAGGTCCGCTGGGCCTTCGATGCCAAGAAGGCCGGGCACGCGGGCACGCTGGATCCCGAAGCCACAGGCGTTCTGGCCGTGGCCCTGGGCGAGGCCACCAAGACCGTGCCTTATATCACCGATGCACTGAAGGCCTATCGCTTCACCGTGCGGCTGGGGGTATCCACCGACACTGACGATGCCGAAGGCCGGGTGCTGGCGACCTCGGACCTGCGCCCCGATGACGACCAGATCGACGCTGCGCTGGCGCAATTCGTGGGCGACATCCAGCAGGTGCCGCCGCTATATTCCGCCGTCAAGATCGACGGCCAGCGCGCCTATAAACTTGCCCGCGACGGCGACACGCCGGAACTGGCCGCGCGCCCGCTCTACGTCGAAAGCCTGACCCGCGTCGCCCGCGAGGATGCCGATCACGTCACCCTGGAAATGGTCTGCGGCAAGGGCGGCTACGTGCGCGCCATCGCCCGCGACCTGGGCGAGGCATTGGGATGCCTGGGCCATGTGCGCGAACTGCGCCGGGTCTGGTCCGGCCCCTTCGACGCCGAGGACGGCCTGTCGATGACGCAGATCGAGGCCGAGGCAAAGGATCCCGCGCTTGACCGCTTCCTGCTGCCGCTGGAAACCGGCCTTGCCGACCTGCCCGAACTGCCCTGCCCCCCCGAAGCCGCCACCCGCCTGCGCCATGGCAATCCCGGCCGCGTCAACCAGGGGGCAGAGTATGGCGAGGAAGCCTGGGCGTCCTGCAACGGTCAGCCCGTGGCGGTGGGCATCTACCGCGCCGGGGAATTGCATCCCACACGGGTCTTCAACCTGACGTGACCCTGCCCGCCGCTCGCGCCACTGTGAGCGCCGCGTCCCGCCAATTGCGCTAGACTGAGGGCAGAGTACGCGGCTGCCCGGGTCTCGCCGCGCTCCGCCGCAGGCCTATACCTGACGACGTTCCCACAGGCCCGCACGGGAGGAACGCACATGGTCAAGACAATCGGAAACCCACTGACATGGACCGCCGAGGCCGCCAGCGCGGCCGGCAGTCACGTGGCCGAAGCCACCCGCCGCATGGGCGGACGCGAAACCGAGGCGCCACAGGTGCGCCAGATCACCTTCGACGATCTGCTGGCGGCGCTGGCCGCGGGCTTCGAGGATTTCATGGCCCTGCGCAGCGATGTGCTGGCGCTGGTGGTGATCTATCCGCTGATCGGCGTGGCGCTGGTGCTGATCGCGGTCAACACCGAACTGCTGCCCTACATGTTCCCCATGGCGTCGGGCTTTGCCCTGATCGGGCCGGTGGCCGCCACGGGTCTCTATGAACTCAGCCGCCGCCGCGAGGCTGGCGAACCGACTCGGTGGAGCGATGCACTCACCCCCCTGCGCTCGCCCTCGATGGCGCCGATCCTGGCGCTTGGCGGGCTGTTGATGGCGATTTTCGTCATCTGGATGCTGGTGGCCGGGATGATCTGGCAGGTCACGCTGGGCGCACAACCCCCGTCCGAGGCCGGATTCCTGGCACAGGTTCTGGGCACCAATGCCGGCTGGGGCATGATCCTTCTGGGCATCCCCATAGGTGCGGTCTTCGCGGCCCTGGTGCTGGCGCTGGCGGTGGTCTCGGTCCCGCTGCTGGTAGATCGCAACACCGGCCTGCCGATGGCGTTGGTCACCTCGTGGCGCGTCACCCGCACCAATCCGGGGCCGGTGCTGGCCTGGGGCGCCATCGTGGCAGGGCTCCTCGTCATCGGCTCGCTGCCGCTGTTTCTGGGGCTGATCGTGGTGATGCCGGTGCTGGGCCATGCCAGCTGGCACCTGTATCGTCGCGCCGTCGCGCCGCGCTAGACCGTCTTGCGGCCCGTCCGGCAATCGCGCAAGACGGGCCCATGATAGAACGCAGCCACCTGAAAGGCGATGCCGCCTCTACCGCCGTCTATTCCGACTGCGAACGCTATCGCTACAGCCTGACCCGCAGCTGGGATCCACAGGGCGCGCGGGCGCTTTTCGTGATGCTGAACCCTTCGACCGCCACCGAGGTGCAGAACGACCCCACTGTCGAACGCTGCGAGCGCCGCGCCCGTGCCCTGGGCTTTGGCGCCTTCCAGGTCACCAATATCTTCGCCTGGCGTGCCACCGATCCGCGCGCGATGCGCGCGCAGGCCGACCCGGTGGGCCCGTCCAATGACACCGCCATTGCCGAAGGCTGCACCTGGGCAGACAAGGTGATCTGCGCCTGGGGCACCCACGGCGCGCATCTGGATCGCGGCCCGGCGGTCGAATCGCTGATCCGCGCCACCGGCGTCGCGCCCCATCACCTCGGCCTCAGCAAGGCGGGCCACCCGAAACACCCGCTCTACATCTCCTACGCCCAGCCGTTGATCCCCTGGCCCGCCCCGGGGTGAGTCGGTCGCCGGGTCAAGGGCGCGGCACGCGCGGGCACAGCCCGCTTGCCCTTGAGGCGGGGGCCGACTTGCCCAAGGCTTGCCGTGATCCGCAGACCTGCTGCGGATCTCTCAGCCAAATGCCCCTCGCCCTTGCCACAAGCCCGCCGCGGATCAGGGGTGTCCGGCGGCCACGGGCGGCGCCCCGCTCGCGGCGCAAGCCGGGGGCGGGGCACATGTTGTGCCGCGCGCCCGCGCGCGGCGCCGCCCGGCAACGCTGCCCCTTTTCAACGCCCGGCTTTTCCCCTATACGCGCGCATCCGCCCGGTGTTCGGGTGGGTGCTCTCTCCATGGGCTCTGCTGGACGACATCCCGGCTTGTGCCTTCACCCTCTTGTTCAAGGAGACCCCGATGTCGATTACTGTTGAAGAAAAAGCCCGCGTCATGAAGGACTTCGCAACCAAGGAAGGCGACACCGGTTCGCCCGAAGTACAGGTTGCCATCCTCACCTCGCGGATCACCACGCTCACCGAGCACTTCAAGACTCACAAGAAGGACAACCACTCGCGTCGTGGCCTTCTGAAACTGGTGGCACAGCGCCGCAAACTGCTGGACTACCTGAATGAAAAAGACGCCGCCCGCTACCAGGAGCTGATCAAGCGCCTCGGCCTGCGCCGCTGAGTTTTTCGGGAAACGCGCCTTCGGCGCGTTTTCTTTTGTTTTCCACGGCACTGCGCCGTGCCCAGACGCACTCTCCCGCCGGGCCCCACGGGACAGGATGCCAGACTGACGACGGGGCCACGGGCACAAGCCTGTACGCAACCAGGCCGGGGGAGGGTCCCTCGGTCAGCATTAGGAACGACAATGTTCGACGTAAAAACCAAATCCATGCAGTGGGGTGAAGAAACCCTGACGCTCGAAACGGGCAAGGTTGCCCGCCAGGCCGATGGCAGCGTGATTGCCACCCTGGGCGAAACCAGCGTCATGGCCAACGTGACCTTCGCCAAGGAAGAAAAGCCCGGACAGGGTTTCTTCCCGCTGACCGTGCATTACCAGGAAAAATACTATGCCGCGGGCAAGATCCCCGGCGGCTTTTTCAAGCGTGAAGCGCGCCCGACCGAAAAAGAAACCCTGACGGCCCGCCTGATCGACCGCCCGATGCGGCCGCTGTTCGTGCCCGGCTTCAAGCACGAAGTCCTGGTCATGTGCACGGTGCTCAGCCACGACCTGGTCAATGATCCCGACATCGTGGCGCTGATCGCCGCCTCGGCCGCGCTGACCATCTCGGGCGTGCCCTTCATGGGCCCCGTGGGTGCGGCGCGCGTCGGCTATGAGGACGGCGAATACATCCTGAACCCGACCATCGACGACATGGACCAGTTGCGCAACACCCCCGAGCAGCGGCTCGACCTGGTTGTCGCCGGCACCCGCGACGCCGTGATGATGGTGGAATCGGAAGCCTACGAACTGTCGGAAGCCGAAATGCTGGGCGCCGTGAAGTTCGGCCATGAGGCGCTCAAGCCGGTGGTCGACCTGATCATCGCGCTGGCCGAGGAAGCCGCCAAGGATCCCTTCGACTACACGCCGCCGGACTACTCCGATCTCTACGCAGCCGTGAAGGCCGCGGGCGAGACCGAGATGCGTGCCGCCTTCGCCCTGACCGACAAGCAGGAGCGGACCGCCGCCATTTCCGCCGCGCGCGAGACCATTCGCGGCAAGCTGACCCAGGAACAGCTGGACGACAGCAACCTCGGCTCGGCCTTCAAGAAGCTGGAAAGCAGCATCCTGCGCGGCGACATCATCTCGGGCGGTGCCCGGATCGACGGTCGTGCCCGCGATCAGGTGCGCCCGATCGTGTCGGAAGTGGGCATCCTGCCCCGCACCCACGGGTCGGCCCTGTTTACCCGCGGCGAAACCCAGGGTCTGGTGGTGACCACGCTGGGCACCGGCGATGACGAACAGTTCATCGACGCCCTGCACGGCAACTTCAAATCCAACTTCCTGCTGCACTACAACTTCCCGCCGTATTCGGTCGGTGAAGTTGGCCGTGTCAGCGGCCCGGGCCGTCGTGAAATCGGCCATGGCAAGCTGGCGTGGCGGGCGCTGCAGGCGGTTCTGCCGGCGGCCACCGACTTCCCCTACACCATCCGCCTGGTCTCCGAGATCACCGAATCGAACGGCTCCTCGTCGATGGCGTCGGTCTGCGGTGGCTCGTTGTCGATGATGGATGCGGGCGTGCCCCTGAAAGCACCGGTCGCCGGTGTCGCCATGGGCCTGATCCTGGAAGACGATGGCCAGTTCGCGGTTCTGACCGACATTCTGGGCGACGAGGATCACCTCGGCGACATGGACTTCAAGGTCGCAGGCACCGAGAACGGCATCACCTCGTTGCAGATGGACATCAAGGTCGCGGGCATCACCCCCGAGATCATGGAGCAGGCCCTGTCGCAAGCCAAGGACGGCCGTCTGCACATCCTGGGCGAGATGAACAAGGCGCTCAGCTCGGGCCGTCAGGAATTCTCGGCGCACGCCCCGCGCATCGAGACCATGACCGTGCCCACCGACAAGATCCGTGAAGTGATCGGCTCGGGCGGCAAGGTCATCCGCGAGATCGTGGAAGTGTCCGGCGCCAAGGTCGACATCAACGACGACGGTGTCATCAAGATCGCCTCGGCCAATGCCGACAGCATCCAGAAGGCCTATGACATGATCTATTCGATCGTGGCAGAGCCGGAAGAAGGCAAGGTCTACAAGGGCAAGGTCGTGAAGATCGTTGATTTCGGCGCCTTCGTGAACTTCTTCGGCAAGCGCGACGGCCTGGTGCACGTCAGCCAGATCGAGAACCGCCGCCTGAACCATCCGTCGGATGTGCTGAAGGAAGGCCAGGAAGTCTGGGTCAAGCTGCTGGGCTTTGACGATCGCGGCAAGGTTCGCCTGTCGATGAAGGTCGTCGATCAGGAAACCGGCGAGGAAGCCACCAAGGAAGACGCCGAATAATCCTGGTCGGTCAAACAAACATCAAGCCCCGCACGCCTTGGCGCGCGGGGCTTTTTTGTGTCAATTCCGCGTTGCACGAAAATGGCAGCGCCGGGATACTGGGTCCAGTTTTCTTGAACTGGATCACGATGAAACACGTTTTCACGCAAGTCATCAATTTGGACAGCAGCGTAGATCGCCTGGCGACCGCTCGCAGCCAGCTTGCCGCTCAAGGTCTGCCATTCAGCCGCACGCCGGCCTTTGACGGCCGGGGCAAGTCCGCCTCTGAACTGCCCCGCTATTCCCCGTTGCGGGCGCGCCTGTGGTTCGGACGGACCCTGACCGGCGGCGAAGTGGGATGCTTTCTGTCACATCGCACCTGTGCCGAGCGTTTTCTTGATAGCAATGCTTTTGCCGGGCTGGTCCTTGAAGACGACTTGCAGCTTGGCGACAGCTTTGCCGAGGATCTTGCCGCAACGGTTGATGGGTTGCGCAATGGCGCAGCCCCCGGTTGGCGGCTTGTCAATATGGGTCATGCCCTGAAGGCGAACCAGCCCCGGCGACAGGTTCTGACCCTGCCTCATGGCCAAAGTCTGTTCCTTGGTGCGGATTTTCCTCTGACCACCCTTGCCCTGCTGTGGTCGCGGGAAGGGGCCGAACGGTTCTTGAACAAGGCCCGCCTTGTCACCGGAACTGTCGACAATTGGCTGCGGTCCGACATGGCGGTTCATGGAGGTGGACTGTTTGCGGACCCGCCACTTGTCCACCCGGTCGGCACCAGCGTGATCAACACCGAAATCGGGGCCGCTGACATCCAGAAGGTTGGCGTGGGTCCGCGCAAGGGATGGTACGGCTATCGATCTCGACAAAGATCAAGGTGGCGACGTGGGCTTGGGGAACGGCGATTGGCGAAGATCGCCAGGGCTGCGAAAGACAACTGACGTATTCCCATACGGGCTTCGCCCGTCTTGCGCTAAAAATGTCTCTGGCCAGAGCCACGGCCAATGGTACAAATCCAGATCATCTGCAATTACATGTCACCTACACGTACATGAACCGAGCCCCGGAGAATCCCATGTCCCTACGCATCAACGACACCGTGCCCGATTTCACCGCCCAGACCAGCCAGGGCGAAATCAATTTCCACGATTGGATCGGCGACAGCTGGGCCATCCTGTTCAGCCACCCCAAGGATTTCACCCCGGTCTGCACCACCGAGTTCGGCGCCGTGGCGCAACTGGGCGACGAATGGGCCAAGCGCGGCACCAAGGTCATCGGCGTGTCGGTGGATGGGGTCGAGGATCACAAGAAGTGGATCGGCGATATTGCCAGCTATGCCGGCACCGATGTGAGCTTCCCGATCATCGCCGACGAAGGGCTGGCGGTGTCGAAAGCCTTCGACATGCTGCCCGCCGACGCCTATCTGCCCGATGGCCGCACGCCGGCGGACAGCCAGACCGTACGCTCGGTATTCATCATCGGGCCGGACAAGCAACTCAAGCTGTCGATGACCTATCCGATGACCGTCGGCCGCAACTTCGCCGAGGTGCTGCGTGCGCTGGATGCGCTGCAGGCGTCTGCCGGGCTGGGCGTGGCCACGCCTGCCAACTGGGAACTGGGCCAGGACGTCATCGTACCGACCTCGGTCACGACCGAGGACGCAAAAGCGAAATACGGGGATGTGGAAGAGATCTTCCCGTACCTGCGCCGCATCAAGTTTCCGGGCTGAACACCCCTGAAACGCGGCGGGGGGCCGAGCCGTGTTTGCGGCTCTGCCCCCGGACGGTAGACGGAAAAGGCGTCAGTTGAAGTAGCCGTAGCGGAACACGTGATCCACGATCTTGTCACGGGTCAGACCGCGCTTGGCCAACTGGTTGTCGGACATGGCTTGCAGGCGGCGCACCTGTCCCAGGTATTCGTTGTTGTCGGCAATGGTCAGCAGACCATGAACCAGACGCGTCCAGAGGGACGGGGTTGAACGGGCTCGCACGTGGCCGATGCCGTTCGCTGTTGTCGTTGCCATTTGGAAACTCCTGTCAGGCAGTCGTCGGGCCTCCACCCTGATGCGACAAGTAGTCATGGCCGCCGAGGTCTACACGGTCAGTTGGCGCATTGCCGACCTGCGTCCACCGCATGACGGCTTTGGCTCAGAACGGTGCCGGGGCGCGAATGGCCACGCCGCGGCCGCCGTCGGGGTGGCGAAACCGCAGGCTTTCCGAATGCAGCATCAGGCGCGGCGCATCGCGCGCCGGTCCTTCCGCATAGAAGGGATCACCCAGGATCGGATGGCCAAGCGCCAGCATGTGTACCCGCAACTGGTGGCTGCGCCCGGTCTTTGGCATCAGTCGAACCCGCGTGCCGTTCTCGCGCAGCATCAGCACCTTCCACTCGGTCAGCGCCGGTTTGCCGGTGTCGTGATCCACCATCTGCCGCGGCCGGTTCGGCCAATCGACGATCAGCGGCAGATCGACCGTGCCGGATTTCTCGGCCAGGCGGCCCCAGACCTCGGCCACATAGGTCTTGCGGGTCTGGCGTTTCTCGAATTGCAGGCCAAGGTGGCGCTGCGCGTGCGGGGTCAGGGCAAAGACCATCACCCCCGAGGTGTCCCGATCCAGCCGATGCACCAGCAGCGCCTGGGGAAACACGGCCTGCACCCGGCGCAGCAGGCAATCGGCCAGATGCTCGCCCCGTCCCGGCACCGACAACAGCCCCGAGGGCTTGTCGACGAGCAGCACCTCGTGATCTTCGTGGAGGATCTGCAAGGGACCGTCGGGCGGGGTGTAGCTGGCGTCAATCACCGGTCGAAGACATCGGTCAGGATGGCGGCCAGACGTTCGGAGTCCTCGGCGGTGAAGGCCGCGGGCTGATCGCTGTCGATGTCCAGCACCCCCAGCAGCTTGCCCTTGCGCCAGACCGGCAGCACCAGTTCAGACCGGGTTGAGGCCGCGCAGGCGATGTGGTCGGGAATGGCATCCACATCGTCCACCATCTGCACCTTGCCGGTGCGCGCCGCAGCCCCGCAGACCCCACGCGAAAACGGGATCTCAAGGCAACCGTGGCCGCCCTGATAGGGGCCGATCTTCAGGGTCTTCTTGCCGACCACGCGATAGAAGCCGGTCCAGTCGAAGCGATTGTCGGACCAGTGGATTTCGCAGGCGCAGGTGGCCATCAGGGCCACGTCGTCGGTTTCGCCCCCGGTCAGGCTCGCCAGGGTCTTCGCCAGCGTATCATAGTCCACGCGCGCCACCGGTCAGACCCTCTCGATCGCGATGGCAGTGCCTTCGCCGCCGCCGATACAGATGGCCGCCACCCCGCGCCGCAGCCCGCGCCGTTCCAGCGCGTTCAGCAGGGTGACCAGGATGCGCGCGCCCGAGGCACCGATAGGGTGCCCCAGCGCACAGGCCCCGCCATGCACGTTGACCTTTTCGGGCGACAGGTTCATTTCCCGCATGAAGGCCATGGGGACAACCGCGAAAGCCTCGTTGACCTCCCACAGATCCACATCATCGACTTCCCATTCCAGCTTTTTCAGCAGCTTGCGCGCGGCAGGCACCGGGGCGGTGGGAAACAGTCCCGGCTCATGCGCGTGGCTGGCATGGCCGCGGATCGCGGCCCGGACCTTCAATGCATGCCGGTCGGCCTGCGATTGCGAGGCCAGCACCAGCGCCGCCGCCCCGTCCGAGATCGACGAGGAATTCGCCGCCGTCACCGTGCCGCCTGCGCGAAAGGCAGGCTTCAGATGCGGGATCTTGTCGGGCCGCGCGTTGCCCGGCTGTTCGTCCTGCGCGACCACCACGGCACCCTTGCGCGCGGCGACCTCTACAGGCGCGATCTCGGCCTCGAAAGTGCCATCGGACTGGGCCTTCACCGCGCGTTCCAGCGAGCGCAACGCATAGGCATCCTGGCTTTCGCGGGTGAACTGGAAGGCTTCTGCGCAATCCTCGGCAAAGGTGCCCATCAGGCGGCCCTTGTCATAGGCATCTTCCAGCCCGTCAAGGAACATGCTGTCCATGACCTGCCCGTGCCCCAGCCGCGCCCCGCCGCGCATCTTTTCCAGAAGGTAGGGCGCCTGCGTCATGCTCTCCATGCCGCCCGCAACAACGATCCCTGCGCTGGCACCGGCGATCTGGTCATGCGCCATCATCACCGTTTTCATCCCCGAGCCGCACATCTTGTTCAGGGTGGTGGCGGGCACGCCCTTGCCCAGACCGCCCAGAAACCCGGCCTGCCGCGCCGGGGCCTGACCCTGCCCTGCGGGCAGCACGCAGCCCATCAGCAGTTCGTCCACCAAATCGGCGCTTGCGCCCGCGTCGTCCAGTGCTGCGCGAATCGCCACCCCGCCCAGTTCTGCCGCCGTGACCGAGGCAAAGGCGCCCTGAAGGCCTCCCATCGCCGTGCGCCGGGCACCGCAGATCAATGTGTGGGTCATTTGCTGTCCTCCCCAGATGACCGGGGCTGTGAAGACTCCCGGAAACCGATTGGTAAGACCTGCTGCCTAGCCTGTCAAAACGTCAAGTATCGCAGGTGGCACATGGATCTTTCGAAGCAAACCCACGGGGACGTGGTGGTCATCACCGCGGCCGATCCGCGGATCGACGCGGCCGTGGCCATCGAATTCAAGGACAGGATGCGGGATCTGACGGCGGACGCGGACGGGCGGGTGATCCTGGATCTGGAACAGGTGAACTTCATCGACAGCAGCGGCCTTGGCGCCATCGTCGCCGCGATGAAGCAGCTTGGCAGCGGCAAACGGCTGGAACTGGCGGCACTGTCGCCGCTGGTGGACAAGGTGTTCCGCCTGACCCGCATGGATTCGGTCTTTGTCATCCACGACACCACCGCCACGGGCCTTGGCGATGCCAGCCCCGCCGAATGACCCACCGGATGCGGGGATGCCCGTGGTACTGGTCGAACAGCGGCTTGAGGCCAGCTTTGAAAGCGTCAGCGCCGCACTGACCGATCTGGAATGCCAGCTTCTGACGGCCTTGCCCGCGCCCGACACCATGGGCAGCTTGCTGCTGGTCCTGGGCGAGGCGCTGAACAATGTGGTGGAGCATGCCTATCGCGGCGTGCCCGGCGGGCACATCGACCTGCGCCTGACCCTGACCACAGGCGGCCTGTGCATCGACATTCGCGACCGTGGCCACCCGATCCTCGGGGCGCTGCCGGAAGGCCGCAATCCGCTGCAGGCCGGTGCCGCGGTCGAGGATCTTCCCGAAGGCGGCTTTGGCTGGTCGCTGATCCGGATGCTGACCCGCGATCTGTGCTATGAAAGCCGCGACGGCCAGAACCGCCTGACCTGCACCATTCCCGTGGATGCCACGACGCCACCACCCGGCCCCCCTTGCCCCTCCCACCACAGGGCCTAAGCTTCCGACAACGAGGGAGCATTCATGCGTGATTTCCAAATGCCGGGACGGTCATCGGTCTTCGCCGACAACGGGATCTGTGCCACGTCTCACCCGCTGGCCGCGGCCGTCGCCATCGACGTTCTGAAAGCAGGCGGCAATGCCGTGGACGCCAGCATCGCAGCGGCGGGCATTCTGGGGCTGGCTGAACCGCAGATGACCGGGATCGGTGGCGACCTGTTCGCGTTGGTCAAGCCCGCCGGGCAGGAAGACGTGATCGCCCTCAACGGCTCGGGCCGTGCGCCTGCCGGGTTGAACGCCCAGGCGCTGCGCGACAGCGGTGCGACTGTCGTGCCGCCCCGCTCGGCGCAGGCGGTGACCATCCCCGGGGCCGTTGCTGCCCTTTGCGCCTTGTCCGAGCGGTTCGGCGCCCGCCCGCTGGACGCGGTGCTTGCCCCCGCCATTCACTACGCCGAGACCGGCATCCCGGTGGCCCCGCGCGTGGCCTTCGACTGGGCGCGCGGGATTCCGCATCTGGATGCGGCGGCGCGCCAACACTTTACGCTGAACGGGGACGCGCCGCGCCGGGGCCAGATGTTCCGCGCCCCCGGACAGGCCGAGATCCTGCGCCGCATCGCCCGCGAAGGCCACGACGGGTTCTACACCGGCGCCACCGCCGAAGAAATGGTGCGTGCCCTCCAAGCCGCCGGCGGCTGTCACACGCTGGACGATTTCGCGGCCACGGAACCAAGCTGGCACGCGCCGCTGGCCGGGTCCTACAAGGGCGTGGAGCTGTTGGAACATCCGCCCAACGGCCACGGCATCACCGCCCTGCTGCTGGCCAACATCCTGTCGCAGTTCGATCTGACCGCGCTGGACCCGTTCGGCGCCGACCGTGCGCATCTTGAGGCCGAGGCGGTGAAACTGGCCTATGACGCCCGCAACCGCTTTGTGGCCGATCCCGATCACATGACCCGCCTTGATCACCTGATGTCGCCCGATACGGCGGCATCACTCGCCGCGCTGATCGACCCCAAGCGCGCCCTGCCCGACCCCGCGCTGGCGGCCGAGGCGGTGCACCGTGACACCGTCTATCTGACCGTCGTCGACCGGAACCGCATGGCGGTGTCGCTGATCTATTCGATCTACAAGGATTTCGGCGCGGGCATTGCCACGCCCGAGCATGGCATCCTGTTCCACAATCGCGGCGCCGGGTTCACCCTGACCCCCGGCCACCCGAACGAGGCCGCCGGGGGCAAACGCCCGATGCACACCATCATCCCGGCGATGCTGCGTCGGCAGGGCCGGGTTCTGATGCCTTTCGGGGTCATGGGGGGCGCCTATCAGCCCAACGGGCATGTGCGGATGGTCAGCAACATGGTCGATTTCGGCATGGTCCCGCAAACCGCCATCGATGCACCGCGCAGCTTCTGGGATGACGGCACCTTCAAGGTCGAACGCGGCTATTCCGATGCGGTGCGCGCCGATCTGACGGCGCGCGGCCACAAGGTGGTGATCCCCGAGGTGCCCATCGGCGGCGCGCAGGCCATTCGCATCGATCCCGAGACCGGCGTTCTGGAAGGCGCGTCGGACACGCGCAAGGATGGCTGCGCGCTGGGGTATTGACCCGCGCGCAACCCGCCCGTGGCAGCGATCAGTTCAGGTTGGTCTGCAGCGGATAGACGCCGTCCTGCAACTCGCCGAACATGTCGGGGATGTCGGGATGCTCCACCGGTTCGCCGGTCATGTCGGGCAGCAGGTTCTGCTCGGACACATAGGCCACGTAATAGCTGTGATCGTTCTCGGCCAGCAAGTGGTAGAATGGCTGATCCTTGTTGGGACGGTTGTCTTCGGGAATCGAGTCGTACCATTCCTCGGTGTTCGAAAACACCGCGTCCACATCGAAAACGACCCCGCGAAACGGGTGCTTGCGATGCCGGACAACCTGGCCGAGCCGGTATTTCGCTTGCGTTCTCAACATCTGGTTCCGACCTTTCTCGGACATTTTTACCCTTTGCCGGGGGGGTGAGTCCATCGGCTGCGGGTCTGGATTTCTGGATTAGGTGAACACGGAACCGCGATGCTGCCATCCGCTCCGCCGGGACCCCTCGTCCGGGACAGGCGCTGATACCCGGTTTGCCGGGCCGAAGCAAGGCCGGGCGCGGGACGCGTGGACACAGTGTGGGATTGTGATTTCCTCAGCGCGGGAAATGGGCTAAGACGTAAGAAAACATAACGCGTGAGGCGACCATGAGCAGTCGAATTGCCGCGCTGATATTGCTGAGCTTTCTGGCCGCGTGCGGGGGGAAATCCCCGCCCAAGAACCTGAACAATGC
Organism: Fluviibacterium sp. S390; assembly: GCF_049800695.1. Taxonomy (NCBI): domain Bacteria; kingdom Pseudomonadati; phylum Pseudomonadota; class Alphaproteobacteria; order Rhodobacterales; family Paracoccaceae; genus Meridianimarinicoccus; species Fluviibacterium sp. S390. The sequence goes on along the minus strand of NZ_JBNAFN010000015.1, from coordinate 50,765 downwards.
CTGCAGCATCGTGGATCAGCGCCCCAAGTATCTGAAAGCCTTCAAGGCCACCGAGAAGAAATGGGGCGTACCGGTCTACGTCCAGATGGCCGTGATCTACCAGGAGAGCAAGTTCGACGGCGATGCCCGCACGCCGCACCGCTATGCGCTTGGGGTCATTCCCATGGGGCGCCAGTCCTCGGCCTTTGGCTATGCGCAGGCGTTGGACGGCACCTGGGACGATTACAAGCGCGCTGCCGGACGCCCGGGCGCCAGTCGCAAGAACATCAAGGACGCCACCGATTTCATGGGCTGGTACATGACCCGGACCGAGCAGAAGCTGGGCATTTCCAAGACCAACGTGCGCGACAACTACCTCGCTTACCACGAAGGTCACGGCGGCTATGCGCGCGGCTCCTACCGCAGCAAGAGCTGGCTGATCGGGGTGGCCAACGGGTTGCAGACGCGGTCCGAAACCTACAAGCGGCAGCTTCAGGCCTGCGGCAAGATCTGACGGACGGCGGGGCGCTCAGCCCCGCGCTTCCTTCTCCAGACGCACCGAGAACATGCGATCCGACAGACGGTCATGTTCCACGAAGGGTCGCAGCTTCAGGCGTGTCTGCTCGCCGGTTTGCGAGACGATCAGCCATTCCGACAGGCGCATCGGATTGCGGTCGAAGAACAGGTAGATGCGGCCGTATTCCGGATGCTCGGGATCCTGCGCCTGCACCACCGTGCGGCCATCCTGCTCGCCGTGGCCGGTGACCATGTGGATGCGGGTCAGGTCGATGTTGCGATCGAGGATCAGCTTCAGCGGCGTGGTGGCCAGCGGGTAGACCTCGGCACTGCCGCGCCCGTCAAATATCCCGATGGATCCGCCGCCCGCCACCACCAGCGTATCGTCCAGCGGCGGATCGTACTCGAACCGGGCCCGGCCCGGCCGCTTGATGAACAGCCGCCCGGTGCTTTGCGAGCCGTCCGAGTTGATCTGGGTGAACCGGGTCTCCACCGTGCCGATGGTGTTGAGATAGGCCGAAAGCTCGGTCAGCGAGGCTTTCTCGGCCCAGGCCGGCAGCGCGGCCAGCAGGGCCGTGGCGGTGGTGGCGGCAAGAAAGCCGCGGCGGGTCTGGGGCATGGGCATCTCCGGGCCTGTGGTGAGAAACAGCTATGTGCCGATGACGCCGCGCGCAAGGGCGGGGGTGTTCACGGAGTCTTGCCTCCGGCGGGAGTATTTTCGACAAGAAAAAGTGAGCGTCGTCTGGGAAACGCTCCGAAAGGGGTGCTTCAGGGGCAAACGGTATCCGCCGACAGGCAGCGGCACACACCGCGCCGCTGCCTGTCCGGTCAGTTCTGCTCCGGCACCAGCACGTCGCGCTTGCCCACGTGATTGGCGGGGCTGACGAGGCCGTTGTCTTCCATCTGCTCCACCAGGCGCGCGGCCTTGTTGTAGCCGATCGACAGTTTGCGCTGGATGTAGGAGGTGGAGCACTTGCGATCCTGGATCACGATCTGCACTGCCTGGTCATAAAGCGCATCCTCGCCGCCGGTGTTGCCGCCGGTGTTCAGACCCAGCACCGCGTCGATGTCCTCGGCACGCTCGTCATCCGGGCCATCGGCCACGCCGCCCACATAGTCGGGCGGGCCGAAGGTCTTGAGGTGGTTCACCACGTCCTCGACCTCTTCGTCCGACACGAAGGGACCATGGGCGCGGGTGATCTTGGCGCCGCCCGCCATGTACAGCATGTCGCCCATGCCCAGCAGTTGCTCGGCCCCCTGCTCCCCCAGAATGGTGCGGCTGTCGACCTTCGAGGTGACCTGGAAGGAAATGCGGGTCGGGAAATTGGCCTTGATGGTGCCGGTGATGACATCGACCGAGGGCCGCTGCGTGGCCATGATCAGGTGGATGCCCGAGGCCCGCGCCATCTGTGCCAGACGCTGGATGCAGGCCTCGATCTCCTTGCCCGCGACCATCATCAGGTCGGCCATCTCGTCGACGATGACGACGATATAGGGCAGGGTCTTGGGTTCGAATTCCTCGGTCTCGAACACCGGATCGCCGGTTTCGTCATCGAACCCGGTCTGCACGGTGCGGGTGAACATTTCGTTCTTGGCCAGCGTCGCGCGGACCTTGCCGTTGTAGCCTTCGATGTTGCGCACGCCCATCTTGGACATCTTGCGGTAGCGATCTTCCATCTCGGCCACCACCCATTTCAGGGCGACCACGGCCTTCTTGGGATCGGTGACCACCGGCGAGAGCAGATGCGGAATGCCGTCGTAGACGCTGAGTTCCAGCATCTTCGGGTCGATCATGATCAAACGGCATTCGTCCGGGGTCAGCTTGTAAAGCAGCGACAGGATCATGGTGTTGATGGCCACCGATTTGCCCGAACCGGTGGTGCCCGCAATCAGCAGGTGCGGCATCTTCGAGAGGTTGGCCACCACGCTTTCGCCGCCGATATCCTTGCCGAGTGCCAGCGGCAGACGCAGCTTGCTGTCGCCGAAATCGCGTGCCGAGAGGATCTCGCGCAGCAGCACCATCTCGCGCTTGTCGTTGGGCAGTTCGATGCCGATGACGGTACGGCCGGGCACCGTGGACACCCGCGCCGACAGCGCCGACATGGAGCGCGCGATATCATCCGACAGACCGATGACGCGGCTGGCCTTCAGGCCCGGCGCTGGTTCCAACTCGTACATGGTGACAACCGGGCCGGGGCGGACGCTGACGATGTCACCCTTGACGCCATAGTCCTCCAGCACGTTTTCCAGCATCCGGGCGTTTTCCTCCAGCGCCTCGTCGCTGAGATAGTGACGCTCCACGGTGCCGGGATCGCGCAGCAGGGACAGCGGCGGCGGCGCATAGTCGGCGGCGGGGGCCTCGTCGAATTGCAGCGGCGGTTCGGCCTCGGCCTTCGCACGGGTCGACAGGGCGGGGCGCCTGACGTCGGCATGTTGCACGACGGCCTTGGGCGCTTCGACCCTGGGGATCGGGGCCGGACCGGGCATCGGCGCAGGCGCGATGTCCGGCAGATCCTCGAAGGCCTCGATGTCGGCGTCAAAGCCATAGTCTTCGTCTTCGGCCTCGCTTGGCAGAGAGCCGACCTGGTCCTCGGGCTCGGGCCGGGTCAGGATCGGCTCCTGCCGGGTCCGGCTCTCGGCGGCCACGCGGGCGCGATCGCTGCGCAGGCGGGTGCGGATGGCATCGGTGATCTTGGCCTGCACGCGGGCATGATCGACCGGCGCGTCCTCGTCGTCCTCGTCGTCGAACAACTCGGCGGCGTCGGGATCCTCGATCAGATCGTCCACCGGTTCGGTGCACAGGCGCGGCTGGTCACGCCCGATGGTGCGGGCCAGCAGGCCCAGCGACGGCACATTGGGCAGGATCGACGGCGACGGGGCCTCGTCCTCGTCATCCTCGTCCAGAAGGTCGAAATCCTCGTCATCCTCGACGGCGGCTTTTCGGGCAGCGCGCGCCTCGGCACGGCGGGCGCGGCGGCTGACAACCCCGTCCCGCGTCCGCTCGGCCCCGCGGCCCAGCCCGTTGACCAGACGGTCGAAGGAATAGAGCAGCCCGAACCACATGAAGCGACCCAGCGATTTCAGTTCGGTCCGGGTGAAACCGCAGGCGAACAGGCCCAGCCCCACCAGCAGCAGCCCCAGCGCGGCCGAAAAGGTCATCAGCCCGCTGGACAGCGATGCCGGCCACAGCCCCATCAGCACACCCAGCACCGTATCGCCGAACAGACCGCCCAACCCGAAGCTGTGCACCCAGCCCGCCCCCGGCGGCATGGTCGCCGCATAGACCGAGGCCGCAGCGACGAGGATCGGCACGAAGATCGTCCGGCTCAGCGCCCGATCCTCGCCCTGATGCAGCAGGAACCGCCCGCCCCACAAGCCCAGCACCAGCGGGATCGACCAGGATCCTTTGCCCAGCACCACGTTCAGCGGCGACGCCAGATAGGCCCCGAACAGCCCCAGCCAGTTCTGCGGCGGCGCGTCCGATGTGCCCAGGAAACTGGGATCGGTCGGTGCATATGACCCAAGCGCCAGCGCCAGAACCACCGCCCCGGCCAGCAGGACAAGGCCCAGAAGCTCGGTCGCGCGGCGTTCCAGGGCGGCTTGCGTGGCCTGGTCGAACAGCGGGTCGCGGGAACGGGTCTGAAATGCCATGGTCAGTTATCCTGAGAATACAAGCAGTTGCGCAGCCGGATCAGGCCGGTTTCGGTCTGGTCTTTCGGCGCCACCAGCGCCACGCGAATGAACGGGGTGCCCGGATTGCCGTCGCCGGTGTCGCGGCCAAGATAGGCACCGGGCAGGACGCGCACGCCGGTGTCTCGCCACAGCTTCAGGGCGGCGGCCTCGCCATCCTCGACCGGCAGCCACAGGAAGAACCCGGCCTTGGGGATGGTCACGCCGGGCGTATCGCGGAAGATGTCTTCGGCCAGCGCGAACTTCTCGGCATAAAGCGCGCGGTTTTCCACCACATGCGCCTCATCCGCCCAGACCCGCGCGGCGACGTGCTGCAGCGGCAGCGGCAGCGGTGCCCCGGAATAGGCGCGCAACTGGCGGATACGGGCAATGTTCTTAGGCCCGGAAGCAACGAAGCCCGACCGCAGACCGGGCAGGTTCGACCGCTTGGACAGGGAATGGAAGATCACCAGACGCTCGGGGTCGGTGCCTTCGGCTTCCGCCACCTCCATCGCGCCGGGCGGCGGCGCGCCGGTATAGATCTCGGAATAGCATTCGTCGGCGAAGACCCGGAAATCGTGCTTTTCGGCCAGCGCTAGCAGGCTGCGCCAATAGTCCCGGTCGGCCACCGCACCCTGTGGGTTCGACGGCGAGCAGACATAGGCGATGGCGGTGCGGTCCAGGACCTCCGCCGGCAGGGCAGAATAATCGGGCAGAAAGCCGGTGTCGGCCAGCGCGGGCACCAGAACCGGTTCGGCGCCCACCGACAGGGCCGCCACGGCATAGACCTGGTAGAAGGGATTGGGCAGCAGCACCACGGGACGGGCGCCGTTCTTTGTCTCGGGGCACAGTGCCATCGCGGCGTTGTACAGCCCCTCGCGCGTGCCGTTCAGGGCCATGACATGCGCCTCGGGATCGCGCGCCACCCCATAGCGGCGCTGCAGCCAATCGGTGATCGCCGTCAGCAGCTCGGGCATGCCTTCGTTGACCGGATAGCGCCCGAAGTCGCCCGCATGTTCGGCGATCACGTCACTGACCCAGGCCGGAAACGGATGTTTCGGCTCTCCGATGGTCATGTGCAGGACATCGCCGCCCGGTTGGTGAGCGTCGAGAAGCGCGCGCAAACGCGGAAACGCGTATGGCGGCAGATCGGAAAACCGGTCTGGATACTGCATGGAGCCTCGAATTTCAGCCGGGATCATGGCGTCCCGTTGCGATCAGCCTACCGCGAAGCAGCTTTCGGGTCCAGTCAAAGGCCGCAGGTGGCCGACGCAGTGTCGCAGCCCGGACGCAGGGCCGGTCGGGCGTGGACAATCGCGCCACAAAGCGCATATTTCGCCCATGAACAGGATCTACGATGCGGTGATTGTGGGCGGCAGCCTGACCGGAGCCTCCCTTGCGCTGGCGCTGGCCCGCGCCGGCCTGACCGTGGCGGTGATCGACGCGCTGCCGAAGGACACCCAGACCGAGCGGGATTTCGATGGCCGCAGCTACGCGCTGGCGCTGGCCTCGGTGCGGATGCTCAAGGCGCTCGATCTCTGGGCGCCGCTGGCCGGTGACGCGCAACCGATGCTGCACATCAAGGTCACCGATGGCCGCGCCGGGGAAGGCCCGTCCCGCTTTGGACTGCATTTCGACTGCGGTGAGCTGGAAGAAGGCCCCATGGGCCATATGGTCGAAGACCGTCACCTGCGCCGCGCCCTTCTGGCGGCACTGGAAACCACCCCCGGCATCACCCATCTGCCCGCCACCCGTGTCACCGAACAGGCCACCGATGGCCCGCTGGCGCAGGTGACGCTGGACAGCGGCGAGGCATTGCAGGCGCATCTGCTGGTGGGCGCCGACGGGCGCACTGGTCCGGTGGCCGCCCGCGCCGGGATCGCGCGCAAGGTCACCGATTATCGCCAGACCGCGCTGGTCTGCGCCATTTCCCACGAAAAGCCCCACAACGGCACCGCGCATCAGTTCTTCATGCCACCCGGCCCGCTGGCGATCCTGCCGCTGAAGGGGAACCGGTCTTCCATCGTGTGGAGCGAGAGCGCTGAACAGGCCGCCGCCATTCACGCGCTGAACGATGCCAACTACCTGTCGGTGCTGCGGCCCAGATTCGGCGATTTCCTGGGCGAGATCGCGCTGGAGGGCCGCCGCTACACCTATCCGCTGACCCTGGTTCTGGCCGACCATTTCACCGCGCACCGTCTGGCTCTGGTGGGCGACAGCGCCCATGGCATGCATCCGATCGCCGGACAGGGCTTCAACGCCGGGCTGCGCGATGTGGCGGCGTTGGCCGAGGTTCTGGCCGAGGCCCGCCGCCGTGGCGAAGACATTGGCCGCGCCGATGTGCTGGACCGCTACGCCCAGTGGCGCCGCTTCGACACCGCCGCGTTGGCCTTCACGACCGACACGCTCAACCGGCTGTTTTCCAACGACAACCCGCTGCTGCGACTTGGCCGCGATCTGGGGCTGGGGTTGGTGGGCGCCACGCCGCCGCTGCGCCGCGCCTTCATGCGCGAGGCCGCGGGCCTGACCGGCAATCTCCCCCGCCTGCTGCGCGGCGAGTCGGTCTGAGCCGCCCGGAAACGGTCGCTTGTTCGGCTGACCGGGCAGTTCCGAGACGGCTGGGGCTCCGCCTGTTCACGCCAGAAACGCCCCCCCGGAGCGTTTACCTGACGGCACTCATTCTTCTTGGCAAAAATACTCCCGCCGGAGGCATGAAATCCGGCGCCGCAGGCGCCTAGTCCAGCACCCGCGCCTCGTCGGGCAACATCACCGGGATGCCGCCGCGGATCGGATAGGCCAGGTTGGCGCTGCGCGACACCAGCTCCTGCCGCTCGGCATCATACTGCAGTTGCGCATTGGTCACCGGGCACACGAGGCTTTCCAGCATGCGGCGGTCGAATTCGGGTGGGGTCATTGCATTGTCTCGTCATGGGTGCCGCCCAGCAGGGCGAACTCGATCAGGGTCACAAGGGTTTCGCGGCGGGTGGTCAGCGACGGCGCTTCCAGCAGCGCCTGCTTGTCCTCGGGCTCGAACGGACACAGCATCGACAGCGAGTTGATCAGCAGTTCATCGTCGGCGTCCTTCAGGCTGTCCCAGTCGGTGGACAGGCCGCGCGCCTCGAAGAACCGCCCCAGCAGGGTCAGGAACGGCGGGCGGTGAAAGCCCGGATCTTCCTCTTCCGGGCCGAGGTCGCGGTCGAATCCGTCCCACGACACATCGGCCTTCAGGTACGGGGTGAAGCCGCTGACCTCGCGCGTGATGCGGAACCGGCAGGTGCCGCTGAGCGTGATCATGTAGCGCCCGTCCTCGGTTTCGGAAAACCCGGTCACGCGCCCGGCACAGCCGATGGATTGCAGATGCCGGCTGTTGCTGCCCGGCCCCTCGCGCGGCTGCACCATGCCGATCAGCCGATGCTCGGTTTTCAACGCATCGTCCAGCATCGCCAGATAACGCGGCTCGAAAATGTGCAGGGGCAACCGGGCGCGCGGCAACAGCAACGCCCCCGGCAAGGGAAAGACCGGGATCGTCCCCGGAAGGTCTGCAACCGATGTCATGCCTGTGATCTTAGCCCGGCACGCGCCTCAGGCAAATATCATCGACGACAGCTTGCGGCGGCCATTCAGCACGACCGGATCATTGGGCTTCAACGCGTCGAAGATGGTGAACAACTGCGCACGGGCCGCACCGTCGTTCCATTCGCGGTCACGGCGGAACAGGTCCAGCAGTTCGGTCACGGCCTCCTCGACCTCGCCATTGGCATGCAGTGCCGTGGCCAGATCGAAACGCGCCTGATGGTCGTCGGGGTTGGCCTCGACCTGCGCCCGCAACTCGGCCACGGGGCCGGCATCCTCGGCCTGACGCGCCAGGTCCAGTTGCGCCCGCGCGGCTTCGACCTCGGGCGCGTTGGCGATCTCGGCGGCGGCGTTGTTCAGCAGCGCCTCGGCCTGGTCCAGCTCGCCCATGGCCAGATGGGCGCGGGCCAGCCCGCCAAGCGCGGCAGCATTGGCCGGGTCTTCGCCCAGAATGGCGGCAAAGGTCTGCGCCGCATCCACCGCCGCACCCTGCGTCAGCATTTCCTCGGCAGCCTCGACCGCTTCGGCCAGCCCGCCGTCTTCTTCCGGGCCGTTGCCATGGGCGGCGACGCGCTTGACGAATTCCTTGATCTCGGAGGGCGGCACCGCGCCCTGGAACCCGTCGACCGGCTGCCCCTGCCAGAAGGCGTAGACCGTGGGGATCGACTGCACCCGCAACTGCCCCGCGATCATCTGGTTCTCGTCGACATTGACCTTGACCATCTTCACCGCGCCCTTGGCAGCGGAGACCTCGGCCTCCAGCGCCGGACCCAGCGTCTTGCAAGGCCCGCACCACGGCGCCCAGAAGTCGACGATCACCGGCACCGTCTGGCTGGCTTCGACAACATCGGCCATGAACGTGGCCTCGGAGCTGTCCTTGATCAGATCCTCTGCGGCCGGTGCAGCCGCGCCTCCAAGTTCAATCATCGTTCTTCCCCGTCATCATTTGTTCCGTGCATATATGCGCAGCCACGACTTCACAACCAAGCCCCCGGCAGCGTCAAAGATCGAAGCTGGCCAGCACCGGCGCGTGGTCGCTGGGCTGCTCCCAGCCGCGCACCGGGCGCAGGATGCGGGAGTTTCCGGCGGCGCTGGCCAAATCGGGGGTGGCCCAGATGTGATCCAGCCGCCGGCCCTTGTCGGCCGCGTCCCAATCCTTGGCGCGATAGGACCACCACGAATAAAGCTGCCCGTCTGGAATGTCCTTGCGGGTGATGTCCACCCAGGCGCCGGCGTCCTGCGTTTCGGCCAGTTGGTCGACCTCGACAGGCGTGTGGCTGACCACCTTCAGCAGCTTCTTGTGGGACCAGACGTCATCTTCGCGCGGGGCGATGTTCAGATCGCCCACGAGGATCGCCCGCGCCGGCGCTTCGGCGTGGAACCAGTCGCGCATCTCGGTCAGGAAATCCAGCTTGTGACCGAATTTCTCGTTGACCTCGCGGTTCGCCACATCGCCGCCCGCAGGCACATAGAAGTTGTGGATCACGGTGCCATCGGCCAGCCGCGCGGCCACGTGGCGGGCATCACCCTTGCCGACGAAATCGCGGTGACCGGCGTCCTCCAGCGGGTGCCGCGACAGGATCGCCACGCCGTTGTAGCCCTTCTGCCCGCGCGCCACCATGTGGCCATAGCCCAGTGCCGCGAACCGTTCGGCGGGGATCTTGTCCACCGGGCTCTTGCATTCCTGCAGGCACAGCACGTCGGGGGCTTCCTCGGTCAGCAGCCGCTCGACCAGCCCGGCCCGCAGCCGCACCGAGTTGATGTTCCAGGTGGCCAGCGTGAGGGTCATGGGAAGCGCTCCGTTGCTCAGACCCGGGCAGAGATAACGCCCTGATCGCCGGGGCGGAACCCCACAAAGCGCGGCCACCTGTTGCAACCCTGCATCACGGCCCCGCACACAGGCCCGGCGGTGCAGCGCGTCAGGCGCGCCGGACTGGAACGAAATCGCGCAATGGGCTAGGCGGAGCGCAGAGGTGACCCCGTGAACAACCTGAAAAAGCAATGGCGGCGGTTCGAAGTCCGCTTTCAGAAAAGCCGCCGGGTGCAGGGCGCGCTGCAATCGCTGTTCTCGGCCTATGTGAATTTCGTCTTCCGCACCACGCGGTGGCAGAAGCTGGGGTTCGAATCCTACGAGGCCGACATCGCCCGCGGCGTGCCTCGTGTGCTGTGCTGCTGGCACTCGCGGCTGGTGTTCACCCCCTACCTGCGCGACTGGTCCGATCATCCGTTGACGGTGATGGCCTCGGGCCATGCCGATGCCCAGATTGCCAGCGAGAACCTGCGCCAGCGCGGGGTCGAGGTGATCGAACTGGCCACCTCGGGCGACAACACCGGCGCGATCAAGCACGCGGTCAAATGCCTGCGCAAGGGCCGGTCGCTGGGCATCACCGTCGATGGCCCCTTCGGCCCGCCGGAAGAGGCCAAGCCCGGCGCGCTGGTCATTGCCGGGCTGGCCGGGGTACAGGCCGCGCCCTGCACTTATGAGGTCACGCGCAAGTTTCGGCTGGGCACATGGGACCGCTTTGTCGTGCCCCTGCCCTTCGGGCGCGGTGTGCTGGCGGTGGGTGACGGTTTCACCCCGCCCAAGCGGATGAGTGAAGAAGAGATGGCCGACGCGCAGGCGCGGCTGACATCGCTGATCGCCGATCTTGGCGAACGGGCCGCGCAGCGCCTGTCGGAAAAGCGCCCCCAGCCCAGATGACAGTCAGTCCTGGCGCAAGGTGGCGAACCGGTTTTCGTGACGCGCCACGAACGCTTCCAGCGTTTCCGGCGGGCGGCCCAGAACAGCTTGCGTCGGTTCGGGATCGTCCAGCCTCTGCCGGCCGAACCTCGGCAGGAAATGCAGCAGCAGCATCACCCCGATCAAGGGCCAGCCCATCCCGGTCTTGCGGCTGTAGCGCACGAAGCCAGGCAAGCTGGCCGGTTGATAGGACACCTGCGCCCCGGCAACGCGATTGAGGGTCTGGCAGACCGCGTCAAACCCGGTGGCTCGACCAGTACAGATGGTGATCGCGGGTTCAGAAACAGCCCCAGTCAGCGCCGCACCAGCCACCGTGGCGACGTCGCGGACCGAGATCCAGTCCAGTTCCAGCCTGCCCGCGGGCAGATAGATGCGGCGGTTCTTCTCCAGCTCTGGCCAAAGGGTCGTGAGCAGGTTGTCCATGAAATAGCTGGGGCGCAGGAAAACATGGTCGAACCCCATCCCGGCAATACGCTTTTCGATCTTGGCATGGGGCAGATAGGATTTCTCGCCCGCGCCCTGCACCGACAGGAACACGACCCGGGTCTTGCGGTCGTGCGGTTGCAGGAAGGTCTCGAACAGATCCGGATCGGTCAGATGCGGCGGCCGCATCAGGAAGATGGCGTCAAATCCGGGGGCGGGTCCGATGCCTGCTTCGAAATCGACCTGAACCGGCGTGACACCATCTTGGCGCGTCCTTGCGAGCTGCCGCTGTCCGGCAAACACCTGATGGCCCGCCGCTTGCAATTGGCAAACCACCTCGCGCCCGACATTGCCCGAGGCGCCCGTGACAAGGATGTTCATGACGTCTCCGGCGCAGGTTTCGCCTAGGTGTTACTGTTTCCGCCCCGAAAAAAGGCCCGGGAACACCCCGGGCCAGTCTTTCAGGGAGGTGCGCCGCAACCCCGGCGCGGGGATGGATCAGGCCACCAACCGGTAGCCACCGCTTTCGGTCACCAGCAGCCGCGCGTTCGAGGGGTCGGGTTCGATCTTCTGCCGCAGGCGGTAGATGTGGGTTTCCAGCGTATGCGTCGTCACCCCGGCATTGTAGCCCCAGACCTCGTGCAGCAGCACATCACGGGCGACCACGCCGTCGGTGGCGCGATACAGGAATTTCAGAATGTTGGTTTCCTTCTCGGTCAGACGGATCTTGCGATCGGTCTCGTCGATCAGCATCTTCATCGACGGCTTGAAGGTGTACGGCCCCAACTGGAACACCGCGTCTTCGCTTTGCTCGTGCTGACGCAGCTGGGCGCGGATACGGGCCAGAAGGACCGGAAACTTGAACGGCTTGGTCACATAGTCGTTGGCCCCGGCATCCAGCCCCAGGATGGTGTCGGCATCGCTGTCATGGCCGGTGAGCATCAGCACCGGGCATTTCACCCCCTGCTTGCGCATCACCCGGCACAATTCGCGCCCGTCGGTGTCCGGCAGACCCACGTCCAGGATCACAAGATCGTAGGGTGCTTCCTTGGCGCGGCTCAGGCCTTCCTGCCCGTTGGCAGCTTCGAACACGTCGAATTCTTCAGTCATCACAAGCTGTTCGGACAGTGCCTCACGCAGGTCATCATCGTCGTCCACCAGCAGGATCTTTTTCAAAACGCCCATTGCGTCGCCCTCCTTCGTCTTGGTCTCATGTTGCGCCTCCGCCCCCTCTGCGACAAGATATGCAACACTGGTCTCACAGGGACGTGTCGCCCCGCGAGCCATGTTTCAACCGATCCCCGAAGCGGCGGCAAAGGACAATTATCGTGACACTGGCACCAGATAGCCGGGAATTGATGGCCCGTGCGCGGGCTGATTTGCGTATGGGCGTCGGGGTCGTATTGTTACAGCCCGATGGGCTTGGCGCGCTGGTTCTTTCAGCCGAAACCCTGAATGGCGCGCGGCTTTCGGCGGCGCGCAAGCTGGGAACACCGGTCGTGGCGCTGACCGCGCGGCGGGCCGAGACCCTGAAAGCCCGCGCCTATGACGGCGATCTGGCGCGGGTGGAGTTGCCCGAAACGCTGGGGCTGGACTGGATCCAGGCGCTGGCCGATCCCGCCGACGATCTGGCGATGCCGATGAAAGGCCCGCTGAAAAGCCGCCGCGAAGGGGACGCCGCCTTCGCCCGCGCTGCCCTGCGCCTGTGCAAGGAGGCTCAGCTTCTGCCCGCCGCCGTGGTGGTGGAACTGGAGCACGCCGCCGTGCTGGCCGCCAATGCCGGGCTGACCGCCCTGCCGGTGGCGGCGGTTTCGCAAGCCGCGCTGGAAAGCAGCCCGCAGCATCCGGTGGTTCATGCCCGCCTGCCGATGGCGGCAGCCGAGGCTGGCCGGTTGCACATCTTCCGCCCCGAGGATGGCGGCGAGGAGCATTACGCCATCGAGATCGGCAAGCCCGACCGCGACAAGCCGGTGCTGGCGCGGCTGCATTCGGCCTGCTTCACCGGCGATGTTCTGGGCTCGCTGAAATGCGATTGCGGGCCGCAGTTGCGCGGCGCGCTGGCGCAGATGGGGGTCGAGGGCGCGGGCGTGCTGCTCTACCTGAACCAGGAGGGTCGCGGCATCGGGCTGGCCAACAAGATGCGCGCCTATTCGCTTCAGGACCAGGGGTTCGACACGGTGCAGGCCAATCACCGGCTGGGGTTCGAGGATGACGAGCGTGATTTCCGCATCGGTGCCGCCCTGCTGAAACGTCTGGGGTTCAAACAGGCCCGGCTGCTGACCAACAACCCGCGCAAGGTGGCTATGCTGGAAAACTGCGGCATCGCGGTGGTGGAGCGGGTGCCGTTGCAGGTTGGACGCGGTGCCCATAACGCCGCCTATCTGGACACCAAGGCCGCGAAATCCGGACATCTTCTGTGAACCCTGACGATCTGGTCGTTACCCGCTGGGGCGCGCGACTTGCCGGGCGCCGCCTGCCCTGTGCCATCGGCAAGGGCGGGCTGAGCGCGGCCAAGCGCGAAGGCGACGGCGCCACGCCGCGCGGGACACACCGCATTGTCGGGCTGCTCTACCGGCCGGACCGGATGATCCGGCCCGCCGCCTGGGCCGTCCCGATCCGGCCCGGCGACCTGTGGTCGGACGACCTGCACGACGCGGCCTACAACACGCTGGTGCGCGCACCCTACGCCGCCAGCCATGAATGCCTGCGCCGCACCGATCCCTTGTATGATGCGGTGCTGCTGACCGACTGGAACTGGCCCGAGGCGACGCCGGGGCACGGTTCGGCGATCTTCCTGCACCAGTGGCGCAAGCCCCGGCATCCGACCGAGGGCTGCGTGGCCTTTGCCCGCGATGATCTGCGCTGGCTGTTGCCCCGCCTGCGCCCGAACAGCCGGGTGATCGTCAAAGGGGTCTGACGGCCTTCGCAGCGCGACATCCGTTCCGAACGCATGGCCCGGCAACCGCTTGTCACAAGCCGTTGCAGCGCAAGGATGGGTCGCGTGGCTGCGAGATCAACCGGGATGCTGGAAGGCGTTGCGCTGGAACTCCGACGGCGTGGTCTTGAACTTGGCCTTGAACAGCCGCGAGAACTGCGCCTGGTCGGCGAAACCGAACCGGTAGGCAACTTCGGAAATCGACAGATCGCGTGACGCCTGAAGCCGGTCACGCGCCACCACCAGCCGCTGATCGCGGATCTGCTGGCTGACCGTGCCGTTCACGTCCTTGAACAGGTCATGCAGGTAGCGCTTTGAGATGCCGCAGGCATCGGCGATGCGATCCGGGGAAAGATTGGGGTCTTTCAGGTTGGCCCGGATGAATTTCTCGACCCGCGCGATATGCGCGGCGCGCACCGAGGAATAGCCGCTTTCACAGGCGTTCGACGCGTCGTTGAGCGCAAGACCCAGCAGTTCCAGCAACTGGCGGCCGATGGTTTCGCGCGCATCCGGTGTCAGATCGTCGATCTGGCTCTGTGCCTGGCTGACCATGGTCGCAAACAGACCCGCCGTTCCGGTGGTGGCGTCGATCACACGGGCGCAGAATCGATCCGGCTGCCGCACCCGTTCGGCCAGCGCCTTGCGGCTGACCTTCAGGACATAAAGATCGTTGGGCCGTTCATAGAGAAAGCGATAGGGTTCGTCGCCGCGTTCGATGATGAAGCCGCCGGGATCGCAGCGCACGTCACGGCCCAACTGCCGAAATTCGACCGACGTGGCGCGTGGCATGGTGATGAGGTATTCCTCATCCTGTGCGTCACGAATGTGCGAACGGCGACGCTCGTAATTCGCCGGGTCCGAGGTCAGCCGGGACAGGCCCACATGGCCAAGTCTGGCCCGGGCCAGTTCGCCGTTGAATCGCACCGGATCGCGGAACTGCAGTTCCAGCGGAAAATAGGCTTCCGACACCACCTGGTTCCATTTGCTGGAACGATGCTGCGGCTCTGTCGCGCCGGTTGAAAAGCGGAACGCAGCTGTCATGAAAATCTCCCCCTTCGACTTCTTACGTGACGGAACCCGGTTGACCAAAAGAAAAACGGGCGTTGTGCGCTCTGCGTCAACTCTTCCTGCACGGGCTGACAAATTTTCCTGCGCCGTGCGCCAAGTCGTTGTGCGCGGATCGTCAAGACCGGAATCGCGATCCCGGCAAACCTGTTTGGCAGATCGACGTGCAGGAGGAGCGCGCCGGATCGGAAGGGTCTGTTTGCCCCCCCGTATGGCGCCGGTCTGCACCCAAGCAGAGGACCGGAAATCATGGCAGAACGACAAGTCGACCCGATCACGCTTTCAGTGGTGAGAGGCGTTCTTGAAACCACCCAGCGCGAGATGACGATGGCGCTTGAAAAGACCGCGCGCAGCTCGGTCTTCAACCTGGCGCACGATTATTCGACGGCGCTGTTCAACCACACGCCCGAAATGATCCTGCAGGGTCAGGACATTCCGATCCACCTGGGATCGCTCATTCCGGCGATGAAGGCGGTCGACAAGTTCTTTGAAGGCGACATCAACGAAGGCGACCTGATCCTGCACAACGACCCCGACTATGCCGGGTCGCACATCATCGACACCTGCATGTACTACCCGGTGTTCTATCACGGCGAACTGGTGTTCTGGACCGTCTGCAAGGGCCACCTGACCGACATCGGGGGTCCGGTTCCCGCGGGCTACAACCCCGAGGCCAAGGAAATTTTCGCCGAAGGCCTGCGCATTCCCCCGGTGAAGATCTGGGACAAGGGCGCGCCGCGCAACGACGTTCTGAACCTGTTGCTGACCAACATGCGGGCGCGCCGCGACCAGGAGGGCGATTTCAACGCCCTGATCGGCGCCTGCCAGGTCGGCGCGCGCAACCTGATTGCCCTGCTGGACAAATACGGCAAGGAGGTCGTTCAGGACTGCATCGAAGAGCTTCTGTCGATGGCCAACCGTCACATGTCGGGCCTGATCGCCAAGGTGCCGGACGGGACCTATTCGGGCACGGCCGTGCTGGAAGACGCGGGCCACGGCTTTGGCGACTTCGACATCACCGCAACGGTCACGATCAAGGGCGAGACCTGCCATATCGAGATCGAAAGCCCGCCGCAGATCCCCTATTTCATCAACTCCTACGAGGGCAATTCCTACTCTGGCGTCTACCTCGGGCTGATGATGTTCGCGCAGTTGCCGCCGCCCTACAACGAAGGGCTTTACCGCAACGTGACGGTGGACATGGGGCCAAGGGGCACGCTGTGCAACGCCAAGCCCCCCGCGCCGCACATGAACTGTACCACCACACCGATGGAAACGCTGACCGACGCGGTGCGGCTGGCCTTCGAACAGGCCGCGCCGGACAAGGTGTCGGCATCCTGGGGCCATGCGAACGGATGCAACATCGCCGGTTGGGACACCCGCCACGACGAGGAATACGTGACCATGGTTCTGGCCTCGATCATCTCGGGCGCCGGCGCCACGGCAAGCCAGGACGGCTGGCACGCCTGCGGACCGGAGTGCTGCTTCGGGGCCCTGACCTCGGGCGATATCGAGATGCTGGAGCATTCCTACCCCATCATCATCCATGAATACGGCCTGATGACCGACAGCGGCGGCGCGGGAAAGTTCCGCGGAGGATCCGGCACCCGCTGGGAAGTGGAACCGCTCGACCGCGACATGACGCTGATTACATTCGGCGAAGGCCGCCGCATTCCGGCGATGGGCGCTGCCGGGGCGAAATCCGCGATGGTCGAAAAGAAGGTCGGCCGTCTGGAACTGACCCGCGAGGGCGAGACCCGGATCATCACCGACAACGTCATCGAAACCATCCGCCCCGGCGAACGGGCCGCCAACCTCAACCCCGGCGGCGGGGGCTATGGCAACCCGTTCGAACGCGAGGTGCAGAAGGTGGTGTCCGATATCCGCAACGGGCTCGTCTCGATCGAGGGCGCAAGGCTCGACTACGGCGTGGTCATCGCCGACCCCGAAACGCTGACCGTGGACGAAGCCGCCACGGCCAAGGCCCGCTCGGCGGCCTGAAGCTTCTGACACAAAAGGATTATCCTCATGCGTAGCAAATATCGTCTGGGCATCGACGCCGGCGGCACTTTCACCGATTTCATCCTCGCGGAGTCGGGTGGCGCGGTGCAGATCTTCAAGGTGCTCTCGACCCCTACCGAACCCACCAAGGCCATCCGCAACGGGCTGGCCCTGATCGCGGAAGAAACCGGTCTGAGCGCCGAAGAGATCGTGTCGAACTCGGATCTCTGCATCAACGGGACCACCGTGGGTCTCAATGCGCTGATCACCCATACCGGGGCCAAGACCGGCCTGATCGCCACCCAGGGTCACGCGGATTCGATTGAAATCCGGCTGGGGCACAAGGAAGACGGGTATCGTTACGACCCCGAGTATCCGCCCGCCACAATGCTGGTGCCGCGCCACCTGCGGAAGGGAATCCGCGAGCGGGTGATCTCGGACGGATCGGTGCGCACACCGATGAACGAAGACGATGTGCGTGATGCCTGCCGCTATTTCCTGGCCGAAGGCGTGGAATCGGTGGCGATCAGTTTCGTCTGGTCGGTGCTGCACCCCGAGCACGAAATGCGTGCCGCCGAAATCGTGCGCGAGATGATGCCGGATGTGCGTCTGACCGTGGGCAGCCAGCTTTATCCGCAGGTGCGGGAATACACCCGCACCTCGACCGCCATCGTGAACGCCTACCTGGCACCGATCCTGCAACGCTATGTCGAAGCGATCGACGCCTATTTCCAGGAACTCGGATCGAAGCACCCGGTCCGCTATTTCCAGTCGAACGGCGGCCTGGCGCTTGGCAGGGTGGTGACCGATCAGTCGGTATACGCAATCAACTCCGGCCCGGCTTCAGCACCGCAGGCGGCGCTGGATGTTGCGAAACCCTGGGGCGATGAGAACATCATCACCTGCGACATGGGCGGCACGTCGTTTGACATCACGCTGACCAAGGACGGCAAGGCCAACGTCAACAAGAACATCGACTTCCTGCGCTACCGCATCGGCATTCCGATGATCCAGGTGGAAACCCTGGGCGCGGGTGGTGGCTCGATCGGGTGGATCGACGAGATGGGTCTGATGCAGATGGGGCCGCAATCCGCCGGTTCCGAACCCGGCCCGGCCTGCTATGGCCAGGGGGGCGACCGGCCGACGACGACCGATGCCAACCTTGTGTTGGGCTATCTGAACGCCGACGGCCTAGTCGGCGGGCGGTTGCCGCTTGATCTTGAAAAGGCGCGCGGGGCCATCAAGGCGCATCTGGCCGATCCGCTGGGGATCAGCGTGGAAACGGCCGCTTACGGCATGTTCACCATCGTCAACAACAACATGGTGAACGCGATCCGGCGGGTATCGGTCGAACGCGGCTATGACCCGCGCGATTTCGTGCTCATGGGGGCGGGCGGCGCAACCGGCGCACATATCACGGCGCTGGCGCGCGAGATGGGCATTTCCAAGGTGCTGATCTCCAAACTCGCCTCGGGGCTTTGCGCCTACGGGCAGATCATTTCGGACGTGAAGTACAACTACATGGCCCCTGCGCCCCTGCGGCTTCAGGGTGCAGAGGCGGCGAAGACGCTGGACGGGCTCTTCAACGGGCTTGAGACGCGCGGACGGGAGGATCTTGCCGGTGACGGGTTCGGCGAAAGCGACATCACGATCCACCGCACGCTCGACATGCGTTACGTCGGTCAGGTGCATGAATGCACGGTGGAAATCGGCCCCTTCGCGGTGACCGAAGCCACCCTGGAAGACATCAAGACCGCGTTCCATGCGCGTCACCGGGAGCTTTACACCTATGACGAGCCGCACAACGCGGTCGAGGTGGTGAACGTCGAAAGCGCCATCACCGGCAAGGTCGACAAGCCCGAGCGGATGCACATCGGCGCAGGAAACGGATCGGACTCGGCCGTAAAATCCCATCGCGAAATGGTGTTCAGCGCCGATGGCGTGGCCCGCAAGACGCCGGTCTACGACGGCTCGGCACTGGGCGCCGGGGATGTGCTGCAAGGCCCTGCGGTGATCGAGGAAGTGACCACCACGATTGTCGTTGAGCCGGGCTGGACGGTCAACCTGCACGAGACCGGCACCTATGTCCTGACGGCAGATGCGCCGGCAACCCGTGCGGCTTCCGCCGAAGAAATGGCCGAGGCGTAAGCGGTGCGGACGGGCGGCAACAACGGTTCCTCCCTGGCGGCGACCGGGGTGACGGTGGCATTCGGCGGGTTCAAAGCCCTCACCGATGTGACGCTTTCCGTAACCCCGGGCGCGGTTCATGGGCTGATCGGCCCGAACGGCGCCGGCAAGACAACGCTGGTCAATGTGCTGACCGGGTTCCAGCCGCCAACCGAGGGGCGCATCCTGCTGGAGGACCGGGATGTTACCGCGCATCCCGCACATGAGCTGCGCCGCGAAGGAGTGGCGCGGACCTTCCAGGCCGGGCGTCTGTTCACCGGCCTCGACGTGCTCGACAACCTTGCGGTGACCGGGGTGGGGCTGGGGCACAGCCGGCACGCCTCGGAGGTCGAGGCGATGCGGGTGCTGAACTGGATGGGCGTGGCCGATCTGGCCGAGAAGCCCGCCGCCGGGCTGCCCTATACCGATGAACGCAGGGTGGGCATCGCACGCTCGCTGATGTTCGGCCCGGCCTTTCTGCTGCTTGACGAGCCTGCCGCGGGCATGTCCGAGGCCGAAGCCGAGGATCTGGCCGCGCTGATCGCACGGGTGGCCGGCGAGTTGGGCACCGGGGTCTTGCTGATCGAACACAATGTCGGGCTGGTCCTGTCGGTGAGTTCACATATCTACGTGCTCGACGCCGGGCAGGTGATCGAGACGGGTGACCGCGACGTGATCACCGCCAGCCAAAAAGTGCGCGATGCGTATTTCGGCGCCGATCAGGAGGCCGCGTGATGTCGAAGCTGGGTGTTTTCGATATCGCCGTCCGCTATGGCAAGGTGCCGGCGGTCAACGATCTGACACTGCATGTGGACGAAGGCGAGCGCGTCTTTGTCTCGGGCCCCAACGGGGCTGGCAAGTCGTCTCTCCTCAAGGCCATCAGCGGCGCGGCGGCAACAAGCCATGGCCGGATTGAACTGGACGGCGATCTGCTGACCGGACGCCCCCCCGAGGCCATCGCCCGGCTGGGAATATCCATGGTGCCCGAGGGGCGCGACATCTTCGGCAGCCTGACCGTCGAGGAAAACCTGCGGGTCGGGACCGGTCTGCGCCGCGATGCAGAGGCGGTGGAAGAGGACATCGCCGAAATCTATGCGAACTTCCCGATCCTGGGCGAACGGCGCGCCGCAGCGGCAGGGGCGCTTTCGGGCGGGCAGCAACAGATGCTGGCCATCGGGCGCGCCCTGATGACCAACCCCAAGCTGATCATGGTGGACGAACCGTCCCTTGGGCTGGCGCCGAAGATCGTGGACCAGGTCTATGACACGCTCTGCACCCTGCAAGAGGACCGCGGTCTGACGCTGTTGATTGTCGAGCAAAGCTCGCTGCGCGCCGCGCGGGTGGGCGGACGCATGGTGCTGATGCGCGGCGGGCGGATCGTGGGCGAAGGCAATGCCGCCGACATGGTCGATCGCGACGCGCTGGCCGCAGCCTATTTCGGCCAATCCCCGGAAAAGACGGAGACCGCGACATGAGCAACCTGGCCCAGCTTTTCTTCGATGCCGCCTCGCTTGGCGGCTTGTACGCCATGGCCGCACTGGGGATCGCGCTGATCTTCGGCGTGATGAAACTGGTGAACTTCGCCCACGGCGAATACATCGCCTTCTGCGTTTTCGCGCTGATCGTGCCATCGACCGATGCGGTGGCAGTGATGTTCCTGGGCAAGGCCCCGGCCCTGATCCTGATCCCGGTGATCCTTGGCTTGGGCGCGGCCATTGCGGTGGCCAGCGAATATGTCGTCTTCCGGCATTTGCGGAAGGCCGATCCGGTGGCGATGATGATCGCCTCGTTTGCGCTGGGGTTCGTGATCCGCAACGCGCTGCTTGCCACCTACGGCGGACGCCCCAAGGCGGTCAGCCTCTGGCCGGGACTGAATACTCCGGTCGATATCGCCGGGGCCAGCGTGCCGCTGCTGCAACTGATCGTCATCCTGTCGACGCTGCTGGTGGTGACCGGCTTGGCGCTGTTGCTCAAGAAGTCCCGGATCGGGCTGGAAATGCGCGCGGCGGCAGAGAATTTCACCATGGCGCGGCTTCTGGGCGTGCGGGCCAACCGGGTGATCACCGGTGCCTTTGCCCTGTCCGGCGCACTGGCCGCGGCCGTGGCCCTGATCATGGTGACGCAGACCGGCGTGGCCGATGTGCGGATGGGCGGCCAGATCATGCTGGTGGCCTTCATCGCCACGGTCCTTGGCGGGCTTGGCTCGCTTCCGGGGGCGGTGGCGGCGGGGTTCCTGGTGGGCATCGTTTCGGTGGTGCTGCAGGCCTGGCTGCCGCTTGAAGCGCGGCCCTTCCGCGACGCCTTTCTCTACACGCTGGTGATCGTCTGCCTGCTGGTACGCCCGCAAGGACTGTTCGTTCCCGCATCTGCAAAACCGAGGGTCTGACATGCGATCGCAACACGCAACCAACCGCCTGGCGTCCTATTCCACGCCGCTCATCCTTGCCGTGCTGCTCGTGGGGCTTGTCGTTCTGGTCGCGGTCTTCGGAGACCGATCGCTGGCGCGCACCGCTGCCGAAACGCTGGTTCGGGTGACGCTGGTTGTCTCGCTGTGGATCTTCGTCGGCAACTCCGGCGTGATCAGCTTCGGCCATGCCGGGTATATGGCAATCGGTGCCTATTGTTCGGCCTGGCTGACGCTGAAGCCGCAATCCAAGGCGCTGTTTCTTCCCGACCTGCCCGAATGGCTGATGCAGGCACAATGGCACGTCTTGCCGGCGGCCATTGCGGGCGGGCTTTTGGCGGCATTCATCGCACTTCTGTCAGGCGCCGCGATCCTGCGGCTGTCGGGCATTGCCGCCTCGATCGCGACCTTCGCCTTCCTGGCCATCGTCAACACTGTCTATTCCAACTGGGAAGGGGTCACGGGCGCGACAAGTTCTGTCGTCGGACTGCCGCGCTATGTCGATCACTGGGTGGCACTGGGCTGGGCGGTGGCTGCCATCGTCGCGGCCAAC
The DNA here is from genome assembly GCF_049800695.1 of Fluviibacterium sp. S390. Lineage (NCBI taxonomy): Bacteria > Pseudomonadati > Pseudomonadota > Alphaproteobacteria > Rhodobacterales > Paracoccaceae > Meridianimarinicoccus > Fluviibacterium sp. S390. The sequence continues at coordinate 28,741 of NZ_JBNAFN010000015.1, read as the reverse complement.
GTCTATGCCAACTCTGCCTCGGGTCTGGCGCTTCGCGCCACCCGCGAGGACGAGGTCGCCGCGCGGGCCAGCGGCATCAACATGTATCGCCACCGGCTGCTGTCACTGGTGATCTCGGGCTTTTTCACCGGCGTGTCCGGCGCGCTGCTGGGCCACTCCATCGGCGTGCTCAACCCCGACAGTTTCTACCTTGGCATCACCTTCATATCGCTGGCGATGCTGGTGATCGGCGGCATCGGTAGCCTGTCGGGCGCCGTGGTCGGTGTGTTGCTGCTGTCGGTCCTGATCGAACTGCTGGTGCGGGCCGAGCAGGGCATTTCCATCAACGAAACCCAACTCGCGCTGCCCTCGGGGAGCCAGGAAATCCTGATCGGGATCGCAATGATCGTCGTTCTGATCGTGCGGCCCAACGGCCTGACCGCGGGCAAGGAGTTCAAATTGAAGCCGCAATGGCTTCGTCAATCGCGCCTTGTGGGGGCGAAATCCACCAACTGAGGAGAATCTCTGTGAAACGACTTGCACTTGCATCGGCTGTCGCCGCCCTGGCGCTGCCCGCCATGGCCGACGACATCACCATCGGTTTCGCAATCGCGAAATCCGGCTGGATGGAAGCCTACGACACACCCGCGGCCACCGCCGCCAAGATCCGGATCGACGAGATCAACGCCAACGGCGGGCTGCTCGGGCGGCAGATCCAATGGGTCGAGGCCGATACGAAGACCGACCGACAGCAATCGGCCAAGGCCGGGCTTCAGGTGATCGACGACGGCGCCGACATGATGGTCGTGAGCTGCGACTATGATTTCGGCGCCCCCGCCGCCCTTTCGGCCGAAGCCGAGGGCATGGTGTCATTCTTCCTGTGTGCCGAGGATGTGAAGGCCGGGATCCAGGGCGTCGGCCCGCTGGCCTTCTCTGGCTCGGTGCTGGCTGCGGTGCAAGGCGCCACCATGGCGGAATGGAGCAACGCCAAGCGCGATGCCAAGACCGGCTATGTGCTGCTGGACACCACCATCGAATACAACAAGGGCATCTGCAGCGGCTTTGACTGGATGTTCCCGCAGCTTGACGGGACCGAGATCGTCGGGCGCGACACCTTCAAGAACGACGACGCCTCGATTGCCAGCCAAATCACCCGGATCAAGGCCCTGCCGACCGAACCGGACGTGATCATGCTGTGCTCCTATATCCCCGGCGCGGCCTCGGCAGTGCGCCAAATCCGGGCTGCAGGCATCAATTCGCTGATCCTCAACGGCTCGGCGGTCGATGGCTCCTACTGGCTTGATGCAACGCCGGATCTGTCGGGCTTCGTGGTGCCGGTCCAGGGTTCGATCTATGGCGACGATCCGCGCCCCGCAGTCGAAGACTTCAATCTCGCCTATGAAAAGGCGACAGGCGCGCGGCCTTCAAGCTCCTATGCCTATCCGGGCTACGTCCTGATCGACCTGTGGGCCAAGGCCGTGGAACGGGCCGGTACGCTTGATGGCGCCGAGGTCACGGCAGAGCTTGAGAAGATGCAGAACGAGCCGACGGCCTTCGGACCCCGGTCGTTCAGCAGCGAGCTTCACCACCAGAACACGGCGGAAATGCAGATCATCGAGATCACTGATGGCGCCCCAGCGCAAGTGGACCAGTGGACGATCTCGACACCGGTGCCGCTGGACGTTCTGCTGGGTCGGAACTGAGTTGACACGACGGGTTCGCGCTGTCCCTTGAGGGACGCGCGCACCCTTGCATCCAGAAAACACCCCAGCTCGAAAGACCGAGCCTCGTTGTCGGTCGGCCCTCAGGGCCGGCCGGCAACGTTCATCCAGGTGGTCTTCAGTTCCACGTACTTGTCGAGCGCATGCAGCGACTTGTCCCGCCCGATGCCGGATTCCTTGAAGCCGCCGAACGGTGTGGTCAGGTCATCGCAGTCGTAGCAGTTGACATAGACCAGACCGGCGCGAATGCCCTTCGACACCTTGTGCGCCGTCGACAGATCGTCGGTCCAGACCGCCGAGGCCAGCCCGTAGCAACTGTCGTTCGCGACCTTGATGGCTTCGTCAACGCCGTCGACGGGGATCACCGTCAACATGGGGCCGAAGATTTCCTCCTGCGCGATCCGCATGGCATTGGACGCGTTGTCGAAGATCGTCGGCTGGATATAGCACCCACCGGTTTCCTGGCGCACGCGCGCCCCACCCGTCGCCAGATCGGCACCATCCTGTGCCGCGTAGTCGACAAACTGCAGGACACGTTCGGTGTGACGTGCGTCCACCATCGCCCCCATGTTGGTGGACGGGTCAAGCGGATCGCCCGGCTGATAGCTCTTGGCGATCTCGACAAGGGTTTCGACGACCTGCTCGTGGATCGCGCGTTCGACAATCAGCCGGCTGGGGCAGGTACACATCTCGCCCTGATTGAAGAAGGCCGAATGCGCCGAGGTCGTGGCCGCATGCACCGTGTCGCGATAGCTCGACAGGATGATGTTCGGGCTTTTCCCGCCAAGTTCCAGGCCAAGCCGTTTAAGGTTGGACTGGGCCGAGTATTCCATGAAGAACTTGCCGACCGGCGTCGAGCCGGTGAAGAACAGGCCGTCCACATCCATGTGCAGACCCAGCGCGCGGCCCACCGCCGGCCCGTCGCCGGTCACGACGTTGAACACACCGGGCGGGATGCCGGCTTCCAGCGCCAGTTCCGCCAGCCGGATGGCCGACAGCGACGACTGTTCGGCCGGTTTCAGGATCACCGAGTTCCCGGTCGCCAGCGCGGGCGCGACTTTCCACGCGGCCATGACCATCGGGAAGTTCCACGGTACAACCGCAGCCACGACGCCCAGCGGTTCCTTGGTCACCATGGCGACAGTGCCCGGTGCGGTTGGGGCGATCTCATCATAGATCTTGTCGATCGCCTCTCCGTACCAGTCGAAGCAATTGGCGACGGCGCGGGTATCGATCGTGGTGCTGTCGGCGATCGGCTTGCCCATGTCGATGGTTTCCAGAAGCGCCAGTTCATCGCGGTGCGCCCGCAGCAGGTCGGCAAACCGGCGCAGCGTCAGCTTGCGCTCGGCCGGCGGACGCGCGGACCAGCGGCCATCTTCGAAAGCCCGTCGGGCGGCTGACACCGCCTTGTCGACATCCTCGACATCGCCGCACGCCACGTCCGCGAGGTGCCGGCCATCGATCGGGCTGATCGAAGCGAAGGTCTTGCCCGAAGCGGCATCCACCAGTTGGCCGTCGATCAGCATTTGCCCGCGGATGCTGAGGGCTGCGGCTTTCTCGTGCCAGTCGATCTTTGACAGGTCAGACACGGGCGACTCCTTTCAAGCTTTATGATATCTCGTATATTCTAATGATATCACAAAAAGTCAAGCATCTGTACGCTGCCCCGTCGTATCGCCGCGATATACCGTGCAACCGCAGCATAATCACCCGACGATCGACCGCACCGCTGGATCAGGCCGCGTGGCCATCCGGGTGGGATTGAGTCAGTTGCTGGCGCCCGCTGCGGCTCATGCCTTCACGGATGTCGCTTTCGGTGGCGATCACAAGTGCCGCCACATCGCGCGCCCGAAGAGCGTCCAGGATCTCCTTGTGGCGGTCCACCTTGTAGTAGTCCTTGACGTTCTCGATGACCTGCCGCTGAAACGGTCCCATCTGCAACCACACACTTTCGATGACCGGCATCGACACCTGGTGCGGGTTGGTCATGTAGAGCGCCCTGTGGAAGTCCTGGTTCAGGATCGTCAGCCGGTCGAGGTCGTTTCGGGTCAGGGCGGCATCCATCTCCAGGTCGATGGATTCCATATTTTCTATAATAATGTTAGATACATAGGGAAGGGATCGCTCTGCCGCGTGGACTTCCAGCGCAACCCGCAGGGCCAGCAATTCCTCGAAGCGTCCTAGCGTCATCTCCGGCACCGTCATCCGTCGATTCTGCAGCACTTCGATGGCGTGTTCCGAACTCAGCCGACGCACCGCCTCGCGGATCGGCGTCGGGCTGAGCCCCATCGCTTCGGCCAGGCCGCGCATGGTCAGATTGGTTCCCGGAGGAAACGCGCCGACCATGATCGCATACCGCAGGCGTTCATAGACATGTTCCTGGATGGTGAGATCGTCCCGCATGGGAATTTCGGGGACGTCCAGTTGTCGGTGCTTGGTCATGACCCTATCCACTTAGAAATTCCATATTGTGATAGTATTTGAAAAAAAAGTTGACACAAGGCCTAAAGGAAATCTAAAAGATATAAATGATATCACAAATTACCCGCCCCATCGCCGAGGACCGAAGATGCCAAACCAAGACATGACCCAATGGCTGGCAGAACGCCCCGAGATCGAGTCGATCTTTGCCTGCGTCTGCGATCTGAACGGCACCCTGCGCGGCAAACGGGTTCCGGTGGATCAGGCCGACAAGGTCATCGACGGCAGCATCCGGATGCCGCTGTCGGTCACCGGCGTGGATATCTGGGGCGAGGATATCGAGGGCAGCGAACTGGTCTTCGAAACCGGCGACAGCGATGGCCTGTGCGACTTCACCGGGCGTGACCTTCTGCCGATCACATGGACCGACCGCCCGACCGCGATGGCGATGCTGTGGATGCGGCAAGAGGACGGCACGCCGTTTGCGGGTGATCCCCGCCGCGCGCTGGGGAACGTGGTCGACCGCTACAAGGCCCTGGGGCTGACGCCCGTGGTGGCCACCGAACTGGAATTCTATCTCTGTGATCCCACAAGCGACCGCCCCGAAGCGCCGCTGTCGCCGGTCACCGGCAAACGGCTGGATTCCGATGGCGTCCTGTCCATCGACGAGTTGCAGCATTTCGACGGCTTTCTGAACGATGTCTATGACGCCTGCGCGGCCCAGGGCATTCCCGCCGATGCGGCGATCTCGGAAAACGGCGCCGGGCAGTTCGAGATCAACCTCATGCATGTCGCCGACCCGCTGCGCGCGGCGGATGATGCGATCCTGTTCAAGCGGCTGGTGCGCGGCGTCGCCCGCAAGCACGGCTTTGCGGCGACCTTCATGGCCAAACCCTATGGCAACCGGGCCGGCAGCGGCATGCATGTGCATTTCTCGCTGGTGAACGAGGCCGGCGAGAACGTCTTTGACAACGGCGGCGAAGAGGGCACCGACGTGATGCTGAATGCCGTTGCCGGTCTGCTGGCGACGATGCAGGAAAACAGCCTGACCTTCGCACCGCACGAGAATTCGTTTCGTCGCCTGATGCCGGGGGCGCATGCGCCGACCAGCGTCGCTTGGGGCTATGAGAACCGCACCGCGGCGATCCGTATTCCCGGCGGCAACCACAAGGCGCGCCGGATCGAACACCGGGTCGCGGGCGCGGACGCCAACCCCTATCTCATGCTGACCAGCGTTCTTGGCGGCGCGCTTGTTGGGATCGAACAGAAGATGGTCCCCGCCGACCCGATCGTCGGCGATGTCTACCAGCGCGATCTGCCGTATCTGCCGCTGGACTGGGCCAGTGCGATTGATGCCTTCAAGCGCGGGCAGCACGTGCCCCAGGTCTTTTCCAAGCGGCTTCAGAAAATGCTGGTGGAATGCAAGGCGCAGGAACTCCAGCGGTTCGCGCGCCATGTAACCGACTTTGAAATTCACTCTTATCTGGAGGTCGTGTGATGAACGCGATGGCGCACCCCTATGCCGGCGACGGCAGCCATACCACAAGCTACTACGCGGCGTCGGCCAATGCCTCGCCCGACCGCCCGGAACTGTCCGGCAGCAACGAGATCGACGTCTGCATCATCGGCGCGGGCTACAGCGGGCTGTCGACCGGCCTTCACCTTGTTGAAAAAGGCTACAAGGTCGCGATCATCGAAGGCGCCCGCGTCGGCTGGGGCGCGTCGGGGCGCAATGGCGGCCAGATCGTCAACGGGCTGAACGCCAGCCTGCAAACGATCAAGAAACGCTATGGTCAGGACACCGCCACCTTTGTCGCCGGTCTGGTGCAGGAAGGCGGCGAGATTATCCGCGAGCGGGTCAAGACCTATGACATCCAATGCGATCTGAAAGATGGCAACATCTTCACCGGCCTGACCAAGGCGCATATGCGCGAGCTGGAAGACCGGATGAACCTCTGGGCCAGCTACGGCATCAAGAACCAGGAGATGCTGGACAAGGATCAACTGCGCAAGCACATCGATTCCGACCTTTATGCCGGCGGACTGATCGACCATTCCGGGGGTCACATGCACCCGCTGAACCTGGCCCTGGGCGAAGCGGCGGCCTTTGAAAAGCTGGGCGGCACGATCTACGAGATGTCCCCGGTCACGGATGTCGATACCGAGGCCGCCCGGCCTGTGGTGACAACCGCCAAGGGCACGATGACCTGCAAGACGCTGGTGCTGTGTGGCAATGCATATCTCGGCCATGTGGTCCCGACGCTGACATCGCGTGTGATGCCGGTGTCAACGCAGGTAATGGCGACCGAACCGCTGGGCGAGGACCGCGCCAATGCGCTGATCCCGACCGACGTCTGTGTCGAGGATATCCGCTATATCCTGGATTACTATCGCCTGTCCGGCGACAAGCGGCTGCTTTTCGGCGGCGGCACGGTCTATGGCGGCAGCGACCCGCGCGATATCGAAGCCAAACTGCGTGGCAACATGGACAAGGTGTTCCCGCAACTGAAGGGTGTGAAGATCGACTATGCCTGGAGCGGCAACTTCGCGCTGTCCTTCAGCCGCGTGCCGCAGATGGGCCGGATCGGTGCCAACACCTATTTCGCACATGGCTATTCCGGCCACGGTGTCACCGGATCGCACACGTTCGGGCGCATCCTGTCCGAAGCCATCGACGGCGACCTGACCCGTTTCGACGTCTTCGAGAACGTGCCATGGTATCCTTTCCCCGGCGGGCGCATGTTCCGCGTTCCCTATTCGATGGTCGGATCGTGGTGGTACGCGGCGCGCGACAAGTTGGGACTTTAAGACACCGAAATCTTCAGAATTCCAGGGAGGAAACCTATGAAGAACCTTGCAATCACGTGCTCTGCACTTGCCCTGACCGCCAGCGCGGCCTTGGCGGAAGGCGAGCTTAACGTCTATCACTGGTCGGACTATGTCGCCGAAGACACCATCGCGAACTTCGAAGCCGCGACCGGCATCAAGGTGAACTACGATGTCTATGACAGCAACGAGGTTCTGGAAGCCAAGATGCTGACCGGCTCCAGCGGCTATGACGTCGTGGTGCCGTCGGTCGAATTCCTGGCGCGTCAGGCGCAGGCCGGTGTCTATGCGGAAATCGACAAGGCGGCGCTCAGCAACTACGGCAACCTCGATCCGAAGATCCTGGAGATCATCGCCGTCAACGATCCGGACAACACCTATGGCGTGCCGTACATGATGTACACCGTGGGTCTGGGCTACAACATCGACGAGGTGTCATCGCGCATCGACGCCGATAAGATCGGCAGCTGGGACATGGTCTTCGACCCGGACACCGCCGCCAAGCTGGCCGATTGCGGGATTGCGGTTCTGGACAGCCCGTCCGAGATCATGGCGCCCGCGCTGCACTATCTCGGCCTTGACCCGAATTCCGAAGACAGCGGCGATCTGAAACAGGCCACCGAACTGTTGCTGTCGGTGCGCCCGCACATCCGCTATTTCCATTCGTCGCAGTATATCAACGACCTGGCCAATGGTGATATCTGCGTTACGGTCGGCTATTCCGGCGATGTACTGCAAGCCCGCGACCGCGCCAACGAAGCCGGTCAGGGGATCAACCTGACCTACGCGATTCCCGCCGAGGGCGGTCAGGTCGGGTTCGACATGATGGCGATCCCGGACGATGCCCCCAACCCCGAGAATGCGCTGAAGTTCATCAACTTCATCCTCGAGCCGAAGATCGTGGCGGACATCACCAACTACGTCTACTACGCCAACCCCAACACGGCAGCGACCGAGTTCGTGATCGACGACGTGAAGAACGATCCCGGCATCTATCCTCCGGATGCCATCCGGGCCAAGCTGTTCTCGGTCAAGCCGCATTCGTCGCGCTATGACCGGTCGCTGACCCGCGCCTGGACGACGATCAAGACCGGCAAGTGATGCCATCTGCCGGAGCTTGCCATACCGGGCTCCGGCACCTCATTTCAGAATTCCAAGGGGGCTGCCATGTCTGAAGGCCGACCGACCACCGACGTGAAGCCTTGGGCCGATCCCAACGCGACGCCATTCCTGCAGATCAAGAATGTCACCAAGAAGTTCGGCGCCTTCACGGCCGTCGACAACGTCTCGCTCGATATCTACAAGGGCGAGATCTTCTGCCTTCTGGGCGGGTCCGGCTGCGGCAAGTCCACGCTTCTGCGGATGCTGTCGGGGTTTGAAACCCCCACATCCGGCCAGATCATTGTCGACGGCCAGGATCAGGCCGGCATCCCGCCGTATGCCCGCCCCACCAACATGATGTTCCAGTCCTACGCGCTGTTCCCGCACATGACGGTGGAAAAGAACATCGCCTATGGACTGAAACGCGACGGCCTGCCGAAAAACGAGATCGCCACGCGCGTGACAGACATGCTGTCCCTGGTGCAAATGGACCAGTTCGCGGCCCGCAAGCCGCACCAACTGTCCGGTGGTCAGCGTCAGCGGGTGGCACTGGCCCGGTCGCTGGTCAAGAAACCCAAGCTGCTGATGCTGGACGAACCTCTGGGCGCGCTGGACAAGAAGCTGCGCGAGGAAACCCAGTTCGAATTGATCAAGATCCAGGAAAGCCTTGGCGTCACCTTCGTCGTGGTCACCCACGATCAGGAAGAGGCGATGACGCTTTCAAGCCGCATCGGCGTCATGACCGCAGGCCAGATCGTTCAGACCGGCACCCCGCACGAGATCTACGAATACCCGCAATCGCGTTTCGTGGCCGATTTCATCGGGTCGGTGAACATCTTCGACGGACGGGTGATCGAGGACGGCAAGGACCACGTGGTCATTTCGTCAAAGGAGCTGGGTGCCGACATCTTTGTGCCGCATGGCATCAGCGGTGTTGAAGGTCAGAAACTTGCCGTTGCCGTGCGCCCCGAGAAGGTACGGATCAGCAAATCCAACCTCAGCGACCTGCGCAACAAGGTGACCGGCACCATCGACGAGATTGCCTACATGGGCAACTCATCGGTGTTTCAGGTGCGCCTGGACAGCGGCAAACGGGTCCGCGTGACCCAATCGAACCTGACCCGCGACAACGACGACCTGACCTGGGATGACAGGGTCTTCGTCGGCTGGGCCGACGATGCCGGCGTCGTGGTGGCGTCATGAGCGCGGCCCCCGATACCGGCCCCAGCAGCCGGTTGCCCGGCGGCCCGATGATCGGCCGCGTGCTGGAACGGCTGGGCCTGGGCGGACGTGGGCTGGTCATCGCGATCCCGACGCTCTGGCTGCTGCTGTTCTTCCTCATCCCGTTCCTAGTGGTCGCCAAGATTTCCCTGTCGGAAGCCGCCATCGCCAGACCGCCGTACCTGCCGGTCTGGGAATGGGTGGACGGCGTTCTTTCGGTCAACCTGAACTTCGGCAACTACCTGTTCCTGCTGGAAGACCCGCTTTACCTGTCGGCCTATATCGAATCGATCAAGATCGCCGGGATCTCGACCTTCATCGCGCTGCTGATCGGCTATCCCATGGCCTATCTGATCGCGCGTTCGCCGGAAAACCAGCGCAACCTGCTGCTGATGCTGGTGGTGCTGCCATTCTGGACCTCGTTCCTGTTGCGGGTCTACGCTTGGATCGGGTTTCTCAAGGCCAACGGCATCATCAACAATTTCCTGATGTGGACCGGCATCATCGACGAGCCGCTGATCATGCTGCAGACCGATTTCGCGGTCTATATCGGCATCGTCTACAGCTACCTGCCGTTCATGATCCTGCCGCTTTACGCCAACCTGGTGAAGCTGGACCAATCCTATCTGGAAGCCTCGGCAGACCTTGGCGCGCGGCCTGCCACCACGTTCCTGACTGTGACGCTGCCGCTGTCCGCCAGCGGGATCATTGCCGGCTGCATGCTGGTCTTCATTCCCGCCGTCGGCGAATTCGTGATCCCGGCGCTTCTGGGCGGACCCGACACGCTGATGATCGGCCGGGTGCTCTGGGACGAATTCTTCTCCAACCGGGATTGGCCGATTGCCTCGGCGGTGGCCATTGTCATGCTTTTCGTGCTGGTGATCCCGATCATGTTGCTGCGCAAGGCGCAATCCGCAGATGAAGGAGCAAGCTGATGCAGCGCAGGTCCAAATTCCTCAAGATCACCGGCGTCCTCGGCTTTGTCTTTCTTTACGCGCCGATCCTGTCGCTGGTGATCTTCAGCTTCAACGAAAGCAAGCTGGTGACGGTCTGGGGCGGGTTCTCGACCAAGTGGTACGGCGAACTCCTCCGCGATCCGCAGATCCTTGAAGCCGCGTGGGTCAGTGCCAAGATTGCATTCGTCTCGGCGTCGCTGGCGGTGACCATCGGAACCGTTGCATCCTTCGTGCTGATCCGGTTCGCGAAGTTCCGCACCAAGTCGCTGCTCAGCATGATGATCACCGCACCGCTGGTCATGCCCGAGGTGATCATCGGCCTGTCGCTGCTGCTGCTGTTCGTTGCCATGCAGGGGCTGATCGGCTGGCCGGGCAACCGTGGCATCATGACGATCATCATCGCCCATTCCACCTTCGGGGCGGCCTATGCGGCCGTTGTCATCCAGTCGCGGCTGGTGGACATGGACATGTCCATCGAAGAGGCGGCGCAGGATCTGGGCGCCAAACCGGTGCGGGTCTTCTTCGACGTTACCCTGCCGGTGATCGCCCCGGCGCTGGTCTCGGCCTGGCTGCTGGCCTTCACGCTCAGCCTGGACGACCTGGTGGTTGCAAGCTTCGTCTCCGGCCCCGGTGCCTCGACCTTGCCGATGGTCATATTCTCCAAGGTGCGGCTTGGGGTCAGCCCCGATGTCAACGCGCTGGCCACGGTCATTATCGGGCTTGTGTCGCTGGGGATCATCGTGTCGGCCTTGCAGATGAGCCGAAGCAAGCGACGTCTCTGACCCGCGCTGCGGGTCAGACACTCATCACATCACGACTGCCTGCATTGGCAGAGATCAAGGACGCAGGGATGAAGATTGGGATTTTGCAGACCGGTCGGACGCCGGAAGAACTTCGCGCCAGGCACGGCGACTACGACGACCTGTTCAAGCGGTTGCTGGATGGTCGCGGGTTCGAGTTCGTGACCTATCCGGTGCTGGACGGCGTCTTTCCGGATGCGGTGACAGATGCTGACGGCTGGCTGATCACCGGGTCGAAATTCGGCACCTACGAGGGCCATGACTGGATCCCGCCGCTGGAGGATTTCCTGCGCCGGGCATTTGCCGCCGGAGTGCCGATTGTCGGCGTGTGCTTCGGGCATCAGATCCTGGCGCAAGCCCTGGGCGGCAAGGTCGAGAAGTTCGCGGGCGGCTGGTCCGTCGGTCCGACCGAGTATGCCGGTGCAGCGGGCACGACGGATTGCGTCATGGCGTGGCATCAGGATCAGGTGACGGAACTGCCCGAGGGGGCAGAGGTCATCGGATCCTCGGATTTTTGTGCCAACGCGATGCTGGCCTATGGGAACAAGGCGCTGACCGTTCAGCCGCATCCGGAATTCACGGCAGAGTTTCTGACCGATCTGATGGCGGCCCGCCGGTCGGTGTTGCCAGAGCATATTGCCGAGGCGGCGATGGCCCGTGTCAACGCTCCGCTGACCTCTGGCGATCTTGCCGACAAGTTCGAGGCGTTCTTCAAGCTTGACCGGTAAACCAGTTCCCGAAAACGACAAAGGGCGCGCCAGTGGCGCGCCCTTTGCGTTTCAGACATTCCTCAGAACAGGACGCTTGGAAGCCAAAGCGCGATCTGCGGAAACATGAAGACCAGCGCCAGGCCCAGGATCTGCAATCCGACAAAGGGTATGGCCGCCCAGTAGATGTCGATGATCGTCACATCCTTTGGCGCCACCGACCTCATGTAGAAGAGGTTGTAGCCGAACGGCGGCGTCAGATAGGCCGACTGCATGCTCAGGATGAAGAGCACCGCGAACCATGTGGTGTCAAAACCCAGATCGCGGACGATCGGCACGAACAGCGGCACGGTGATGAACACGATGGCGAAATCATCCAGGAACATGCCCAGGACGAAGTAGGCCAGCAGCATCGACAGGATGACCAGGTTCGGCGACAGCGCGTAATCCTCGATCAACTCTCCGACGACCATGCCCGCACCGACACCGACGTAGATCTTGGAAAAGAACACGGCGGCAATGGTGATCCACATCAGCATGCCCATCAGCTTGGTCGTGGACAGCATGACATAGCGCAGGGTGTCCCAGCTTAACCGGCCCTGGATCGCGGCAATCACCAGCGACCCGAAGGCACCGATGGCAGAGGCTTCGGAGGGCGAAGTGATACCGCCGATGATGCACCCCAGAACCGTGAAGATCAGAAGCCCCGGCGCGATCAGGAAGCGCAGGGATTTGAACTTCTCCATCGCCGTGAACTGTTCTTCGGCCGGGGGGCCGAGCGACGGATTGATGCGGCAGCGGATCAGGATGTAGGCGATGTAGATCCCCGCCAGCATCAGTCCCGGCATCAGCCCGGCAGCGAACAGCTTGCCGACGGAATCGCGGCTGAGAAAGGCGTAGATGATCATCAGGACGCTGGGCGGGATCAGAAAGCCAAGCGCGCCGCCGGCCATGATCGTGCCGGTGACCAGACGTTTGTCATAGCCGCGATTGAGCATCGCAGGCAGGGCGATGATGCCCAGGCTGACCGTCGCCGCGCCCGAGACCCCGGCCATCGCGGCGATCAGGGCACAGATGATGACCGTCCCGATGCCAAGCCCGCCGGGCAACCGGCCCATCAGCTTGTGGATCATCTCGAACAGATCGTCGGTGATGCCTGACCGTTGCAGGACCAGCCCCATGAAGATGAACAGCGGCAGCGCCACCAGCAGGAAGTTGTCCATGGCGCTGAAGGTCGACGAGATCAGAAGATCAAGCCCCCCGTCGCCAAAGATCGCCATGGCGCTTCCGATGCCGCAGATGGTCAGCGCCCAGGCCAGCGGCGCGCCAAGCGCCATCAACCCCAGCATGGATGCGAACATGATGCCCGTAATGGCGAGCGGATCCAGATTTTCCATTTACAGGTCCTTAAGAGCAGCCGCGGGATGCACGCGCATGATCAGCGGTCATTGGGCTTGGAGGTGTCCACGGCCTCGGTGACATCGGCATCCAGAATGGTGGGCAGAAGTTCCGGATCAATGTCGCTTTCGAACTCGCGTTCGCGCGGATCGTCATACTCGATGCCGAGCGCGGTCAAAACGGCCCGCAGCAATTCGGCCATGTTCTGCAGCAAGACCAGTCCGACAGCGATCGGGATCACCGTCTTGATCGGATACAGCGGCGGTTGCCACATGCTCTTGTTGGAGTATTCGCGAACAGCCCAGCTTTCGGCGGCAAAGCCAATGGCCAGCTTCAGGAACATCACCAGAACGACGGCACCGGTCGAAAAGATCACGACATCGCAGATCGCCTGGCCCCGCTTGGGCAATGCCCCCCAGATCACCTCGCTGCGGACATGGCCACGGTGGCGCAGGGTATAGGCGCCGGCCAGCATGCAGAAACCGCCATACAGCATGGTGCTGGTTTCATGCGCCCAGAGGGTCGGGGAATCGAGAAAGTACCGAAACACGATCTCGATGACGAGAACCCCGATCATCCCCAGCGTAAGCCAGGAAATGGCCCGCCCGACGAATTCGGACAGGCCATCCTGGGCGACAAGATATCTTGTCACCCAGGCCATCAGAGACGCCCTTGCGCCTTGGCGTTCGCAACCAGAAGGTCGATCAGCTCGGCGTTGCGCGCGGACCGTTCGGCTTCTTCCTGCCAGACCGCCTGTGCTGCAACCGTCAGCTGCTTGGAATCCTCATCCGGAAGGACCGCGAATTCGAAGACGTCGCCCTTGTCGACCACGGACTGGTTGCCCTCGGCCAGCCAGCCGGTGATGTCTGCGGCGAACTGGGCAATCGCTTCTTCCATGATCGCCTTGTGCTCGTCCGACAGGCCGTCCCACTTTTCCTTGTTGGCAAGGAAGGTTTCGGTCCAGCCCGGCATCAGCATGTTGAGACGGGTATAGTGTTTCGCGGTCTCGTTCAGCTTGAGCTGCTCGTATTCGATGGGGCCGCCGTAGATGGCACCGTCGATCACGCCGGTCGACATGCCGATGTAAAGCTCGCCCGCGGGCAGGTAGACGGTCGGGATCTCGAAGTACTCAAGAACCTTCGCAACATTCGACGTGGCGCGGATCTTGCGCGTCTTCAGATCGTCGAGCGAGGTGACCGGCTCCTTGGTCAGCAGATCGTAGTCGTGGCCATAGCCCTTGCCCAGATAGACGACGCCGGCCTCGTCATAGGCCGCGGTCAGCAGGGCATCCACCGGCTCGCTGTCAAAGAACGCGCGGGCTTCGTCGAGGCTCGTCCAGCCACCGGGCAGACCGGCTTCGATGTTGCCGATGTCCACCTGGCCGGACCAATAGCCGCCGTGACCATGGGCGATGTCGATCGATCCCTTCTTGGCGGCTTCCAGCAACTGGTCGCTGGCGACAAGCTCGCCGCCGTGGAATGTCTGAATTCGCAGGTCGCCCCCGGAATTTTCTTTGACGGTGTCGCGGAACTTCTTCAGGATCGGATCGATCTCGGTGCCATAGAACGTATGAAACCTCAGCCGTGTCGTATCAGCCGACGCAACCGTCGCCATCGATGTCAGCGCCAGTGCACCGGTCATGGCGGCCATCGCAAGTCGGCGTGTGAAAGGGATGCTTGTCATACCATTGTTCCTTTAGGTTTACTTTGCCTTCGCAAGACCCTTGTTGCAACGCCAACAGGTCTCATTCTCCAACCCTGGCCTCGACGGCCTCCAAGGCTTGAAAACCTCCTTACATCATGGACTATACTGTGAGCAATAATAATGTTAATAACCGGCTGTGATCATGCCGATAATTTCGCATAAGAAGGGTTTGCAGGACTTGTGGCAGAAGTCACTTGCCCTGTTCGCGGCAACCAAAAGGCGACTCCTGGGTGGGACTCGTCCAAACCAAGCGGCAACCGGGGAAGCGTCACGAACCCCGAGCAACAACCAAGAACACAACATCGGGAGAGCGCCCAAGATGGCCGACCAAAGCGAGAAACTAACCGGGCTTACCGAAATTTACCGCTATCTGAGGCGGAACAAGACGCCGATCTACGTCGTCATGCCAACGCCGTTCAACCTTATGGGTCTGGATCAATGGGTCGGTGGGCTGGAGTTCGTCAACTTCTTCGACGTCTTCGACGGCCAGCATCCCCGGGTGTTCGTCCCGAACGTGGCGGACGCCCCGGTATTCCAGTCGATGGAAGACGTGGCCAACTATCTGGTCGATCACCCGGAGTTTCGTGCGCGGGTGAAGGAACGCCCGCCCGGTCTGGCGGCATTCGTGATGTTCGACGAGAAGACCGAAGAACTGTGCAAGGATGTCGGCCTGAAAATCGCGCTGCCCTCAAACGAGTTGCGGCACCGGCTGGACAGCAAGATCGAAACCACCCGCATCGGCAACGAAGCCGGGGTTGAAAGCGCGCCCAACGTCATGGGGCGGGCCGACAGCTATGAGGAACTGAGCAAGCTGGCCGAAGGGGCAAAGCTGGGCTCGGATCTCGTGGTGCAGACCCCCTATGGCGACAGCGGGCGGACGACCTTCTTCATCAAGTCCGAGGCGGAGTGGGACAAGTTCTCCAGCAAGATCATCGGCGAAGAGCTGAAGGTGATGAAACGCATCAACCACCTGCCCGGCACCATCGAGGCCTGCGCCACACGGCACGGCACGCTGGTCGGGCCAGTGATGACCGACATCACCGGTTTCGAGGAAATCACCCCCTACAAGGGCGGCTGGTGCGGCAACGACATCTCGCCCGCGATCCTGCCGGACGGCGTGCCGGACAAGGTGCGCGAAATGGCGCGCAAGTTGGGCGATCAGCTTTATCAGGAAGGCTACAAGGGCGTTTTCTGCACCGACTTCCTGCTCGATACCGACACCAACGAAGTTTACCTGGGTGAAATCAACCCGCGGATTTCAGGAGCCTCCCCGCCGACCAACCTGATCACCTCGACTTATGGCGGTTGTCCGATGTTCCTGTTCCACCTGCTGGAATTCATGGATGTCGACTATGAGATCGACATTGAAGAAGTGCAGAGCCGCTGGAACGACTACGATTTCTGGACCCAGCTGATCCTGAAACAGACCGAGGACAAGGTGGAGTTGATCACCCAGGCGCCCCGTTCGGGCATCTGGAGCATGGATGAAAACGGCGAGATCGAATTCGTGCGGGCCGGCCACAACATCAATGCGTTGGGCGACGAACACGAAGCCTTCTACCTGCGGGTCTATGGCGAGGGCGAGTACTGCTATCACGGTGCCGACCTTGGCTGCATCCTGGCGCGCGGGCGGATGCAATCGGACGATCGCGAACTTCTGGATCGGGCCAAGAACTGGAACAAGGCGATCAAGGCCCAGTTCAAGAGCGTTCCGCTGACCGCCGAGACCGAAGTGACCATGCCGGCCGACATGACCGCCGGCAAATGGTTCTGATCTGACATCTCTCAGGAGGCGTTTTCAGCGCCTCCTGACCCCTCGACTGTGCCGTATTCAGCACAACATGGGACTATTCAGCGTCGCCGTTTGGCTCCCCGACCAGGTCGATATCGTTCCGGACCCAGAAAAACGCAAACCCCTTGCCGCGCAGCCAGATCTCAAGCCGGTCCAGGCTGCCCCATTCAAGCGGCATGCCACGCGCACTTTCCAGCGACATCCAAAGCCCGTCGACCAGGAAAAACACTGTCCAAGTATAGGGGTTACGGTCCTGATCCCCAAAGCCGCCGCCCTGCTTGGTCCGGCGCACCCGAACTACGGTCGGATACTGTGTAATTCTCTGGGAATCGATCAAGCCTGGAATATCGCTTTGACGAATGACACCAGTGGGCGTAGGCGACTTCAACATGGGCGGATCTTGACAAAATGCAGGTGAAAGTCAATATTCACACCATGCGCCATGGTGCTCTCCTCCCCTGACGGGAATGGGAATGTCTTGCACGTCGCAGGCACTGCACTCAAGGAAGAGCACGCGGACCCATCATGCAACTCAGATTTCGAAGCCTTGTCGAAGACCGTCCCGGTCCGGCGCTGCGCCAGGTTTTCAACCATGGTTGGCCGGGTTGGTCCAAGTGGCTGCGCAAGCGGCGCGGCACCCATACGACTGATCTGCGGGATGCCCGCCTGTCGCTGCGCCGCCACATGCCGGAGTTCGAACGCCTGTGGGACACCTGGGTCGATGTCTGTGACGGCGATGACGAGGCGGCCCGGTTCCTGAGCTTCTGGTCGCCGCCGCGTTACCTGGTGAACTGCTCTCAGGCCGTACTTGTCGACGACGACGGGCCACTGCTGATCCGCAACTACGACCTTGATCCCCAGTTGAATGAATCGACCCTGCTGTCGACCAACTGGCGCGGGCGTCGGGTGGCCGGGATGGTCGACGGAATTTCCGGTCTGGCGGATGGGATGAACGATGCCGGGCTTGCCGCGTCGCTGACCTTCGGCGGCCGGACGGTCAGGGCCGCGGGTTTTGGCATCCCCATCATCATCCGCTACATCCTTGAGATGTGTGTCGACGTGCAACAGGCGGTCGAGGCCTTGCGCGCCGTGCCGTCGCATATGTCCTACAATGTCACTGTGGCGGACGCGCGGGGCAATTTCGCGACGGTCTATCTGGCACCGGACCGCCCGGCGATCGTGACCGCCACCCCCTACACGACAAACCACCAGTTGGGCGTCGAGTGGCCCCAGCATGGCAGGTTTTCCAACACCAAGGGCCGGTCGGATCATCTTGAAAGACTGCTGGACGACCGCAAGCTGACCGCCGACCGGCTGTTGCAGGAATTTCTCAGCCGGCCACTGGCCAGCACCCGCTATGACCGCGGTTTTGGAACCGTCTATACCGCCGCCTATCGCCCCGCCCAGCAGCGGCTTTCGCTGCACTGGATGGATGGCTCGGGCGAACACCACGGCCTTGGTGCCGTGACCCCCGGCGAGCGGGTTGTGGCATTCACGGCAGATGGCTCAAGAACCGTTTCCGTCACGGCCGACGCGACACAAGCAGGGTCCGGTGAACCCGCCCGGCGGCTGGGCTTCGGCTTGCCCCAGCTGCACCAGAACAAGCCAGCCTGATCCCAAAAGCCGATCAGCAGATTGATCCAGTCAAACAGGAGACCTCATGTCCCGTTTTTCGATTGCCGGCATCCAGATGTCGATAACCATGCACAACAACATTGCCGAAATGCGCAAGCGCATGGAGGTTCTGTTCCACCTTTATCCCTGGGTTCAGATGGTCGTGTTCAGCGAACTTGCGCCGCACGGCCCGTCAAAGCCCGCAGCCCAGCCCATGGGCGGATCCATCGAAACCGAGATGGCCGAGCTTGCCCGCAAGTTCGATTGCTGGCTGGTGCCCGGCAGCTATTTCGAAAAGAACGGCGACCAGATCTTCAACACCACCCCGGTGTTCAACCCGGCAGGGGAAGTGGTCACCCGGTATCGCAAGATGTTCCCGTTCACGCCCTATGAACAGGACGTCACACCCGGCACCGAGTTCTGCGTCTTCGACGTGCCCGGCGCGGGCCGGTTCGGTGTGTCGATCTGCTATGACCTCTGGTTCCCCGAGGTGACCCGGACGCTGACTGCGATGGGTGCCGAAGTTATCATCAACCCGGTACTGGCCAGCTTTGTCGACCGTCCGGCCGACCTTGCCATCGCGCAAGGCTCCGCCGCGATGTTCCAAAGCTATATCTTCCACATCAACGGGCTTGTGGCGGGAGGCAACGGTTATTCGATGGTGATCGATCCCGCCGGACAGATCCTGCACCGCGGCAACGTGATGGAAGAGATGATCCCCATCGAGGTTGATTTCGAACTGGTCCGCCGTCAGCGCCGTGAAGGTGTCTTGAGAATGGGCCAGCCGCTGAAGAGTTTCCGCGACAACCAGGTCAAGTTCCCGGTCTATGAACCGGGGTTCGACAAAGGCTATCTGGAAAGCCTCGGCCCCCTGGTCAAACCGGGTCGGCCTGGCCATTGACCCAACGGCGGGGCAGACTGCCCCGCCCTGCCCCACGTATTTGGATACAGGCAATCTCTGCCCGCGGATCGGCAGGTATCACGCGCCTTTGCAGACCATGGCCAGAAGCAGCGCATTTATCCGGCGATCAGCGCTGTCCGCGCGCGAGTTCAGCAGCACCGGCACCCGAGCCCCAAGCACGATCGAGCCGGTCTCGGCCTGACCGTGGAATTTCCAGGCCTTCGCAACCGAATTGGCCGCGTCGATATTGGGGAACAACAGCAGGTCCACGTCCCCCGCAACCGTGGACCCCGCCAAGCCCTTGACCCGTGCTGCATCACGGCTGACGGCCACATCGTATCCGAAGGGGCCGTCTACCACGAACCCCGGCAGCGCACCTGACGTGCTCTCGCTTGCCAGCGCGGCGGCATCGACCGTGGCTGGAAGCCTGTCCGAAACCTTCTCGGTTGCCGCAAGGGCCGCGACCTTGACCGGATCTATCCCCAGCCCGCGAAACAGCGGCGCGGTGTTCAGAATGATCTGCCGTTTCTGGGCCAGATCGGGCGCCGGCAGAATGCCGTTGTCCGTCGCCGCGATCAGTTTGGGATAGCTCGGCATTGCCGCAACTGTGACATTGGACAGAACGCCACCCGCACGAATACCGGTGTCTCGGTCAACGATGGCGCGAAGATAGGCGGTGCTGTCCACATGCCCCTTCATCAGGATATCGGCCCGACCGTCCCGCACTGCCGCAACAGCGCCGTCGGCACAGGCCTTGGGGTCACCGGCCTCGTGGCACGTGACCGCCGCACGCAGGGGCGCCGGGATGGCATCCATGATCGCCGCGCTGTCGCCCGTGACCTCGACGGCAGAGACCAGCCCATCCTTTATCGCCCGGACAAGTGCCGCGACGATGCTGGGATGGTTGCCCCCGGCCACGGCAAGGCGCACGGCCCCCCGCGCCCGCACTTGCGCGCGCATGTCCGCAAAGCTTCGCACCGGCATCACGCGACGTCTGCCCGCGGTTCAATCGGCCATTGCATCGGCGTTTCGGTTCCCGACAGGGCCCGAAAGGCCCCCTCGGCCAGCGCAAGGCATTCGTTGCTGCCCGCATGCACGTGCACCGGAGCAATCCGCGCAACCTTGCGGGTCAGGCCGTCGACGACGCGCGAACTGTTGGCCAGCCCGCCGGTCAGGATGATGCCATCGAGATTGAAATCGGCAACGGCGGCCATGGCACCGATGGCCTTGGCCGTCTGGTAGAGCATGGCGTCGTGGATCAATTCCGCCCGCGTGTCGCCTTCGGCGATCATCGTCTCGACCTTGCGCATGTCCTTGGTGCCGAGATAGCCGTAGACCCCGCCGCGGCCATAGAGTTTCGCCAGAAGCTCTGTCTTGCTATATTTGCCGGAAAAGCACAGCTCGATCAGCGGCAAGGGCGGTAAGCCCCCCGCGCGCTCGGGCGAGAAGGGCGAAACCTCCATCCGGTTGGAACTGTCAACGATCCTGCCATCGATCAGCGCGGCGATGGAAAACCCGGCTCCCAGATGCGCCACGACCACGCGCAGCGCCTCGAAGGGTTTGCCAAGGTCATCGGCCAGCCTGCGGGCGCAGGCCCGGATGTTCAGCGCATGAACGAAACTGAATCGCGGCAGATCCTCGACCCCCGACACCCGTGCCACGGGCGGCAGTTCGTCCACGCTGACCGGGTCGACGATATAGGCCGGGATGCCGTGCCTCTGCGCGATCCGGTTGGCGAGCGGCGCGCCAAGGTTGCTGGCGTGGTGATAGACCGGACGGTGCAGGGCGAAATCGACAAGCGCGTCGTTCACCGCGATCACGCCGGAAGGCACCGGGGTCAGCATGCCCCCCCGCCCGGCTGTCGCCACCAACCGATGCGCATCGAGCGTATCGGACAGGAACGCCGACACACAGGAATCGCGGTAATCCAACTGGTCGGGAATGCCGGCAAAGCCGGCCATCTGGCCTTCGTCGTGGTCCAGATTCTGTTCGGCGATCAGCCGCAGACCGTCCCCGGTGACACCGTACAGCGCGCAGCGGGTCGTGGTTGTCCCCGGATTGATCGCAAGAATTGCGTCATTCGCCATGGCATTGGCCTCGCGAAAGCAATTGGGATGTCAAACGCTGCGCAGGATGCGCCCGCAAAGGACGGGCACATCCTGCGGCTGCGCGTTCAGTAGAAGGCCTGCAACCCGGTAATCGCGCGTCCAAGGATCAACGCATGGACATCATGGGTGCCTTCATAGGTGTTCACGGTCTCCAGGTTCATCGCATGACGCATCACCTGGAACTCTTCGTGGATACCATTGCCACCGTGCATGTCGCGTGCGGCCCGCGCGATATCCAGCGCCTTGCCACAGTTGTTGCGTTTGACAAGCGAGATCATCTCGGGCGCGGCCTTGCCCTCGTCCATCAGACGACCGACCCGCAGGCTGGCCTGCAAACCAAGCGAGATTTCGGTCATCATGTCGGCCAGCTTTTTCTGGAAAAGCTGGGTCTGTGCCAGCGGCCGGTCGAACTGCTTGCGGTCCAGACCGTACTGGCGCGCGCCATGCCAACAGGCTTCGGCGGCCCCCAGAACACCCCAGGAAATGCCATAGCGCGCGCGGTTAAGGCATCCGAACGGCCCCTTCAGACCTTCGACATCGGGCAACAGGGCGTCCTCGCCAACCTCGACATCCTTCATCACGATCTCGCCGGTGATCGACGCGCGCAGGCTGAGCTTGCCACCGATCTTCGGCGCCGAGAGGCCCGGCGTGCCCTTGTCGAGCACGAAACCCCGGATCTTGCCGTCATGCGCGTCGGACTTGGCCCAGACGACAAAAACATCGGCAATCGGTGCATTCGAGATCCACATCTTGGTGCCGTTCAGCACATAGCCGTTTTCGGTCTTGGTGGCGCGGGTCTTCATGCCGCCGGGGTCCGATCCGGCGTCGGGTTCGGTCAGACCGAAACAGCCGATGTATTCACCCGATGCCAGCTTTGGCAGGTATTTCTTGCGCTGCTCTTCCGAACCGTAGGCATAGATCGGGTACATCACCAGCGACGACTGCACAGACATCATCGACCGATAGCCGGAATCGACCCGCTCGACTTCGCGCGCAATCAACCCGTAGGCGACATAGGACGACCCCAGCCCGCCGTATTCTTCGGGGATGGTGACGCCCAGAAGGCCCATGTCCCCCATTTCGCGAAAGATCTCGGGCTCTGTCCGCTCTTCGCGGTAGGCTTCGATCACGCGGGGCTGAAGCTTTTCCTGTGCGTAGCTGCGCGCAGCATCGCGCAGCATCCTTTCCTCTTCCGAGAGCTGGTCTTCCAGCCGGAAGGCATCTTCCCAATCAAACCGAGACAGTCCCGGGGAGTTCTTGGCTTTCAGGTCTTTGGCCATGCTCGTGGTCCCTTCAGGCAGCTGCGGCGGTTTTGGAGATTGCCGCCTCGAAAGCGGATTCGATGATATCGAGCGCCTCGTCGACCTGCGCATCGGGCGTGGTCAGCGGCGGCAGAAGGCGGACAACGTTGGCGCGCGTCCCGCAAGGCAGAAGGATCAGGCCGCGTGCCTCGGCTTCGGCGATGATTGCCAGGGTCAGGGCCGGGTCGGGCGACCTGCTGTCACGGTCGGTGACCAGTTCGAAGGCGACCATTGCCCCAAGCCCGCGCACCTCGCCGATGGCCTCCATGCCCTGACGCTCGGACAGTGCGATCAGGCGTGCCTTGATCTTGTCGCCGATTTCCAGTGCACGGGCGCAGAGGTTTTCCTCTTCGATGACATCAAGCACCGCGTTCGCGGCCGCAATCCCCAGCGGGTTGCCCGCATAGGTGCCGCCAATGCCACCCACAGGTGCCGCATCGAGAATCTCGGCGCGCCCGGTCACGGCCGACAGCGGGAAGCCCCCGGCCAGACCCTTCGCCATGGTCACCAGATCCGCCTCGACGCCCGAATGTTCAAAGGCAAACAGCTTGCCGGTGCGCGCCATGCCGGCCTGGACTTCATCGGCGATCAGCACGATGCCGTACCGGTCGGCGATTTCACGCAGGGCCCGCAGGAACTCGGGCGGCGCGACGACAAACCCGCCCTCGCCTTGCACCGGCTCGACGATGATGGCCGCCACGCGCTCGGGGTCGATGGTCGACCGGAACATCTGGTCAAGATGCGCCAGGCTCATCTCGGTGGTGACACCGTGGAATTCGTTCGGGAACGCGGCGTGATAGACCTCGGGGGGCATGGCGCCAAACGCCCGCTTGTAGGGCGCGACCTTGCCAGTCAGCGCCATACCCATCAGCGTCCGCCCATGGAACGCGCCTGCAAAGGCAATCACACCGGACCGTCCGGTATAGGCCCGCGCCATCTTGATGGCATTCTCGACGGCTTCCGCACCGGTGGTGACCAGCATCGTCTTCTTGGCGAAATCGCCGGGCGTGGCCTGGTTCAGGCGCTCGGCCAGACGGATATAGGTCTCGTAGGGCGAGACATGGAAACAGGTGTGCGTGAAGGCCTCGGACTGGGCCGCCACGGCTGCCATCACCTTGGGATGACGGTGGCCGGTGTTGTTCACGGCGATTCCGGCGGCAAAGTCGATATAGCGCTTGCCCTCAACGTCCCAAAGCTCGGCATTCTGAGCGCGTGCGGCATAGATTCCGCGCGTCGCCACCCCATTGGCAACCGCGAGATCACGACGCGCCTTGAGTTCTTCGTTCTTGTCCACAGTTGCGCTCCTTATTGATTTCGGGGGTACGCTTACCATCGCTCATAATATTGAGCAACATAATTTTACTATATTGAGCATAATCGCCATGTTGTGTAGGCAGGAACCGACCAAGGAGGCTCAGATGAACGATTTTGACGTCGGCGCGCGGCTGAAGGAACTTCGCCTTCGGCACGACCTTTCGCAACGTCAGCTAGCAGATGTGGCCGGCGTGCCCCATGGGCAGATCTCGATGATCGAGACGAACAAGAGCAGCCCATCCGTTGCATCGTTGCGCAAGATATTGGGCGGCCTGAGCATTGGAATGTCCGAATTTTTTGAGCCGGAAGATGCGCCGGACACTGATATTTTCTTCACGCCGCAGCAGTTGCGCGATCTGACCTCGCGCATCTATTCCGAAGCGCAGGGGCTGGAAGGCAAGGTCTCGTTGAAGCAGGTCGGGGACGCCCGCGCACACAATCTTCAGATTCTGCACGAGACCTATGAGCCGGGGGCCGACACCGGCGAGGACATGCTGGAACATGTGTCCACTGAAGGCGGCATCGTCGTGTCGGGCGAAATCGAGTTGACGGTGGGCGACCGGGTGGCAGTTCTCAAGGCCGGGGATTCCTATCTCTTCAACTCGCAGGAGCCGCACCGGTTTCGCAATATCGGCGACCGTGCCGCGACCGTGATTTCCGCCTGCACCCCGCCCTATCTTTGATGGCCTGACGCCCCGGTCCGCGTCGCGCTGCTGCCGGGGCGGGGACCGGCGGCGATGCGCCGTGCTCGACCCGGCGGACCGTCGTCGTTTTCGGAACGGCCACAAATATCCTGAATCGCCCGGCAGCATGTGCGATACGGCTTGAGTCGGCGTCTAATGTCGCCACCGCCCGCACAGGATACCACCCCCAAGACAATCCGAACGCGCGCAGACAGTCCGCGCCAAAGCGGTTCGTGGGAAATGACTTGTAAGTGATTGTTTACATGGTCGGAGTGAGAGGATTCGAACCTCCGACCCCTGCCTCCCGAAGACAGTGCTCTACCAGGCTGAGCTACACTCCGACCGTGTAGCGGCGGCAATATTGACTTTGACCAAGTTTTGCAAGGGGGGAAGCGACAGGAAATCGCTCAATCCTCGGGATTTCGCCGCTCGTTCATCAGCGCGCTGACACGGGGCGCTGCGCCGGTTTCGACGCGCGACCGTGTGCGCAGCACGGGCTGATTGCCGTCGTCGCGCACCCCGCTTTCGCGCCAGACCACATAGGCCCCCGAGGCGATCACGATCGAAGCGCCGATGATGGTGCCCAGATCCGGGGTTTCATTGAACAGGGCCCAACCAAACAGGGTCGCCAGCACGATCTGGGAATACTGCATCGGGGCAACCACGGCGGCTTCACCGGTGCGATAGGCCAGAATCATCAGCCCGGTGCCGGTCAGGGACAGCGCCGCGATGGCCGCCAGCACACCAAGGTCCGCCACCGGCATCGGGGTATAATAGAACGGCAGCGCCAGCCCCATCACCACGAGATTGGTCAACAGCGGGTACAGCAGCAGCACCGCGCTGCGTTCCTCTTGGCCGATCTTGCGCACGATCACCGAGGCGAACGAGCCGCAGACCGCCGCCAGAAGCGCCGCCAGATGCCCCAGCGACAGGGGCTCTGTCCCCGGACGCAGCACGATCAGAACCCCGCACAGGCCGACCAGAACCGCCGCGCCGCGATGGATGCCGACCCTTTCGCCCAGTACCGGGATCGACATCAGGGTGATCAACAGCGGCATCGAGAACAGGATCGCGTAAACCTGGGTCAGC
Source organism: Fluviibacterium sp. S390 (assembly GCF_049800695.1). Taxonomy (NCBI): domain Bacteria; kingdom Pseudomonadati; phylum Pseudomonadota; class Alphaproteobacteria; order Rhodobacterales; family Paracoccaceae; genus Meridianimarinicoccus; species Fluviibacterium sp. S390. The sequence goes on along the minus strand of NZ_JBNAFN010000015.1, from coordinate 3,105 downwards.
GGCAGCAGGGAAAAGGCGGTGAAGGCCGACAGACCAGTAATGGCCACGCTGACGGTCCGCAGCCCGGTCCACAATGGTCTGTGCGGGCGCAGGGATCCGCTGCGTTGTTTCTGGATCAGGACCAGCGTGAACAGGGGAAAACTGAACAGCACCGTGAAGAACAGCACTTGAACAGGCGCATAGGTGCCACCCAGCAGCTTGACCAGCACATCATGGACGGAAAAAACGGCAAACGCCGCAAGCGCGATAACGGCGCCTTGCGCGTTGGCGGACAGGGAACGAAGCATCTTGGGGCATCCTATACGGGGATGCCTCAACCGTTAGCGCTGTCAACGGCGCGGATCAAGAACCCGCGCCGTGGAATTTCAAAGCGATGCGTCCAGCGCTGCCAGAATCGCGCTGCCCATCTCGCTGGTCGTGACCGGTGTCACGCCCTCTTCGCCCAGAAGATCGGCGGTGCGCACGCCGTCGGCCAGCACCTGCTCGATGGCGGCTTCAAGGCGGTCGGCCTCGGCCCCCTGATCGAAACTGTAGCGCAGCGCCATGGCGAAGCTCAGCACGCAGGCGATGGGGTTGGCCTTGCCCTGCCCGGTGATGTCCGGGGCCGAGCCATGTACCGGTTCGTACATCGCCTTGGGGCGGCCATTGGCCATCGGTGCGCCAAGGCTGGCTGAGGGCAGCATCCCCAGCGAGCCGGTCAGCATCGCGGCGGCATCTGACAGCAGGTCGCCGAACAGGTTGTCGGTGACGATCACGTCGAATTGCTTGGGCCAGCGGCACAGCTGCATGGCGCCGGCATCGGCGTACATGTGCGACAGCTCGACCTCGGGATAATCCCGGCCCACCTTGGTGACGACTTCGCGCCACAGGATGCCCGATTCCATCACGTTGGCCTTTTCCATCGAGCACAGCTTCCTGTCGCGCTTCATGGCCAGTTCGAAGGCCGAGCGCGCCACCCGGTCGATCTCGCTTTCGGTGTAGCGTTGGGTGTTGATGCCCACACGCTCGTTGCCCTCGGTGATGATGCCGCGCGGCTCGCCGAAATAGATGCCCGAGGTCAGTTCGCGCACGATCATGATATCCAGACCGGCCACCACGTCTTTCTTCAGCGACGAGAAATCGGCCAGTGCGTCAAAGCACTGGGCCGGGCGCAGGTTGGCGAACAGATCCATTTCCTTGCGCAGGCGCAGCAGGCCGCGCTCGGGCTTCACGCTGAAATCCAGGTCGTCGTACTTGGGGCCACCGACGGCGCCCAGCAGAACCGCGTCCACCTCTTGCGCCTTCTGCATGGTCTCGTCGGTCAGCGGCACACCGTGCTTGTCAAAGGCCGCCCCGCCCACCAGATCCTCGGACACATCGATGGTCAGGCCGCGCTTGTCACCGAACCAGTCGATGATGCGGCGGACCTCGGCCATAACTTCCGGACCGATCCCGTCGCCGGGCAGGATGAGCAGGGAGGGGTTCGTCATGGGGGCATCTCCTTGAAAGACTTGCGCGGGGGCGTAGCCCGCCCTCGGGGAAGGGTCAAGGTGGCGCGCGGTGCAGCCCTGGCCTTGGGAGCGCGTCAGACAGGCTTGGGGATGGAACGGATCGAGGCCGCGTCAGGATCCGGCCCGAAGCACCAGGTCGACCCAGACCAGCCGGTGCCGACTGGCCCCACGCCCGTCCTTGCCCAACAGCGCGCGCGCCGGATCGCCCTGCACCGGCCAGAGCACACCGGCGCCAGAGACCTCCAGCCCTGCCTGCGGAAGCACATAGTCGACGCGCATGTTGCCGGGTTCTCCGGCCTGATCCCAGGCCACCGTATCGCTGGCCCGCCCCTCTGCCGCAGCGCCCGCACTGGTTGGGCGCGGGTCTTGCAGGGCCGGATGTGCCAGCAGCTCGGCCATCGCGGCGCGATGCCCGTCCCCAGCCTGCGGGTCCAGATTGGCATTGCCCAACAACACGAAGGGCGCGTCGGGCGGGGGCTCTCCGTCAATCTGCCCGCCCATCAGCAAAGACCAGACACGGGCCTCATCGCGGTTGCGCAGCCCATTGCGATCCTCGGGCCCGTCGAACACCGGCGGCGTGGCGTGCCAGACCAGCAGGGTCACCTTGCCCTCTGGCGTGTCCACCGGCACCGCCCAATGGCCCGTGGTGGACAACCGCTGCGTCGCCAGCGCCTCGGACGACAGGAACGGCGCTCCCGTGGCGGTTTTCGGCAAGGTTGCCCCGGGCAGATCAGCCCAGAGCAGACCGGAAAAATCACGGGCATGGTCGGTCAGGATCGGCCATTTCGACAACAACGCCATGCCCTTGTGACCCGCAAAGCGCCCCCAGCCCTGCCCGTCTTCGGGCAGCCGCACACGCCCATCGCCGTTCAGGTCCACCCCCGACAGCCAGCCCGTGTTGGGCCGCGGGGCGAAGCGATGCGGATAGGACGCCCCGGATCGCGCCAGAACCTCGGCAAAAGCCGTCAGCGCCCGGCCTTCGAAATCCCAGTCAAAGCGCGTCAACAGAATTACATCCGGATCCGCCGCCGCGATGACCCCGGCCACGGCCAGAACCTGCGCATCGTCCTTTCGAATATCGCGCAGCAACACCCCCGGCCCGTCACGATCCAGCTCGACCGTGAAAATGGCTACACGCAAAGGCGCGGCCCCGGCCAAGCCGGCCCACAACATCAGGCAAAGGAAAAGAACGTGCGCCATGCCGACAGGGAGCATCAGGGCGGGTTAACAGGCCGTGAAAGCAGGGAGTGCATCGGTAATCCCCCCGAAAATTAGGGGTGTGCGGAAGTAGAATTTTCTCGAAGATCAAAGAGGAGATTCTGATGAAGAAATCGAAGTACAGCGACGCGCAGATCATGGCGATCCTGAAGCAGGCAGAGAACGGCGTGCCGGTTGCTGATCTTTGCCGCGAGCATGGGATGAGCAGCGCAAGCTTCTACAAGTGGCGCTCAAAGTATGGCGCTATGGATGCCAGTCTGATGGCGCGGATGAGCCTCCCCCTTTGAAGTGGTCCGCCCCTATAGTTAGGAAAGCGGAGGACCAAGTATGGCGATCAAGAGACCTAAGCCAGAAGAGATTGTCGTGAAGTTACGGCAGGTTGAAGTTCTGATGGGGC
>NZ_JBNAFN010000014.1:0-114199 GCF_049800695.1 Fluviibacterium sp. S390 | reverse complement strand
AGTTATCGCGAGGAGGGCATAATGCGGAGGAGAATTTCGTAGCCCGTTTGATTTCAATGTGTTGGGTCGTGGCTGTGCCGTTCTTGCTGCGCATTATTTCAGGCTGGATGTTTCTTGGGTTGATCAATCAAACCAAGGAGGAATCGATGTCCCAATCGCCTTTCAAGGAAATTTCAGAACTTCGCGGCACGCTGCGCCGGCAGCGCTATAGTCCAACTGTCATTCACAATTATTGCCTCTACGCGGGTCAATTCCTCGCTTACCTGGAAGAGCATGCGATTGACCTGCACGACGTCACTCCGGAACTTGTCGCCGAATATCTGCGCTACGCGGTCCGGCAGTTTCAAATGGACCGCGGGCGCGCACCGGGGTCCAGCTGGGCATCGATACCGCGGTCGGGGATTTACGCTTTGCTGCGCTCCGCTCTGCCGAAATGGCCGCCGGCTCTGCCTGCTGCAAACGAAGCGGAGCGTCTCACCCGCGAGGTTTGCGACCAATATGAGCGATGGCTGCGACACGAACGCGGTTTGGCCGAGCCTTCGATCACGGCGCTGATGTGGGAGGCGCGCCACTTCTGCAAATGGCTCATCCAGCGATACAGAAAAGCCGATTTTGCCGATCTGAGCGTGCGCGACATCGATGCTTATATGGATATCAGGGCGCCGGGCCTGACACGCAAATCGCTCAAGGATGTCGCCGAACGGTTACGCGGCTTCCTGCGACATTTGCACCGGAGCAAGCTGCATGCGGACGATCTCTCGGGTCATGTGATTGCCCCGCTTCTCTACGCCCATGAGGGCATTCCGTCGATCCTGACCGTCAAACAGATCGCGGCGGTTCTTGAGCTTGCGGGGCAGGACAGCTCATCCTTGGGGTTGCGTGATCACGCGATCCTGCAGCTTCTTGCCAACTACGGCCTTCGGTCCGGCGAGGTCGGCCGCCTGCAGATCGAGGATATCAACTGGCGGGCGGATACTCTTCGGGTGCAACGCTCCAAGACCAATGCCACGGCTATGCTGCCCCTGATGGAACCCGTGGGGGAAGCGATCCTGCGTTACTTGCGGGACGGCCGTCCGGACGCGGATGTCCGCACCGTATTCCTGCGGAGCCGTGCACCCTATCAGTCGATGAAGGCGGGCGGCCTCTATGGTGTGGTCAAACGGCGCCTCGCTGCCGCCGGAATTGAGCTTGCTGGCAAGCGCGGGCCGCATATCTTTCGCCATGCCCGTGCGGTCAGCATGCTGAGGGCATCCACCCCGCGCAAGATCATTGGCGATGTACTTGGCCACCGATCCCCGGAATCGACAGCGCCCTATCTGAAGCTCGCCACCGAAGACTTGCGTTCGATTGCCATCAACCTTCCAGACCGGGAGGTGAGACAATGAGAGGTTGGCCCGAGGATGGCGATGAGATCATCGAGCACTACATCGCCCGGCTTCCATTGAACTGCGCGATAACGCCAATCTACTATCGGCAAGCGCTGAACAGCTTCCGGCAGGCGGTGTTGCGGTTTGGCGCAACCGGCCGGCAAGCACTTGAATACTGGTTGCGTGAGCGCGGTGAGGTTTGGGCCCGCTCAACGGTGCTGCACCGCGCCCGGATTGTTGCCCGCTTCCTCGATGCCCTGGCGCATGAAGGAAGGATTGGGAGCAATCCGATCTCCGACCTTCGCCGTGACTATAATGCCCACAGTGACACGGGCGTAATACGGGCTTTGATGGCCCCTGATCCCAATCAGGCACTCGAGGCGTTGCGGCAACCTCGACCGTTCGAAAGTTCATTGGGAGAGCTGATGCGCAACCATGTCGAGCGGATGCAGCGCCGAGGTTACCGGTATGAGGCGGCCGACGTCATTTGCCGCCGGTTCGACCGCTTTCTGCAGCAAAGGCCCGATCTTGATGGCAAGCCGTTGGAGACGCTGCTTGCGCAATATCGCCAGACAAAGTCCAATGTAAATCATCCTGTCGAATGCGAGAGACTGGCACGTATCCTGAACAAGGCACTGTGTCATGACGACCCAACTCGCCCCAAACGGCGACCGAATAACCGGCCCGAAAAACAAGTCGTGCGCAGCTGGCGGCGTCCCTATATCTACAGACCCGAGGACATCCAGCGGTTACTGGCAATTGCCCGGACCTACCCATCGCCGCGCGCGCCCTCGCGTCCGATCAACCTCTACACGATGTTGGTTCTGGCCTATTGCGCCGGGCTGCGAATCGGCGAGATCGCAAGGCTGACGCTTGGCGACATTGACATGCAGGCCGGAACAATCGCGATCCGGGAGACGAAGTTCTTCAAGTCCCGCATTCTGCCGCTGTCGGACAGCGCGATGGATGCTCTGTGCGTGCTTCTCGAAGCGCGGCAGAAGGCCAAGGTCTCTCGCAGCCCAGACGCCGGTTTGTTCTGGCACGATCAAAAGAACCGCTATTACTGTCGGGCAACTATCAGCACCCACCTTGTTGCCATTCTGCGCATGGCTGGTCTCAAACCGGCCACGGGCAAGACCGGGCCGCGCATCCATGACCTGCGACATACCTTTGTCGTTCACCGGATCCTCGAGTGGTACCGACAAGGTGTGAACCCGCAGGAAAAGCTGCCGTATCTTGCAACATATCTCGGCCACCGCGATATCAACTCCACGCTGGTCTACATCACGGTGACCCAGGAGCTGCTGTATGAAGCGAGTGAGCGGTTCCGGGCCTTCACCTCGCCCGGCAACGCTGAACCGGCGGAGGTGGCACCATGAAATCTGATCCGCTCCCCCAATTGCTGCGCATGTTCTTCACTGACTGGATGGTCCAGCAACGCAACGCCTCTGTGCATACCATCAAGTCGTATCGGGACACCTGGAGGCTCTTTCTGCAATTTGTCGCGGCCCGGCATGGCAAGCCGGTTGTTCGCCTAGCGCTGAGCGAATTGACCGCGGCGAAGGTCATCGCCTTCCTGCAACATCTTGAGGTCGAACGCGGTGACACAATCGGCACCCGGAACTGCCGCCTCGCCGCCCTGCGCAGCTTCTTCGGCTTTGTGGCAACGCGCGAACCGGAGTTCATGGCGCAATGCGCGGAGGTTCTGAACGTGCCGACGAAAAAGGCACCGATCCGCGCGCCAGATTACCTCGAACCCGAAGAAGTGCAGGCGATCCTGGCTCAACCCGACCGCTCCACGTTGATCGGCCAGAGGGACCATGTCTTGCTGTCGCTGCTCTACAATACCGGCGCGCGCATCCAGGAAGCGCTTGATCTTCGCCCCCAGGCGATCAGGTTCGATGCTCCGGCCTGCGTGCGATTGTACGGAAAAGGCCGGAAAGAACGGATCAGCCCGCTTTGGCCGGAAACGGTCGCCTTGCTGAGGTCGTTGCTTGAGCGAATACCGAGGCCGGCCGATGAACCTCTCTTCGTAAACCGCTACGGCAACCCTCTCAGCGCCTCGGGCGTTCGGTTCAAGCTGGCGGACTATGTCAGGGCGGCTGAAAAGACCGCGCCGACGCTGGCGAGAAAACATGTGACGCCGCATAGCTTCCGGCACGCGACGGCCGTACACTTGGTCGCCGCCGGCGTCGACGTCACGGTCATCCGAAGCTGGCTGGGTCATGTCAGCCTTGAGACCACCAACCACTATGCACAGGCCAACTTGGAGACCAAACGGAAAGCACTGGAGCGGGTCGAAAGACCAAAGACCGATAGTCCGCCATCATGGCGGCGCGACCAGGGCGTGCTCGACTGGTTGGATACGCTCTGACGCGCATCAAAAATTATGCGGAGGAAAGTGAACAGACCGCCAGGGAAACAAAGGCATTGGCGGACTTCCTCCGCATTATGCCGTCCTCGTGATAATTGAAGGTCTTGAAAGACGACAGGCGCGCGATTTTTTCAGCCGCAGCGCATGCGCAGCGTGCAGCGGATTACCTGCACAGCTTCCAAGAAACCAAAAGCGAAGAAGGAGTTGCCGCGTAAGCGGTGGCTCCCCAAAAGAGGAAGCAAAATCATGGAAAAACACACCATCATATGGCGCGGCGTTGAAATCGAAATCAGTTTCACACCCGAGCAGTTCGGCATGGTCGATCACATCGAACTACGCACAGAAAACAAAACGCCATTGCCCGTGACCAGAACAGGCTATCGTTCGCATTTCATCGACAGGGGAACGGTTGCGCACCATGGCGGCGCGGTCGCGTTCGTGAATGCGTGGCTTGATCATGAAGCCAAGCGCACGGGCTGGAGTGGCGCGCAGCTTTCGTTGTTCTAAGGGTGAAAAAATTCGCGGCTGGCCATCCGGCCAGCCGCCTCAATCAGGTTTGTTTTGTCTCCGTCTCTGTTTCATCCTGAGCTTGTTTCGCGGCGAAGTTACCTGCAATCCAAGTCTTATGAACAAGCCAGTCTTCCGCGAGGAAGAACTCGCCTCCAAGGCTTCTGGCTTTCTCATCCACCAACCGTTTCTTCATTGCGTCTTCGCCAGTGATGGCGATCTTGGCATTTGCATAAGGTGGCTGATCAGGTATCGGTGAAGGAAAAAGAACAGACCATTTGAAGGAGCCATCTGGATATGCGCTCTGAATTTGGTTTTTTCGAGCAAGTGGGCTCTTTGAGAACCCGACTTTAATAATCGTTTTGTCTTCGACGTCTTCAGGCGAGCATCCCAAATAGGCTGAAATGTCCCCTTGAAGTTCCAATATGTAGAGGAATTTGGGGCCGTCAGTCTCTCCGACCGTGTAGGGTTCTGCCGGTGGAGGGATAGCGCGGCTCGGCGTCAGCGCGCTATCCAAAGTTTGGATAGTTGGGTCGGCAGCTTGGGTGCTTCCGTACACATGCACCTCTTGAACATCGAGTTGCAGTAGCTTTTCAGCTTCATCCGCACTCACTTTTACGCCACTCGCTCCAATAAACTCTGGGTGCGCGCTGCTGTAGGCCTTTGGAAAAATGTCCTCTACGCGCTGCCAGTCCTCTGGAATGACTTTCCAAGCGCGGGTTGCTTTCACCGCGTGAAGCCATTTCCCCTTGGAGTCTGGATCAAGTTCCTTTTCTCGCCAACGATCGCCAGAAATGTAGTTTTGAGCATGCCCTGCTTCATTCGATAGCTCCAGAACGCCGACCACCTTCCCGCGCATATCTTCGGGGCCTTTGCCCTTGGTTACGTAGATTGCTACGAGCACACCAGGTTTGGACTGACTCAAAAAGCGGCTACGCTTGCTTTCATCCGCGAACCCAATGCAGCCCCACTTTGAAGGATCGAAGCCCCAGAATGAGGTTAACCAAACCTCGCGCCCGTCGGGGAGTTTCGTGGCTTCAGGTAATAGCTCTGGTACCAAGCTCCAATCAAAGTCGAAGACCTCTTGCTGGATCGATTCTATGTCAATGTCGCCAAGAACCTCCCGTATGTAAGCCATGGCATCTTCATGTGGGTGACGTTCACCTTTCCTGACAAGAATTGTTGTTAGTGGAGGAAGACCTTTGTCCGCGAGATAGTGAAGAATGACCTCAAGGTGAGCTCCCAATCCGCGACCATTTGGATGGTTCCAGCCAACAGCTTCTCCCACCTGTTGGTACGTCGTTCTTTGCCGCATTGCGGCTTTCAGGGCAAGAAAGCGAGCGATTTCAAATTGCAATGAATCCATGTACTTAGATTACCATGATCTGCTGCTGATCCAAACTTTCATTCTCTTTTTGGCATGGGGCGTACAGCCGGAGCTAAGAACGAACGGCTGGCTGTTTGATCAGCCATACAGTTCGCGTCTACTCGTCCGGAAATAATCCCGGCATCCAGCGCCCTGCAAGCTTTGCAGGGAAAGCCAGTTGTAGCGGCGCGCGCGTGCTTTCCGATTGAAGAGCGCCGATTTCCAGCAACGCTGACGTTACTCGGCGCGCGCTTCGTTCCGTGACACCAAGAAGCGAAACGACATCAGCGCGGGTGATCGACCCTTGCATGAGTACTGCGCGTAAAACCGCATCGGATTTTGCTGGCAGCGTTCCTGCGCGCATTTCTTCTTCCGCCCAGATCAGTATGCGATCGCGCAACCTGTCTGGCTTCATCAAGGCTTCCATGAAGGCAATCTGATCAATGCAGATTTTCAGGAAGAAGCCCGCGAAATCAGCAAGCGCCGCTTCGCTCAATGTACCGCGCCCGTCGCGATCGCCACGCCGAGGCTGATCACAAGCCGCAAGATGGCGTTTGTATTCTGCCTCGTTTCGCGCAAGGCCACGCGCGACTGACCACAGCCCCTTTGTATCGAGCGCATTCTTCAACATCGCGTAAGACATCAAACGGGCGACGCGGCCATTCCCATCCAGGAAAGGGTGAACCCAAAGCAGGCGATGATGCGCGCACCCTGCGGCAAGAATGGATTCAATCCGGCCTGCATGACGGTAGGCACCATGCAGACGATCGAGAAAACGCGGGACCGAACCCGGACTGATTGCAACGTGGCGTCCGACTTCAACGTCGCGCGTTCTCAGCTCCCCTGGCACCACCGGAATTTTCTCACCGGTCGATGGCATTTCCACAAAGAGCAAATCAGGTGGCAGCAATTCACAAAAGCGGCGGTGAATCTCCGTGATCATGTCCGGCGATGTGGGGCTTTCACCCAAGCCACCTTCATCAATCCATTTCTGCACAGCGATATGCGCCTTGGCTTCGAGTTGCAGATCACGCTTTTCCGGATCGGCACTGTAGTCATCTTTCAGTGCCCGTTCGATATCAATGGGGTGCGTGTTGTGCCCCTCGATCAGGTTGCTGTAGTAGCAATTCATTGAGCGGATCAGATCAGCAAGAGCGTCGGCGATAGATGCAGGCAAGCTGCTGGCAAAGCGGGCTGAAGCCGTTGCCAGATCGAGCGCCAGATCGTTGAGTTCCGCGCGCTTGGGTGAGCCTTCACTCACCATCAACGGCTCGAACAGACCTATGGTCTCGCCATCATCCCTTATGTTTTCATCGCTCATTTTGTCCGCTTTCTTTACCGCGAAGACAATCATTAATACGACACAATATCATATAGATAGGCGTTATGTCAGCAGAAATATGTCCCTCTACATGTCCGCTTCTATGTCCGGTTTGTAGCGGAAGTTGGCGCGACTGGCAAACGAGCCAGACGCGACCGATTTAGGGAGTTGGTGAACGTGACGCCAACTCGCGCTCAATGTTTCGCATTGAGGTAAGGGCATTGCGCTGTTCTTGGGAACCACGCGGGGCAGCTGAGAAAGCTATGAACGCCACTTTGCGCAAACAGAAAAGTTCTGCGGTGCTGCGCGTTGCCGCTTCAAAACGAGAGATGAGTTTCATCGTATCCTCCTGTGTTTCAAGGAGGCCCCGAACCATTCAGGGCCTTTCGGCCCCGTCCACCATCATCCGCCCATGAAGGCCTTTGATGGTTCGGGCGTCTTTGACAAAACAAGGGAAGAGATGCGCTTGAAGCATTCGACGGATTGATCGGGAATACGACCATCATAGCCAAAGCAGCTTTGCCGCTGCCCCCATGCGCCGCGAACGCCTTACTTCATGCGAACAATCACCAGAGCGCAAAACGGAACAGAAAATCGAGCGCAGAGCGTTTTGTGGCCTGTAGAGGTTCAAGAAAGCGTGCACCGTTCCCCTTTGACAGGATGGCTTGCAACAGGACACCCAGAAATCCCTGACCGAATGCGGCGTCGATCTTCAATGGTCTGCCCGCACCACCTGGCATCGCCAGCCGTGTTGACCATGAACTCCGAGCCTTTGCCTTCGATCAAACGGGAGGGCGTTAGCAAGCCAACCCGAACAAAGGAGAAAAGATCATGGCACGCGAAAACCACACCACAAACCAAGCCACCAACGCACCCGACTATCTGGCCTGGCACGTTACGCAAAGGGGCGAGAAGTCCTACTGGAACAAAGTCGGCGCGGCATGGGTTCACAAAGACGGCAAGGGCTATACGCTTCAGCTCGAAACCTGCCCGATCAATGGCCGCATCGTTCTACGCCTTCCGCTTGAAGATGCACCACTGGTCGACAACGAGGGGCGCGCATAAGCGCCCCTTCCTCTATCGGTCAAGCCGAGGCTTTTGAGGTGAACGCTGACGCCGTCGCTCTTCTTCGGCTTTTTCGCGTTCACGATCCAAGGCCTTGCCCTCTTCATAGTTTGCCACGTCCTTGCGGAGCTGCATCAGCTCCTCCCGAACGATGGCGCGTTGCTTTTTGACATCTCTTTGAAGAGCCTGACGTTCTTCGAGCTGCCGGAAGATCAGCGTATCTTTCTCTGCACGATCACGTTGCCATGCTTGCAGCGTCTCTTGTTCATTCTGTGCTTTGATCTTCGCATATTGCCCCGTCAAACGATGCCAGATGCCGGAGAACCCGCGCGGCAATCGCTGCGATCTTTCCTTGGCTTCTGCCATCCAGCGTTTTTGCTGACGCCGCCCGAGGTTCGTTCGTTCGTCTTTGTGACGGGCAACCATTTCAGTTCGACGGAAGTCGATCATGGCAAAGCGCTGTTTCGCATCGCGACGCGCCTCACCGATGAATGCTTCGATCTTGCGCGACATGCCTTTGGCAATCTCGGCTTTCACAACATCTACCGAAGTGAGTTGATCGCGATCGCCCAAGCGAGCTTCAAGCTCCTTTGCCTTCACCCCGGTGTAACGAGACAGGGAATAGACTTCGCCGAGATAATCGACGGCAACGAACCCACGACGATCACCCCGTGCCAACCAAAAACCCCGCTCCTTGAGCGCCTGTTCAAATGAAGCGCGATTGTCTGAGGCTTCCCAGCATTGCCGGAACACAGCCTTAATCTCTCTAGGATCAAGGCCAACCCGCTTGGCTTGCTGCCATTCTTCGCGCGAAAAATTCAGAGGGTCGCGCAAGCGCCGATCCTGCAAACCGCGTGGCATATCCCAACCATGTTCCAGGTATAGCTTTCGCGAGACATCTTTCAGCTTGGACTTGTAGTGCGGAAGGTTGATCGCCCGCATGCGCTCTGAATCAATCCGCGACCAGACGACATGGGCATGGCGTCTGCCATCTTTTTCATGAAACACGATGGCACGCGGCTGGCTATCCAAACCGAGCTTCTTGCCGATCTGATCTGCGGCTTGTTCGAATACCTTCGTCGGAACGTCCGCACCTTCAGGTGGGTTCAGACTCATGGAGAATAGGTAATTCTTGCACCTCGTGCCTTTGGCGATGGCATCGGCTTCACTGAACGCTTCGATCAAATCGTCGCTGACAAAGCCGGACACTTCATAAAGTTCGACATGCTCATTGTCGCGCATCGCCAAAAGATAACGAGCAAGCTGCCCAGCATCGCCCCTTTCTTTGGCCTTGAGGATCATGGTCCGCTCCTCGGCATTTTTCCGAGCGCACGAAGCAGGTCAGCACGCAACGCCTGAATTTCCCGGCAGGCTTCCACAAGATCGGCTTCGGTTTCAGGTGTGACCGGCAGAGAACCCGTATTCACAGCTTTCGCCAGTTGGTTCAGGTTCGATGACAAACGGGACGCGCCCAATGCGCCCAAGACACGTGCTAAAGCTTCAGCATCCTTCACAGGGCTGTTACCAGGCCTCTTGCGTGGCGATACATCGTCGCCGAACAATTCTTCCCTGATATGCGCCGCGAGTGCCTTGTGCCCGCGCGCTGCATCCAGACTGGCCCGTTCTTCAAAAGTAAAGCGAATGGAAAACGGCGGCGGATACTTCGGCGCATCGGCTTCTGACTTCGCCGATTCAGACGCTATATCATTGAAATTATGGTCTAAAGTGCTCATCGTCGCACCTCAGACTCTTTGAGTCTAACTGTGCGAGATAGCGTTCCCACTCTTCAAGGGTGTCGAACAGATTACTCCATTCTTCGTCGCTGAGGGAATTGAACTGGCAGTTCAATCCATTTCCCTCTTGGCGCACCATCCATACAGACCCCTTCAAGTCTTCCAGGCGACCACACCTGTGCCTCAGGCTGACCCGTGTACCGCGCCGCTTGCGAATTTCCGACGGCCACACCTTGACGCGCGGCCTGGCAAGGCGGCCTCATCGCCGGTGTGCCCGGTGTTGACACCGCAGGTATCCGCAACCGAGCATGCCGGTTCCGGCGCAGTGTTTGCACATCATCGGTTGGCGTCTGGCCCAGCCACAGCCTGAAGGAGGCGTTACGGGATGCGGGATCCGCTGGTCACCCACAATGAGCGTGTAAAGCTGTTTGCCGGGTTCATCAGCGCCATCGGCCTTGGCCTGATCGGTTTCGCGATTTTGCGTCCCGCCGTGGAAGATTGGCAGAATGTCAGGCTGACCACGCTATGGTGGGGCGCGGGCGGACTCGCATTGCACGGCGTTTCGCACTATATCTTAAGGTACATACGCAAGGAGATGCCGCAATGAGCTTCTTCGATTTCATCGTTCCCGTGATTGCTCTGGCCGTTGCCGCGGCCGGTGCCCTTCTGTTGCGCCGCGAGGCGCGCAAGCTGGATGCAAAAGGCCGGCACCCGGCCGAGTAACGCCGCGCATCCTCCGGTCTCAGGGGTCTGAGGCGTGCATTTAACGAACTGATTGGGCCGGTTTTCCGGTTTTCTGTGTGTAATCACACATACCGGCAAAAAAACGCGGTCATTTGGTAGATTTGGAAAATCACGGTTCAGTCGATCAGGCGGGCGCGCAGTCCCAGCTGTCAGGCGCAAGTCCCGCGGCTCCCAACGCATGCGCGGCCGGACCGGGAGCACGCACAACGATTGCCTCCGCATGACGGTGGTCGCCGACGAGGCCGAGAGGGGGCGGATTCAATCCTTGGGGGTGTACCTGCCGCGCAGGGTCTCGACGGCGTCGCGAATACACTCCAGCGCCGTCGGATAGGCGGTGTCGGTGGCGTCGGACAACACCGGGGCAATCTCTTCATTGATCCAGGCAAGCTGGGCCACCAGCCCGTCCCAGGTGGACGGCGATGTGCGGCACATCTGATGGGTCAGATGCTCGCGCTCAGACCATGCGGCGGACCATTTCGGCGATTGCTCAGAGGTATTGGCAAGACGGATGTCCAGCACACGGATCTGGTGCAGCCAGCCGGGATGCGGGTCGGCGCCAACGTCGGCAGACGGATTTGCCGGACGTGGTGTCGGGAAAGAAAAGATGCCCAATGACACGTCTGTTTGTGACCGCAGAACGGTTTCATCAATCATCTGGCAGTACTCCCCCAACACCGGACTCACATGCCCTGTCGCAGCAACAGGACGTTAACTACTTGTTTCATCCTAAATCTTAACAATCCGTGAAGATTTGGTTCAACTGATATGCTACTTGCCGCGTATATTTCTTCCCAGGGTGATTAATGATTAATCATCTTTCCTCAGAAGAAATGCTCGGGCAGGCATCGCTGCAAGAGAGAATTTCACCGCCGCCTGTCAGGTTGCGAGTGTTCCTCCTTGTGCGACCTTGGGTCAGGGCAACAAACAGCCGGGACGATCTTGCGGGGTGACGCCGCGTCCAGTGTGGCGATAAGCCAACAGCCCGATCCATTCCTTTGCCGCCAGATTCAATTCCGCAAGGTTTTCGGCAAAGCGCCAGCCCAGCCGGTGCCCCTGCGGCAGGATTCGAAAATCGGTGGGATAGGGCACCAGATTGCGCCAGCCGGCGGCGCAGAAGACCTCGACGCTGCGGCGCATGTGAAAGGCGGATGTGACCAGCACGATCCCGCCCTCGGGCAGGCCGTCCATCAGCGGCAGGGTGTTCACCGCGTTTTGCCAGGTGTTCAGCGAGCGGCCTTCCAGGATCAGGCGATCCTGTGCAATCCCGGCGCCGGTGAAGATCTGCCGCGCGACCTCGGAACCGGGCAGAAAGCCTGTGCGGAACCAGCCGGTGCCGCCGGTGAAGACGACCCGTGCTTCGGGGTATTGCCGGGCCAGCGCGATGGCTGTCAGAAACCGGTCGCCCTTGTCGCTGATGTGCGGCTGGCCGTAGGTGTCGGTGCGCACGGCCTCCTCGCCGCCGCCCAGCACCACGATGGCCGCCGGGGCGGCCAGGTCAGGGTTGGCGGGGTAGGCGCGCTCCAGCGGGCCCAGCAGCGTGTCGGCGGGGCGCAACAGGGCGATGACCAGAAAAGCGGCAATGGCCAGCGACAGCGCCGTGACCGCCAGCCGCCGCCGATGCAGCAGCAGACCGGCCAGCGCCAGCAGCATCAGCCCCAGCAGCCAGCTTTCGGGGCGGGCCGCCATCCAGAACAGCTTTGACAGCGGAAAGAACAGCCCGTCCATCACCGGCCCGGTTGCCATACGTCAGCCATACGCCGGCCAGACCTTTTCCAGCCCGCCGCTTCAGGTGGTCTCGCGCAGGGTTTCGATCATCAGCGCGACATTGTCGGGATCGGCGTCCGGGGTGATCCCGTGGCCCAGGTTGAAGATATGCGGCCCGCCCGAGAACGCCTGCCGGATGCGCCGGACCTCGTCCACCAGATCCTGCCCGCCGGTGACCATATGGCTGGACGCAAGGTTGCCCTGCACACAGCCGTCGACCTGCACATGTTCGGCCGCCCAGGCCGCATCGACCGAATTGTCCAGCGCCACGCAATCGGCCCCGCTGGCCTTGGCAAAGCCGATATAGCGTTCGCCCGCTTCGCGCGGGAAGGCAATGATCGGGATTTCGGGGTGCCGCTCTTTCAAGGCTGCGATGATCTGGCGCGCCGGTTCCAGCGCGTAATTGGTGAAATCGTCGCCCTTCAGCGATCCGGCCCAGCTGTCGAACAGCTTCACCACCTCGGCCCCGGCGTCGATCTGGGCCGAGAGATATTCGATGGTGGCATTGGTCAGCCGCCCGATAATGGCATGAAACAGCTCGCGATTCTCGGCGATCAGCGCATGCGCCGGGGCCTGATCCGGGGTGCCTTGCCCGGCAATCATGTAGGTGGCCACCGTCCAGGGCGCCCCGGCAAAGCCGATCAGCGCGGTCTCGGCAGGCAATTCGCGCCGCAGGATGCGCAGGGTTTCATAGACCGGGGACAGGTGATCGTGGATGTCGGCGGCATGACACAGCTTGCCGAAATCCTCTTCCGTGGTGGTTGTGGACAGGCGCGGGCCTTCGCCCGTGACAAACCACAGATCCGCCCCCAGCGCATCGGGGATCAGCAGGATATCGGCAAAAAGGATCGCCGCATCAAAGCCATAGCGGCGGATGGGTTGCAGCGTGACCTCGGCTGCGAGTTCCGGGTTGTAGCACAGGGACAGGAAATCCCCGGCCTGTTCCCGCGTCGCGCGGTATTCGGGCAGGTAACGCCCGGCCTGCCGCATCATCCAGATCGGCGGCACATCCTGGGTCTCGCCCGCAAGACTGCGCAGAAGTTTTTTTTGTTCGGCCATGACATACCCCGTCGCTTGTTGCCTTGGTGGTCCCGCACCTGCGCCAGAAAGTCAACGCATCGGCAGTTGTCACGCCGACGCGGCGGGTCTAGGGAATTGCCATGACGATCACGCTTCCGACCCCGACTTCGCCCCTTCGCATCGGCACCCGCGGCTCTCCGCTGGCCCTGGCACAGGCGCATGAAACCCGCGACAGGCTGGCGGCAGCCTTTGACCTGCCGCCCGCGGCCTTCGAGATCGTGGTCATCAAGACCACCGGCGACGACCGGGCGCTGATCGACGCGGACAAGCCGTTGAAGGAACTGGGCGGCAAGGGCCTGTTCACCCGCGAGATCGAGCAGGACATGCTGTCGGGCAAGATCGACATCGCGGTGCATTCCATGAAGGACATGCCGGTGCTGCAACCCGAGGGGCTGGTGCTGGACTGCTACCTGCCGCGCGAGGACGTGCGCGATGCCTTCATTTCGCCCGACCATGCGTCGCTGACCGATCTCCCCGAGGGCGCGGTGGTGGGCTCGTCCAGCCTGCGCCGCCGCGCGCAACTGGCGCACCGCCGCCCCGACCTGACGCTGGTGGAATTTCGCGGCAACGTGCAGACCCGCATGAAGAAGCTGGAGGAGGGGGTTGCCCAGGCCACCTTCCTGGCCATGGCCGGGCTGAACCGGTTGCAGATGACGCAGGTTGTCCGCACCGCCATCGCGCCCGAGGACATGCTGCCGGCGGTGGCGCAAGGGGCCATCGGTATCGAACGCCGCGCCGACGACAGCCGCGCCGCCGAGATGCTGGAGGCGATCCACGACACTCCGACGGGTCAGCGGTTGGCCGCCGAACGCGCCTTCCTGGCGGCGCTGGACGGATCCTGCGAAACACCGATTGCCGGACTGGCGGAGCTGTCCGGCGGAACCCTGCACCTGCGCGGCGAGATCCTGCGCACCGACGGCTCGGAATCACTGACCGATGCCGCGGACGCCCCGATCGAGGATGGCGCCGCCCTGGGTCGGGACATGGCGCAGCGGCTTCTGACGCGTGCGGGCAAGAATTTCTTCGATTGGCGCACCTAGACAGGGATCAGATTGTAAAACCGTCACGTCGCGCGCCGGGAACGTGGCGGTTGCCAGCTCTGGCAAGAAGGGGAAACTGTGATGGCAAACGAATTCACCGAAGACGACGCAGGTCGTGACTGGCTAGAGGCCGAATTGGCCGACACGCTGGACGAAGATTTCGAGCTTGAGATGTCCGAACCCGCCCTGTCGCTGGAAATCCGCAAGATCTATCGCAAGGCGCATCCGCCCAGCCTTGAACGGCGCGACTATTTCCGCAAGCTGCTGTCTCTGCAGGCCGAGCTGATCAAGCTGCAGGACTGGGTGCAGCATTCGGGCGAAAAGATCGTGGTGATCTTCGAAGGCCGTGACAGCGCGGGCAAGGGCGGGGTCATCAAACGCATCACCCAGCGGCTGAACCCGCGCGTCTGCCGCGTCGTCGCGCTGCCCGCCCCCAGCGAGCGGGAAAAGACCCAATGGTATTTTCAGCGCTATGTGCCGCACCTGCCGGCGGCGGGCGAGATCGTGCTGTTCGACCGCAGTTGGTACAACCGCGCGGGCGTGGAAAAGGTCATGGGCTTTGCCAACAAGGATCAGGTCGAGCAGTTCTTCCACGACGTGCCGGAGTTTGAGCGGATGCTGGTGCGCTCGGGCATCCGGGTGGTGAAATACTGGTTCTCGATCACCGACGAGGAACAGCAGATGCGCTTCCTGATGCGCATCCATGATCCGCTGAAACAGTGGAAACTGTCGCCGATGGACCTGCAAAGCCGCGTGCGGTGGGAGCAGTATACCAAGGCCAAGGAAGAAACTCTGGCCCGGACCAACATCCCCGAGGCCCCGTGGTTCATCGTTGAAGGCAACGACAAGAAACGGGCACGGCTGAACTGCATCGACCATCTGCTCAGCCTGATCCCCTATGAGCCGGTGCCGCACGAGGACATCTCGCTGCCCGAACGGGTCTACAACAAGGAATACGAACGCGCGGTGCTGCCGCCCGAATTGTATGTGCCCAGCAAGTATTGAGCGCCGAAGAGCAGGTGGGGCCACTTGGTGCCGCCTGCCTTGGGGTTCGGTATTGACCCCGGTTTGGCGATGAAATATCAGCAGCCTACACTGCGCGGGCGTTGTGTAGTGGTAAGACCTTAGCCTTCCAAGCTAATGACGCGGGTTCGATTCCCGCCGCCCGCTCCAGCCTTCCCGATCCAATTTCTGCCGCTGCCCGCCTGTGACTTTCCGGCCCGTGCGCGATGTCTTGTTGCCCGGTCCCGCAATAGGTACACCATCGCAAACTCGCGGAGACAGGACATGGCCAGAACACCCAAGACGACGGATCAGGAGCGGGAGAAATCCAAACGCATCGGCGCGCTTCGCGGGCTGGTGCCGTTCCTGATGCGCTACAAGCCACTGGTGGCCGGGGCAGGCGTGGCGCTGGTCTTTACCGCCTTCATCTCGCTGGTGCTGCCGTTGGCCGTGCGCCGGGTGGTGGACGGCTTCCAGTCCGGCGCGGCCGAGCTTCTGGACCAGTATTTCTTTGCCGCCCTCGTCATTGCCGCCGCCCTGGCCCTGGGCACCGGCGTCCGATACTACATGGTGACCCGGCTGGGCGAGCGCGTGGTGGCCGACATCCGCACCGCCGTGTTCGACCGCATGGTGGGGATGAGCCCGGCCTTCTATGAAAAGACCATGACCGGCGAGGTTCTCAGCCGGATCACCACCGACACCACGCTGATCCTGTCGGTGATCGGATCGTCGATCTCGTGGTTCCTGCGCAACGTGCTGTTGTTCTTCGGCGGGCTGCTGATGATGCTGCTGACCAGTGCCAAGCTGACCGGGCTGGTGCTGCTGCTGGTGCCGGTGGTGATCGTGCCAATCATCGCGCTGGGGCGCCGGGTGCGCAAGCTGAGCCGTGAAAACCAGGACTGGATCGCGCAAAGCTCGGGCAAGGCGTCGGAAACGCTGCTGTCGGTGCAGACCGTGCAGGCCTTCAGCCACGAGCCGCAGTCGCGCGCCATGTTCGCCGATGTGACCGAACGGTCATTCGAGGCTGCCAAGTCGCGCATCACCGTGCGCGCGGCGCTGACCGTGATCGTCATCTTCCTGGTATTTGCGGGCATTGTCGGTGTGCTCTGGGTCGGCGCGCGCGATGTGCGGGCGGATGTCATGAGCATCGGCGAGCTGGTGCAATTCGTGATCTATGCCGCAATCATGGCGGCTTCCACCGCGGCCCTGTCCGAGATCTGGGGTGAGCTGCAGCGCGCCGCGGGCGCGACCGAACGGCTGGCCGACCTGCTGCACGCCGAGGATACAGTCACCGATCCGGCCCATCCGGTGCCGGCCGTCAATCCGGGCCGGGGCGAGCTGGAACTGGATGAGGTCGTGTTCCACTATCCCACGCGCCCCGATGCCGCCGCGCTGAACGGCATCAGCCTGACCGTGGCACCGGGTGAAACCGTGGCGCTGGTCGGACCCTCGGGCGCGGGCAAGACCACGGTGCTGCAAATGCTGTTGCGGTTCTACGATCCGCAGTCCGGCGTGGTGCGCATGGACGGGCAGGATCTGCGCGACATGGCGCGCGATGATTTCCGCCGCCAGATCGCGCTGGTGCCGCAGGAACCGGTGATCTTCGCCGATACCGCGCTGGAGAACATCCGCTTCGGCCGCCCCGAGGCCAGCGACGACGAGGTGCGCGCCGCCGCCCGCGCTGCCGCCGCCGACGGGTTCATCTCGGCCCTGCCGGACGGCTATGGCAGCTATCTGGGCGAACGCGGCGTGATGCTGTCGGGTGGCCAGAAACAGCGCATCGCCATCGCCCGCGCCATCCTGCGCGACGCGCCGGTGCTGCTGCTGGACGAGGCCACCTCGGCGCTGGACGCGGAAAGCGAGATGCTGGTGCAAAGTGCCGTGGAATCACTGGCCCGCGACCGCACCACGGTGATCATCGCGCACCGTCTGGCCACCGTGAAGAAGGCCGACCGCATCGTGGTCTTCGACGAGGGCCGCATCGTCGCCGAAGGCACCCACGATCAGCTTGTGGCCGAAGGCGGCCTGTACGCCCGGCTGGCGCGCTTGCAGTTCACACAAGGCATGGCGGCGGAATAGGCCCGTCCCCAGTGCCCCTCTGGCGGTTCTGATCGCCGGTGGGGCACTGCGGCGCTGCGTAAATTCTGGCGAAACGCCGCGTCAGACTTGTTCCCAGATCACTTCGCGCACATCCTTGCCGGCAAAACTGTCGCATCTGTCGGGGAGGATCCGTTGTGACCAGAGCATTCACCAATGCCGCCGTGAGCAAGGTTATCGAGGCCGAAATGCCCTGGGCCGACCGCGACGTGCCCGGCACTGTCTATGACGCGCTGTTGCGCACCGCCGGGACGATGGGCGACCGCAAGGCGATCAGCTTCCAGATCCTGTCCGATCCGCGCGCCAAGGTCGAAACCCTGACCTGGTCCGATCTTCTGGCCAGCACCACGCAGGCCGCCAACCTGTTCCGCAGCCTTGGCGTCGGACCCGATGACGTGGTCGCCTACCTGCTGCCCAACTGCAATGAAGCCGCCGTGGTGATGTTGGGCGGGATGACGGCGGGGATCGTCAACCCGATCAACCCGCTGCTGGACGTGGAACAGATCGCAGGCATTCTGAAGGAAACCGATGCCAAGGTTCTGGTCACTCTGAAGGGCTTTCCCAAGACCGACGTGGCGCAGAAGGCCGCCGAGGCCGCGGCCTTCGCGCCGAATGTGAAGACCATTCTTGAAGTGGACCTGCTGCACTATCTGACGCCACCCAAAAGCTGGCTGGTGCCGCTGATTCGGCCCAAGGTCACCGCGCGCCATCACGCCAGGGTGCAGGACTATGCCAAGGCCGTGGCGGCCCAGCCCGCCGACCGTCTGACCTTCGATCATTCCGGCGCGAACCGGGTGGCGGCCTATTTCCACACCGGCGGCACCACCGGCGTGCCAAAAGTCACCCAGCACAAGCAGGAGGGCATGATCTACAATGGCTGGCTGGGGCATGAACTGATCTTCGACGAAACCGACGTACTGATCTGCCCGCTGCCGCTGTTTCATGTCTTCGCCTGCTATCCGATCATGATGTCGGCCATTCAGGCCGGGTCGCATGTGGTGTTCCCGACTCCGGCGGGCTATCGCGGGGACGGGGTGTTCGACAACTTCTGGAAGCTGATCGAACGCTACGGGGTGACCTTCCTGATCACCGTGCCCACCGCCCTGTCGGCGCTGATGCAGCGCAAGGTGGATGCCGATGTCTCGACCCTGAAGACCGCGATCTCGGGCTCGGCGCCGCTGCCGCTGGAATTGTACCGCAAGTTCGAAGAAAGCACCGGCGTGCAGGTGGCCGAGGGCTATGGGCTGACCGAGGCGACCTGCCTTGTGTCCTGCAACCCGTTCGAAGGGCAGAAGAAGGTCGGCTCGGTGGGCATTCCGCTGCCCTATACCGACGTTCGCATCCTGCAGTGTGCCGAGGACGGCAGCATCACCCATGAATGCGGCACCGACGAGGTGGGCGAGATCTGCGTCTCGAACCCCGGCGTCTACGAGGGCTCGACCTATACCGAGCCGGGCAAGAACCTGGGGCTCTTTGCCGATCGCGTCTACCTGCGCACCGGCGACCTGGGGCGGCTTGACGCCGATGGCTACCTGTGGATCACCGGGCGCAAGAAGGATCTGATCATCCGCGGCGGTCACAACATCGATCCCGCCGAGATCGAAGAGGCGCTCATGGGCCATCCGGCGGTGGCCGTGGTGGGGGCCATCGGCCAGCCCGACGCCGTCGCCGGGGAATTGCCCTGCGCCTATGTGGAACTGGTGGCCGGGGCGCAGGTCGATCCGGCAGAGTTGCTGGACTTCTGCAAGGATCGCATCCACGAACGCGCCGCCATCCCCAAGTATATCGAGGTTCTGCCAGAGCTTCCGAAAACCGCCGTCGGCAAGGTCTTCAAGCCCGACCTGCGCAAGCGGGCCATCACGCGCGTCTATGGCGCGGCCCTTGAGGGCGCGGGCCTGCCGGTCTCGGTCGCCAGCGTCGTGGATGACAAGAAGCTGGGCCTCGTGGCGATCCTGAAGCGGCACGGGGACGTGGAAGACGACGCCCTGGCCCAGGTCATGAACCGCTTCACCCGGCCGTGGCGCTGGCAGGACGCCCCCGAGGGCTGACAGCGCGGGCCGGGGGTCAGTACCCCCGGCTGCGATCCACCAGATGCGGGGCCGGCTGACCGGTTTCGATGGCGGTGATGGCGCGCACTACCGCCTGCGAGGCCGTCTCGGGACGGGTGGACGAGGCGATATGCGGGGTCACCGTCACGCGCGGATGGTGCCAGAAGGGATGATCGGCGGGCAGGGGTTCGACCCGGAACACGTCCAGCGTGGCATGGCCGACCCGGCCTTCGTCCAGCGCCCGCAGCAGGGCGTCGTCATCGATCAGCGGGCCGCGTCCGGGGTTCAGAAGCGCAGCGCCCTTGGCCAGCCAGCCCAGCCGGTCGTCGTTCATCAGGTTCTCGGTCTGCGGGGTCTTGGGCAGCAGCAACACGACGATCTCGGCCCCGGTCAGCGCCGGTTGCAGCCCGTCGTCGCCGGACAGGCAACGCACCCCGGCGATGTCCTTGGGGGTGCGGCTCCAGCCCGTCACCTGGAACCCCAGACTGGACAGCATTGCGGCGCAGGCCGCGCCCAATTCGCCCAGCCCCAGTACGGTGACCTTGCGATCCCGGGCCAACGGCGGCGGCACATGCACCCAGTCGTGGCCGGGATTGACGATATGGGCGTCGATCCCAAGGTGATAGCGCAGCACATGGCCGGTGACCCATTCCACCATCCCCGCCGTCAGCCCGGCGGGATCCACCATCCGGGCCAGCGGCTGCGTCAGTGTCGGGTTGGCCACGATACGCTCCACCCCGGCCCAGAGGTTCAGCACGGCGCGGGCGTTGGTGAAGGGGCTGAAGTCTTCCAGCGGACCGTCGGGAGAATAGACGATGTAATCCACCGCCTCGGGCGCGGGGCAGGTGTTGGACAGCGCGATATCGAACCCCGCCGCCGTCAGATCGTTCTGCAGAAGGGGCTGGTAGGCCTCCCAGTCCTTGGCGGCGGCTGAGAAATAAATGTTGAGCGTCATGGAAGCCCTCTACCTGGGTTTGTGAACATGGGCCGATTGCACCAGCCCGAAGGCCACCAGCAGCACCAGCATCGCCGAGCCGCCATAGGACACCAGCGGCAGCGGCACGCCCACCACCGGGGCCAGCCCCATCACCATCGACATGTTCACGGCGAAGAACAGGAAGAAGGTGCCGGCGATGCCCAGCGTCAGCAGCGACCCGAAACGGTCGCGATTGGTGATGGCGGTGACGATGCAGAACAGGATCACCAGCATATACAGCGCCAGCAGCGAGGTGGCGCCGACAAAGCCGAATTCCTCGGCCAGCGTGGTGAAGATGAAATCGGTGTGTTTTTCGGGCAGGAAGTTCAACCGGCTTTGGGTGCCCTGCATGAAGCCGCGCCCGGTGACGCCGCCGGACCCCAGCGCGATCTTCGACTGGGTGATGTGATAACCCGCCCCCAGCGGATCGGTCGACGGATCAAGGAAGGTGTCGATACGGCGGTACTGATAGTCCTTCAGCAATTGCCAGTCGGTGCCTTTCGAGGCCATGACCGCCCAGACAAGGCTGCCGCCCGCGCCAATGACGGCGGCGAAATAGGCCCAATGTACCCCGGCCAGGAACATCACGAAGCCGCCCCCCGCCACCAGCAGGATCGAGGTGCCCAGATCGGGCTGCTTCAGCACCAGCGCCACCGGGATCAGGATCAGGACCAGCGGCACGATGACCCAGACCGGGTGCGAGGTCTTCTTGAGGTCGAGCCAGTCGTAATAGGCCGCCAGCATCATCACGAGGGTGATTTTCATCAGTTCCGACGGCTGCAACCGCATGAAGCCAAGGTCGATCCAGCGTTGAGCGCCCATGCCGACGGTGCCGGCAACCTCGACCCAGACCAGCAGGGCCAGCGCCAGCAGATAGCCCATGACGGCCATGTTGCGCCAGAACCAGATCGGCACCATGGCGATGACCAGCATCATCGCCATGCCCAGGCCGAAGCGCTTCATCTGCGGTTCCATCCAGGGTGTCGGCGATCCGCCCGCCACCGAATAGAGCATCACGAACCCGATGCCCGAAATTGCCGCCAGCAGCAGGATCAGCGGCCAGTTCAGGTACAGGACCTTGCGCAGCCCGCGGGGGACGGATTTGACCTTGTATTCAAGATAGGTCATGCGCGGCTGCTGACGGTTTCGACCGGTTTGCGGTCGCGCAGGGGCAGGGCGCGCTGCTCTTGCTCTATGCGCTCGCGCTGGCCGGCGGGATAGGCCTCCAGCGGCGGCAAGTCGCCATGCAGGGTGCGCAGGATCACGTCGCGGGCAATGGGGGCCGCCGCGGTCGAGCCGCCGCCGCCGTGCTCCACCACCACCGACACCGCGACCTTGGGATCGTTGTAGGGGGCGAAGCCCACGAACAGCGCATGGTCGCGCCGCTCCCACGGCAGATCCTCGTTGCGGAAGACGCCGCGCCGCCGCTCGGCGGCGGTGATGTTGCGGACCTGGCTGGTGCCGGTCTTGCCTGCCATCTGCAAGGTCTCGTCATTGATGCGCGACCGATAGGCGGTGCCCCGGTTCGAGTTGGAGACCGCGAACATGGCCCGCTGTACCGCGCGCAGGTGATAGGGATTGATGTCCAGTGGCCCCTCAAGGCGCACCGGCTCTTCAACCCCGTCCACGGCCCGGATCAGCCGGGGCGCAATGGCGTTGCCGCTGGCCAGACGCGCGGTCATCACCGACAGTTGCAGCGGCGAGGCCAGCACGAACCCCTGTCCGATCGAGGCGTTCAGCGTGTCGCCGATCACCCAGTCCGCCCCGCGCCGCGTGGCTTTCCAGTCGCGCGTCGGCGTCAGCCCTTCGGCGACCGCCGACATGGGAATGTCAAAGCGGGTGCCCATGCCCAGCTTGCGCGCCATTTCGGAAATCTTGTCGATCCCGACCCGCTGGGCGGCCTCGTAGTAATAGACGTCGCAGGATTGCTGCAGGCTCTGGTGCAGGTTCATGTGCCCATGGCCGCCGCGCTTCCAGCAGTGGAAACGGCGTGAGCCGGCGCTCAGGTAGCCTGGACACCAGACCGTGTCCTCGGGCGAGACGACCCCGGCCTCCAACGCCGCCAGCGCCGTCACCATCTTGAAGGTGGAACCCGGCGGATAGACCCCCTGCACCGACTTGTTGGCCAGCGGGCGAAACTTGTTCTCGGTCAACAGGCGATAGTCGGCACCCGAGATCCCGCGCACGAACTTGTTGGGATCGAAAGTCGGCGACGAGGCCACCGCCAGAAGGTCGCCGTTGCGCACATCGGTGACCACCACCGCCGCACTTTCGCCGTCCAGCCGGGCCTGCACATAGTTCTGCAGGGTCTCGTCGATGGTCAGTTGCAGGTTCCGTCCGGCGGTGCCTTCGGTGCGCGACAGCTCGCGCATGACCCGGCCCACGGCGTTGACTTCGATCTGGCTGTTGCCGGCCCGGCCGCGCAGGACCATTTCTTCCTTGGCCTCGATCCCCGACTTGCCGATCTGGAACTTGGGGATCTGCAACAGCGGGTCCGGATCCTGAAGCTTTGACAGATCATAGTCGCTGACCGGCCCCACATAGCCCACCACATGGGCGAAATCCGATCCCAGCGGATAGGCGCGCGACAGCCCCACCTCGGGGCGCACGCCGGGCAGGGCGGGGGCGTTGACGGCCACGCGGGCCAGATCGTCCCACGACAGCCGGTCGGCGACGGTCACGGGCACAAAGCTGGACCGGCGGCGCGTCTCGCGCAGGGTGCGCTCGATGTCTTCCTCGGTCAGCGGGATCAGGCGGCCCAGTTCCTGCAGCACTTCCTCAACATTGCCCGCATCCTCGCGCACGATGACCACGCGATAATTCTGGTCGTTAATGGCAATGGGGGAGCCGTTGCGGTCGAAGATCAGCCCGCGCGCCGGGGGCAGCAGCCGCATGTTGATGCGGTTTTCCTCGGCCAGCATCCGGTATTCTTCGGATTGCTCCACCTGCATCTGCCGCATCCGCCAGCCCAGAAGACCCGCAAAGGCCAGCTGCGCGCCGCCCAGCACCAGCGCGCGGCGGCCGATGCGGCGGGTTGACAGGTCGGTGTCGCGGGGAGGACGTCTCATCGCCCGCTCCCCCGGCCAAAGCCCTCGGGCACGGGGCGCTTGCGCAGGCCCAGACCGGCGGCGCACAGCAGGACCACCAAGGGATAGGCGGCGACGGTGACCGGCATCCGCAGAAGTTGCGCCCCAAGGCTGGGTTGATCGGCGAAGGTCACGGTCAGGGCCAGCCAGTTGAGCCCGACCATGGCGGTATAAAGGGCAGCAAATACCCCGGTTTCAGCCAGCACCGACAGCGGTTGCAGGCGCTTGTGGCGACGGCGCAGGTATTCGGTCGCGCCGATGGCGATGGCGGTCCAAAGTCCCGGCGGCTGCATCAGTAGCAGATCCGACACGAAAACCATCACCGCGATCAGCCAGACCGGCAACCAGTCGGGCCGCCGGATCACCCAGGCCACCACAAGACAGATCACCAGATCAGGGGTCGGCAGGGGACCGGGTTGCAGATCAAGTGGCAGCAGCTTGACCATCAGCACGCCGCTGCACAGCAGCACGAACAGCCCGCCGAACATCAGCCGCTTGAGAAGCTGTCCTTCACTCATCTGCGGCCTCCGGTTGCGAGGGGCCTTGCATCGCCGCTAGCGGGCGCACGATCTGGCCGGTTTCGCGGATCGGCTCGGGGCCGGAATAGCGCAGCACCCGCAGGAATTCGAGCCGCTCGTAATCCGCCGCCAGCCGCACCCGGAAACGGTTGTCGGGGCCGCGGATCACCTGGCCCACAAGAATGCCCGCCGGGAACACCCCGGCGTCGCCCGAGGATACCACCCGGTCGCCGGGACGTACCAGTTCGACGCTTTCCAGAAACTCGATGCGCGGTTGGGTAGAATTGTCACCGCTCAGCAGCACGCGCTGGCCCGAAGGCTGAATTGTCACCGGGATCGACGAGGCCGGATCGGTCAGCAGGATCACCCGCGCCGTGGTCCGCCCGACGCCCGAGATCCGGCCCACCAGCCCGATCCCGTCCATCGCCGCCCAGCCTTCCTGGATGCCATCATGTTCCCCCACGTTCAGCAGCACCGACCGCCGGAAGGGCGAGCCACTGTCGGCCAGAACGGTGCCGGTGACGTAAGTCAGCCGCGCATCCAGCTTGACGTTGTTGAGATCCAGCAACCGGGCGTTCTTCTGTTCCAGCTGTAGTGCTGCCTCTTTCCAGGCGCGCATCTGCTGCAACTCGCGGCGCAATTCCTGGTTCTGCTGGTAGAGCGCCGAATAGGTCGAGAAATTGTCGCTCATCTTGACCAGCGCGGTAATCGGCGCCATCGCCCATTGCACGCGGGGCAGGGTCGCATCGACCACATCCGTGCGCAGGCGCTCCACGCGCGGGCTGTCGATGCGCCACAAAAGGAAGACGGCAAGGCAGACCAGGATCAGCCCGCCGGCGAAGATGCGCCGGATCGGGCGGAAATGGTCCTGTCCCTTGTCGCCGTCGTAAGCCAAATGCGTCTCCGAGACTGCGGCGGGTTCCGGGGCGGCTCAGACTGGCAGGCCACCGCCCGCGTGCGGATGGATCAACTGTCGTAGTCTATGACATGGCGAAGCTGGTTTTCAAATTCCAGTGCCTTGCCGGTGCCCATTGCCACGCAGTTCAGCGGTTGATCCGCCACCGTGATCGCCAGGCCGGTCTGCTCGCGCAGGGCCAGGTCCAGATCGCCCAGCAGCGCGCCGCCGCCGGTCAGCATCACGCCGCGATCCACGATGTCGGCGGCCAGATCCGGGGGCGTGGCTTCCAGTGCGGTCATCACGGCTTCGCAGATCTGCTGCACCGGTTCGGCCAGCGCCTCGGCCACCTGGGCCTGGGTGATCTCAGTTTCCTTGGGCACGCCGTTCAGCAGGTCGCGGCCCCTGATCTGCAACGACTGGCCGCGGCCATCGTCGGGCATCCGGGCGGTGCCGATGGTGGTCTTGATGCGCTCGGCGGTGGCTTCCCCGATCAGCAGGTTATGCTGGCGGCGCAGATAACTGATGATGCCTTCATCCATGCGATCGCCACCGACACGGACCGAACGCGCGTAAACGATATCGCCCAGCGACAGAACGGCCACCTCGGTGGTGCCGCCGCCGATATCGACGACCATATTGCCGGTCGGATCGGTGATCGGCATGCCGGCGCCGATGGCGGCCGAAATCGGCTCTGCGATCAGCCCGGCGCGGCGGGCGCCCGCCGACAGTACCGACTGACGAATGGCACGCTTTTCCACCGGGGTGGCGCCATGCGGGACGCAGACGATGATCTTGGGCTTGATAAAGCTGGTGCGGCGGTGAACCTTGCGGATGAAATGTTTGATCATTTCTTCGGCGACGTCGAAATCGGCGATCACGCCTTCGCGCATCGGCCGGATCGCCTGGATCGAGCCGGGGGTCCGACCCAGCATCAGCTTGGCATCCTCGCCCACAGCCAGCACCTTCTTGACGCCATCCTTGACGTGATAGGCCACCACCGAGGGCTCATTCAGGATCACACCCTTGCCCTTGACGTAAACCAGCGTGTTCGCCGTGCCCAAGTCAATTGCCACGTCCGAAGTAAACAAGCCCCTGAAAAGCGCCATGTCGAGGTTGTCCTGCTAATGCCCCAAATTGTCCCGCGAGTCGCTGCCGCAGGCTGGCCCCGCTTATAGGCTTCGGGGCAGGGGGGTGAAAGGGGAGAAGGGGGCCTGCGCGGGCCTCGGCAGGGTTCTGCCCGGTAAACCTTGGGGAAGTTTTTTTTGAACGGCGGCGATGGCCCCTACTCGGGCGGGTGTCAGGGGGGTGGGCAGACAAGAAACGGGCGCGCCGGTGGGGCGCGCCCGTGAAGCAGGAACGCGGCTGTCAGGTCAGCTGACGTCCTTGTAGTTGATTTCCTTTTTGTCGGAATGGGTCTTGGTGCGGCGCACGATCAGCCGGTTCAGCGCGGCCACATAGGCCTTGGCACTGGCCACCACGGTGTCGGTGTCGGCGGATTGGCCGGTGACGATCTTGCCATCTTCTTCCATCCGCACGCTGACGGTGGCCTGCGCATCGGTGCCTTCGGTCACCGCGTGCACCTGGTACAGTTGCAGCCGCGCATCATGCGGGAAGATCGCCTTCACCGCGTTGAAGGTCGCATCCACCGGACCGTCGCCGGTGGCGGTCACCTGTTCGTCCTTGCCATCCACGGTCAGCGTCAGGTCGGCCGATTGTGGTGCCTCGGTGCCGCAGATCACCCGCAGGAATTTCACCTTCAGATGCTCGTTGGCGGCCGCGGCGCTGCTGTCCTGCATCAGCGCGACCAGATCGTCGTCGTAGATTTCCTTCTTGCGGTCGGCCAGCGCCTTGAACCGCACGAAGACATCCTTCAGCTGGTTGTCGCCCAGTTCATAGCCCAGGTCGGCCAGCTTGGCGCGCAGGGCGGCACGGCCCGAATGCTTGCCCATCACCAGCGAGGTTTCCGACAGTCCGATGTCTGATGGCCGCATGATTTCGAAGGTTTCGGCGTTCTTCAGCATGCCGTCCTGGTGGATGCCGCTTTCATGGGCGAAGGCGTTCTTGCCGACGATCGCCTTGTTGGGCTGCACCGCGAAGCCCGAGACCGACGACACCCGGCGCGAGATGTTCATGATCTTGGTGGCATCGATGCGGGTGGCATAGGGCAGGATGTCGTTGCGCACCTTCATGGCCATGACGACCTCTTCCAGCGCGGTGTTGCCGGCGCGTTCGCCCAGCCCGTTGATGGTGCATTCGATCTGCCGGGCACCGGCCTCGACCGCGGCCAGCGCATTGGCCGTCGCCATGCCCAGATCGTTGTGACAATGGGTGGCGAAGGTCACCGTGTCGGCACCGGGCACCTTTTCGATCAGCATCCGGATCAGGTCGGCGCTTTCGCGCGGCGCGGTATAACCCACCGTGTCGGGGATGTTGATGGTGGTGGCGCCGCATTTGATGGCGATCTCGATCACCCGGCACAGGTAGTCATGCTCGGTCCGGGTCGCATCCATGGGCGACCATTGCACGTCCGGGCACAGGTTGCGGGCATGGGTCACGGTCTGTTCGATCCGCTCGGCCATCTGGTCCATGGACAGGTTCGGGATCGCCCGGTGCAGCGGCGAGGTGCCGATGAAGGTGTGGATGCGCGGCTGGGCGGCATGCTTCACCGCCTCCCAGCAGCGGTCGATATCGGTGATATTGGCGCGCGCCAGCCCGCAGATCGACGAGTTGACCGAGTTCTTCGCGATCTCGCTGACCGCCTGGAAGTCACCCTCCGAGGCGATGGGAAACCCGGCCTCGATGATGTCGACGCCCATTTCATCCAGCAGGCCTGCAATCTCCAGCTTCTCGGCATGGGTCATGGTGGCGCCGGGGCTTTGTTCGCCGTCGCGCAGGGTGGTGTCGAAAATCTTGACACGATCTTGGGTTGAAGAGGTCATGGGTCAGGTCCGTTTCGTGGCGATGGCGCGGGGGCCGCGCGTGGGACGGGGGCCGCAACAGGGGCGGCATGCGGCGGCGGAAGGCGCCAGCCTGCGGGCATTGAGGGTCTGTGTCATCTGAGGTCCGTTCTGCTTGAAGTCTGTCGTGGCGCGGGCAGCATCCTCTGAGCGGTCGCGCCGGTGAACGGCACGCTCAGAGGCGACTAAGAAGCAGAAGACGTGCGGCGGCCAGCTGCCCGAGGGGCAGGTCGCGGAATCCAGCGATGATAGCAGCCGTTGCGTTCATGGGGCGCAGTTTAGACCGGGCCGGATTGCCGATGCAACCGCGGTTTTCCGGCTCAGCCCCCCGGTGGCGTGCGCGGCGGCCCCGAGACGCTGCAGGGGTCGGCGGCCCGACCCTCGGGGCTGCGGGTGGCGGGCAGGGTGGGGCTGTAGTCATAGGTCACGATGGTGTTGCCCGCGTCGAAGGCCACGAACACCAACCCGGCTTCGGGGGCCAGGGTGACGCCTTCGGCGTCGGAATAGGCGGAGGTGGCCAGCGGGATCACGTCCAGCAAGCGGCCCGTGGCGTCGAATTCGAACAGGCTGTCCAGCGCATCGGCATCGTCGACCACCAGCAGGTAACCGGTGCCCGGATCGCGGGTCAGGCCCTGCGGCTCCAGCATCGGCGGGGTCAGCGTGGTGCCGTCGATGCGGGCCAGCAGACCGCCACCAGCCTCCAGCCGCAGCACCTGGGCGCGGGCGTCATCGGTGATCCAGATTTCGTCACGGGCGGCATCCACGTACACCCCGTCGATATCCGAGAAGTCGCGCGTCAGGCGGAAGGGCGCACCCCGCGCCGTGCCATCGCGATATATTTCCTGAAACCGGCCGCTGCCGTCGCTCAGCAGCAGATGTGTATCAGTGACCGCCAGGGCATCCACCCGGCTGAGGTCAGAGCGGAACCGGCGCAGCGGTGCGCCCCACAATGTGAGCTGCGCGATCTCCTCGGTTTCATTGGCCACCCAGAGCGCGCAAAACAGCGGATCGAAGGCCAGACCGGAAGGGCCGGGAAAGGGAAAGCTGCGCACGAAGGTCAGTTCGGCCGCGGAAGCGGCAAGCGGAAGGACGGCCAGAACGGCTGCCCGCAGCAGGGGGGACACGATCGGCATCTGCCAACGGTAGCGGCCCACCAGGCATTGAAACAAGTGCGCTGTTCAGCGGTCGGGATTGAACCGAAGGCCCTTTCGGCTAGCTGATGGCATGAATTGGAAGGAGGGACCGCATGCAAAGGGCATTGGTGATCGGGGCCAGCGGTGGCATCGGCGCGGCTGTGGCCGAGGCCCTGCGCGCCCGGTTGGGGGCGGGCAATGTCACGACGCTTTCGCGGCGCGACGATGGGCTGGACATCACGTCAGAACAGTCGGTCCGCACCTGCCTGTCGCGGCAGGACGGGCCGTTCGATCTGGTTTTCTTGGCCACCGGCGGGCTGGCGGTGGCGGGTCACGCCCCGGAAAAGGCCCTTCGCGAGGTTTCGCCCGAAGCGCTGCGCGCGGTGTTTGACCTCAATGCGCTGGGTACGGCGCTGATCCTGAAGCACGCCGTGCCCTTGTTGGCCAAGGATCGCCGGGCGGTCTTCGCGGCCCTGTCGGCGCGGGTCGGATCCATCGGGGACAATCGCCTGGGCGGCTGGCACAGCTACCGCGCCGCCAAGGCCGCGCTCAACCAGATCCTGCATGGTGCCGCGATCGAACTGAAGCGCAGCCATCGGCAGGCCATCTGCGTCGCGCTGCATCCCGGCACCGTGGCCACACCGCTGACCCGCGCCTACGCAGGCCGACACCCGACCGTTCCGCCCGAGGACGCCGCACAGAACCTGTTGAAGGTCATAAACGGTCTGGACCCCGGAGCCTCGGGGGGCTTTTTCGACTGGGCTGGCAAGACCATCCCCTGGTGAGCCGGCCGAAAGCTTGCCCCAGCTTTCCCGATGCGCCCGCACCCTGCGCGCGGCCGTTGCGTGGTCCCCTTTGCCAGGACGCAGATGGAAGCCCTGCAATGCGAGATTGCCGCCATGCACTCGGACCAGGTTCTCATCGAGATCCTCAAGATCCTGCCCGAGCTGGTGTGGACGCTGCTTGCCGTGGGCAACCGCCTGTTTCTGGCCCCGACCCTGAAAGCGCGCGTTGCGCGCCTTTCCACCTGCACAGGCAACGGTCTTGACACGCGCGTTGATGCGGCTGGTGAAAAAACAACAGGGGGAACTGTCCTCGGGCGGTGTCTGACGGCAGTCTGTCCGCTCAAAGCGCCCATTCCGAAATCGAAGCCGCCAATATCGCCCCGATGTGCCGACTGCGGTCTTCCAGACACGGGGCAACCCGACCACGCGCAAACGGTTGGCACCGCGTGCGCAAAAAGGGCTTCAAGTCATTGGGAACACTGGAGGCGAGTACCGGAATCGAACCGGTGTACACGGATTTGCAATCCAGCCTCTTTCCCAACGAAATCAAGCGGTATCTGTTTCAAAAGACGACCCGACAAACCGTGAACATTCCGAGAAAGTTTCAAACGCCGATTTGACCGGCGAAAAAGAAAACGCCGCGACCTCGGCAAAGGTCAGCGGCGCTAAAGACGTTGTGGAAGGCGTCTATCTCTGCGGCGACTATATCGCAGCCTTTCCCATTTTGGCAATGCATTGGGGGGCGCTTGTATGACCGCGTTCCTCAAAAAATATATGCGCCCGGCCTACAAGAGCATATCGCGGGCGTTGGGGTATAGCCTGACCCTCGGAACGTCCGAAGCCTGGTCGGATTTCTGCACGATCGCTGCACACCGCCTTTCACTGGAAGAGCGCGCCGGGCTGGCATTCGCTGCCCTGAGCAGCCTTGACCCGGCTCAAGCCGAAGAATTGGCCGCAGCGGTTCTGGGGGCTGCTGGAATGCCCGCCAGCTCTTTCCTTGGCGCAATGCCTGAGGCCCGTTTCTGGGCGCACAGCGCCACAGAGACCGAGAGGAAGGCCTATTGCCTGGCCTGCTTCGAAGCCATGGCCGAGGCCAATCAATCCGCCTTCCTGCAACGCGCTACGGCAATGGAGGCCGCCGCATGAAATTTGATCGCCGTTTGCCCCGAACCACGAATCCGCCCGTGTCGCAGCCACACCTCAGTGCGCATCTTCGGGAGTATCCGGGCGAAAGCGCCTATGAGCTCGAACAGATGGCGCAGTCCGCTGCCTACGAGATCGAAGACCTTGCGCAAGTTGCCCTGATCACGCAGTGGATCGATGTTGAAACGGACGGGCCCCATTTGCCCGGTTCGCCGATCTGTCTCCCGATCGGCCCGGTCCTGAGCACGGCAGCCGTCACGGTGCAATTCGAGGAACCGGGGCAATCCCCCGTTGCACTGGCACCGTCCCAATACCAGCTGCGTGGGGGCATGCGCCCTTCCCTGCGGTTGATCGATGATGGCCAACTGCCAATGGCCCTGCAGGCGGGCAGCACAATCCTTCTGATCGCCTATGAAGCTGGGTTCGGCCCGGACGCTGCGACCGTACCGGCAGACCTGCAGCACGCGATACTGGATCAGGCTGCATCTGCCTATGACCAGCGCGGCGTTGCCCAGCGCGGCGATGGCACGTGGTTGTCGCCCCATGCAGCCCGGATCATCGGAAAGTACCGGGGGGTGCGCGCATGACCAGTGCCGAGCTTGACGAGATCATGACGTTTCACTGGCCGATGGTGGTGCGCCGCACGATGGCTGATGGCAGTGACGACTGGATCAAGGGCTTCGTGAAGTCGATAGCCCGACACGGGAAGCGGGCAAACTGGAAGCCCAGCGACAAGCAGGCCAGCATCATGCGCCGACTGATCGCCGAGATGGGCGCGCCCACGGACGATGCGATCTGCGTGGTGGAACCATGAGCGTGCGGGCGATGAACTGGGCGATCGAGGTTGCCAAAGGATCGAGGCTGAACAGCTCCGAACGGCTGGTGCTGATGATCCTGGCACACCACCACCACGACCGCACCAACGCCTGCTTCCCGAGCGTCGCGACCCTTGCCGAGGTTGCAGGGCTGTCCACACGTGGTGTGCAGCTCGCCCTGCGGTCCCTGACCGACAAGGGGCTGATCAGCGTGGCTGTGCGCACCGAGCACGGCAGGCAGCGCAGCAATCAATATGACCTGTTTGGGAAGCCGAGGGATGAAGCTGACTTCACCCCTAAGCGCAAGTCGAGGGGTGAAGCTGGCTGCACCCCTAAACCCGGATCGAGGGGTGCAGGGGGGGTCACCCCTCAGAACAGTCGAGGGGTGAAGCCCACTTCACCCGATAGGGACTCTTTAAGGGATAGGGCGGAACGACTGCCGACAGAGATCATCGCATTTCCTCGAACCGTTGGAGGGAATTGAAGCGATGGATCTGCTTAGAAACGATCGATCAACTGGCGACCTGTTCGCAGATGGTCCCAATGCCGCAAATTCTGTGAACCGGCGGGACCGCGCTACTGAGTTTTCTCTTTTCGCGCAGGACGCGGCGGCGGGGTCCGAGACCCCAGCCGAGAGAGCTATGCGTTTCATGCATAGCTTGAGCATCCCGGAAGGGCCAAACGCCGGGAAGCCTGTTTCGCTCGCCCCCTTTCAGCGCCAGTTTATCGAGGGCGCGATGGCTGCCGACACCGCCAACGCCATTCTCAGCATTGGGCGCGGCAACGGCAAATCCGCGATCACGGCCGGGCTTGCGCTCGGCGGTCTCATCGGCGTCTGGGATCGCCAGCCACGACGCGAGATCGTTGCCGCTGCGCGGACCCGCGACCAGGGCCGCATTATCTGGGACTTTGTGGCAGGGTTCGCCGCAACCCTGCCGCTTGAGATCCAGCGCCGGCTGATCTACCGCCGCGCACCGCGTCTAGAAATCGAGTTTGAGGGCGATGGCGGCGGTCATGTGCTGCGGGTGATCGCTGCTGACGGCAAGTCTGCTCTGGGCGGCGCTCCGACGATGGCTATCCTGGACGAACGCGGGCACTGGGCGCTGGATCGCGGCGACGAGCTGGAACACGCCCTGCTGTCCGGTCTCGGCAAGCGCAAGGGCCGCGCCTTCCTGATCAGCACCAGCGCCAGCGACGACACGCACCCGTTTTCCCGGTGGATCGATGATCCGGCGCCGGGTTCCTACGTCCAGGAACACCGGCCCGCGCCTGGCCTGCCTGCCGACGACCAGGAGAGCCTTCTGATCGCAAATCCCGGTGCTCCTCATGGCATCGGCGGCGATCTGGAATGGCTTGAAGCGCAGGCGAAACGGGCGATCGCGCGCGGTGGATCCAGCTTGACCAGCTTCCGGCTCTACAACCGCAATGAGCGTGTTTCCGGAGAATCTCGGGATCTGCTGATCACCCTGGACGAATGGTTGGCCTGCGAGACCGAAGCCCTGCCGCCCCGCGAAGGCGGCGTTGTGATCGGGATTGACCTGGGCGGCTCTGCGTCAATGACGGCTGCTGCGTTCTACTGGCCTGACACCGGGCGGCTTGAGTGCCTGGGCACATTCCCGTCCATGCCCAGCCTTCTGGACCGAGGGCAATCGGACGGCGTCGCCCGCCGCTATGTCGAAATGCAGGATCGCGGCGAACTGAACGTTCTTGGCGACAAGACGGTGCCGGTTGCCCCATGGCTGACCGAGGTGATGCGCCATGTCGAGGGCCAGAACGTGATGGCAATCACGATGGACCGCTACAAGCAGGCCGAGCTGTCCGAGGCCCTGAACCGGGCCGGTGCCCGTGCGCCCTGCGTTTGGCGCGGGCAAGGCTTCAGGGATGGCGGCGAAGACTGCGAGCGGTTCCGACGCGCGGCCTTCGATGGGCAGGTGAAGGCCCGCCCGTCGCTGCTGTTGCGGTCTGCATTCGCGGATGCGGTCTGTCTGCGTGACCCGGCCAACAACCTCAAGCTGGCGAAAGCCAGATCGACAGGCCGCATCGACGCTGCGGCGGCATCCGTGCTGGCAGTGGCGCAAGGCGCGCGCGTGGCCGCCCAGCCCAAGGCGAAAGCGAGGCTGCTATGGGTGTGAGGCGCGATCATCACCGGTTTTCCAAGCGCGTGACCCGCACGAAACGCTGGCAGGTTCTGAGAATGGAGATCCTGGAACGCGACGGCTTTCGTTGCCGCCATTGCGGCTGCGGCGGCCGCTTGGAGGTCGACCACATCAAGCCGGTCCGGACCGATCCAGATTTGTCCTACGAGCCGACAAACCTGCAGGCGCTTTGTCCCGGCTGCCACACGAAGAAAACCCGAATCGAGTGCGGGCATCCCCCGCCCCGGCAAGATCTCAGCGATTGGCGGCTGGCCGTCGATTCCCTGGGCACCAAAGGCAAGAAACCCACTGAGCAGAAAGGATGACCCATGCTCACATCTAAGAAACTGGAACTGCGCCGGTCTGAAATCCGGCAATCCCTGGCCGAACTGGCCAACATTGAAAGCCCGTCTGCGGACGAGCTGCGCAAGATGGGCGATCTGGACACGGAGTACCGCGCCAAGGAAGCGCAGTACCGCGCCGCGCTCGTCTCCGAGGACGAGGAACGCCGCGAGGCGGGGGCCGATCTGGAAACGCGCACCGCTCAGGAATGGTCCGATCTGATGAGCGGCTTCGAGGTTCGCCAGGTCGCCATGGCCCTGGACCACGGCCACCAGATCGACGGCCGCACGGCGGAAGTCATCACCGAGCTTCGCGGCCATGGGGCCTATCAAGGCATCCCGATTCCGTGGGAAGCGCTTGAGGTGCGCGCCGGTGAAACCATCGCCAGCGGAACCCCGGACCCCATCCAGACCCGCCCGATCATCGATCGGCTGTTCCCCAATTCGGTTGCGTCGCAGATGGGCGCGCAGATGATCTCGATCGATCATGGCGAGATCGAATGGCCAGTGGTGACGCAAGGTGCATCCGTGGGCTGGCAGGCAAGCGAGACCGGCAGTGCCGGTGCTGCGCAAGCGTTCCAGACCACGGACAAGGCACTGGCCCCGAACCAGACGCTTGGGGTGCAGATGAAGATCACCCGCAAGACGCTGAAACAGTCCGGGGCCGCCCTGGAACAGGCCGTGCGCCGCGACATGAACAGCGCCATGGGTGTTGAGCTCGATCGCGTGGTGTTCCTCGGCTCCGGGGCGTCTGGCGAGCCTCTGGGCGTGATCACCGGCGCTGCGACCTACGGCATCACCAGCACGGCAATCGGCGCCACCGCGACCGAGGCGGCTTTCCGGGCTGCTGTCACCCGGTTCATCACCGGCAACGCAGCATCCGGGCCGGGGGCTGTCCGTGGTCTGGTACGTCCCGAGCTGTGGGACTTCATGGATGGCACGATCTGGGACGCAGGCAGCGGTATCACCGAATGGGACCGCCTTGCCGCGAAACTGAGTAGCCTGGTTCTGAGCCACAACGCGCTTGCAGATCCGACCGGCTCGCCGCTGGCATGCTCGGCATTGCTGACCACCAATGCGGGCGGGGTGGCTCCGATCTTCTGCGGGAGGTGGTCTGGCGTGGACATGATTCGCGATCAATACACAGATGCGGCTTCGGGTGGCCTGCGGCTGACGGCGCTTGCGACCATGGACGTGACTGTTGCGCGCCCGACGCAGTTGGAGCTGCTGACCGGACTGGAGCTGGCCTGATGCTTTGGGGCGCTCATGTCGGCAGCCTTGAGCTGCGCACCGAGGGCGGGGAAACCCGCCTTCGGGCTTCCTTTCCCTACGGCCGCGAAACCGTGCTGGCAGAACGCGTGGGCATGGGGCGTGAGCGTCGAGAGATGATCGCGGCCCGCGCCTTCGCCGATCGGCTGGATCGTGGGGAAGACGTGCATTTTCTGTCCGGTCACGACTTCAACAAACCGCTGGCATCCCGCGCGGCTGGCACCCTCATTCTTACCGAGACCGACGACGCGTTGACCGTTGAAGCGACGATCAGCGCGGACATGGGGCAAGTGTCCTATGTTCGGGACTTCCTCAGGGCGCATTCGGCAGGGCTGGTGCGTGGCCTGTCACCTGGCTTCCGGGTTCGACCTGGTGGCGAGACGGTGGAAGACCGCGGCAACGCAATCCTGCGCACGATCCGCGCGGCGGACCTGATCGAGATCAGCGCCGTGACCAAGCCCGCATACAGCCAGGCCCAGATCGAGGCCCGGAACTGGCAACCCGTTGGCGAAGTGGCGCAACGCGTTGTGCACCATCACGCCGCAACCCGTTGGAGGTAAGAATGCTTGGATGGCTCGCAAACAAGCTGCGCCCGATCGAGGCCCGTTCCAGTGGCTCGGGATACACCGCCCAGGTCATGGCCGCGCGGGACAGTCATATCAGCGGGCGGCGCGGCGTGGCCGAATTGACCGCTTCGGTGCAATCCTGTGTCAGCCTCTGGGAAGGTGGCTTCGCAATGGCAGACGTGGAAGGCACCGACCTTCTGACTCGGCAGGCGCTGGCCATGATCGCCAGATCCGTCGCCCTGAATGGTGAAGCGGTGCTTCTGGCAGGCAGCGCCGGGCTTGTGCCTGCGATCGACTGGGACGTGACCACGCGCGACGGCAAGCCCCGTGCTTATCGCCTGACCATCCCTGAGGCCGGGGGAGGCCGCACCGTTACCGCCCTTGCGGCCGAGGTGCTGCACCTGCGGATCGGCGCGGATCACACGACGCCATGGATCGGCACGGCCCCGTTGCGCCGCGCCAGCTTGACCGGGGCCATGCTGCACGCGGTTGAATCGGCCTTGGCCGAGACCTTCGAAAACGCCCCCATTGGCTCACTGATCGTGCCCTTGCCCGATAGTGGATCTGACGACATGGACCAGATGCGCACCGCGTTTCGCGGGCGGCGCGGATCGACGCTTGTGATCGAGGGCGTGGCCCAGGCGACGGCGGCGGGGATGAACCCCCAGATTGGCCAGAAGCCTGACCAGCTCAGCCCCGATCTGAGCAAGTCCATGACCCGAGAGACGCTTGACGCCGCACGAGAGGGCATCCTGGCAGCCTTTGGCGTCCTGCCTGCCCTGATGAACCGTGCGACCACCGGCCCCGTTGTACGCGAAGCACAGCGCCAGCTTGCCCTGTGGACGCTGCAACCCATTGCGGCGCTGTTGGCCGAAGAAGCGACGGACAAGCTGGGCAGCCCGGTCATGATCGACACGATCCGCCCCCTGCAAGCCTTCGATGCGGGCGGCCGTGCCCGCGCCTTGTCAGCAATCGTCAAGACCATGGCCGAAGCCAAGGATGCAGGCATCGCCCCGGCGGACCTGTCCGGCGCGATGCGCATGGTGGATTGGAGCGAATAGGGCAGGGTGCGCCCCGGAAACAATCGGGCCCGAAAGCACCTCGGATCAGTCGGTGAGTGCCGAATAACCCCGACAGCGCGCGGCCTTTACCTCCTAGGGGCGTGGCGCGCAAAAAAAATGGCCCCGAAGGGCGCACTTGATCGCGCATGAAATTTGCTGCAGGGTGCCCGTGGGCCTAGAAACCCGGACCGAGATAGCCGCGACACCTGACCAAGGTTTCCTACGTTGGCGCGTAGGGCGGCGAAATGCGTGAACGCTTGGCGGCGTTACGCTCCGACAGTTTATGTCGGGGTGGTGGCGTCATACAAGACCGCTTGCGGAAAATCGTCACGCCCGTCTCTCGGCGGGTTTCTAGCACCCCGGCGCCAGTCCGCCACTGGCACGGCCCTAGAAAGCCTCAACCGAGAGACTGAAACCATGTCCAACCAAATCTCCCGCCGCACCCTTCTGACCGCTGTGCCCGCATCCGGCGTAGCGCTGGCCCTACCGACCGATGCTCAAACCGCAACACCGATCCAGCGCCTTTATGAGCAATGGCTGGTTCTGTGGGATGAAGTCGAGAATCTCAGCGCCGACGATCAGATCGACAGAGCAACAGACCGGTTGATCGCCCTCGAAAACCAAATGATCGAACTACCCTCGCAATGCACGGCCGACCTTGCCGCGAAGATCGCCGCATACACGCGCTGGGGTGATTGCCCAGAGCTTCCACAGCCTGGCGGCCTGCTGTGGGAGGAGCTGCGAATGCAGATTGCAAGATCATAGCCCACCGCAACCGGCTTCGCGCCTTGGCTGTTCTGCCACGGATAGAATTGATATCCTGTTTCATTACATCTTGACCGCACCGTATCGAGATGGCATTTTAAAACCATGGCAAAACTGGCAGACCTCAAGAAATGGATGACGCAGACGCTGCGCGGCGATGACGCCCGCGCACGTTCGCTTGTGCAGGTCGGCCGAAAGGGGGGGGCATTTGCGACCGGGGGAAGGGGCAAAGGCTCGCCAGAAATGAAATCTTCCGACGCCACAAACGCCCTGATTCTGTCTCTCTACGACGGCCCCCCAACCAAGTGCGTTGCCGTGATCGAGGAAGTGGCCAGCCTGACG
Source organism: Fluviibacterium sp. S390 (assembly GCF_049800695.1). Taxonomy (NCBI): domain Bacteria; kingdom Pseudomonadati; phylum Pseudomonadota; class Alphaproteobacteria; order Rhodobacterales; family Paracoccaceae; genus Meridianimarinicoccus; species Fluviibacterium sp. S390. Next base: position 75,901 of record NZ_JBNAFN010000014.1, on the reverse strand, counting down.
CCATTTTCCGTCGAGGTCGCCCCGAACGGCCCTCGCGAAGGCGGCATTTTGATCCTGTATGGCAGCGATATCGATGAGCAGGCTTTCCCGCGCCCTGCCTGCTTTGAGGTCTGGCCCGAAAACGCCTGGACTGCGATCGCGGCTGTTCTTTGCGCAGAAGATCGTCCGTATCATCTTGACTGCATCTCCTACTCGCTGAGCGACTGGGGACCGGAAATCTCCCTGACCATCCACGACCTTACGAAGGACGTGGAAACTGACCTTGAGTCGGAAACTGACTTCTTTCAATTCACCGTCTCTTATCGTCCGCCCGGCTTCACTCCGGGTGCCCAGACCGGCGGCAAGCACACGACGCATAGTCTGTCAGGGGACCAAATCGCCCGACTATATTGCCTCATCCGAGGCATCGACCCGGAGGCCGACTGATGGGCAATGCGAACCTGAATATCCGCGCCACCGAAAAACGGATGCCGCGACCACCGATCAAACCCGCACAGGAGGGCACGTAGATGCGCATTTGGACCGCAAAAGACCTTGCGCGTGACCTTGGATACAAGAATGCGACACCGGCCTTCTGGCGCTGGTGCGAGTCGAAAGGGCTTGAACCTCTGCACGACAAACCCTTCGCGTTCGACTACGACGCTGTGCGGCGTGTTCTGGGCTCGTTGTGATCCGGCCCGCCCAGTATGGCTAATGAACCGCGCCCCCAAACCCTAGCCCGCCAGAATGCGGTCGCCCTGATCCAAGCGGCTCGGGCGGCCGGATGGGTGCGCGCGCGTTTTGAACTCAAGCCCGATGGCACAACGGTTATTGACGCTTCGATGGCCGATCCTGACGGCCCCGACGACTTCCTGGCAAGCGATCTGAGGATGGGCAAATGACCAAACAGGGCCTGCCTAAGTACGTCTATCCGGATCGGGGTTATATCCGGTTCATCCGCCGGTCACGCGGTCAATCGGTAATGATGAAAGAGGAACCCGGAACGCCCGAGTTTTGGGATCACTACAAACGGTTGCTCAAGGGCCGCGAACCAGCTCCGACCAAACGCAACTTTGAGGCGCTGGTTCTAAGCTACTACGAAAGCGATGCGTTCAAGAAATTGAAGCCGCGCACGAAATCAGACTATCGGAAATACATCGGCCATATCCGCACGATCTGGGGCACGAAAGACCCTGCCAAGATCGAACCGCACCATGTCTACGAACTGCACCGCGCCAACGCCGAGCACTGGCGGCAAGCGAATTACCTGGTGCAAGTGATGGTGGTCCTGATGAACCACGCGCGGTTGATCGGATACCTCAAGAAAGAGCACGGCAATCCGGCCAAAGGCATTCCCCTCTTCAAGCAGAAAAGCGAGGGCTGGGAACCTTGGCCCGATGATATCCGGGCCGAGTTTGAAGCCGTGGCACCACCCCGTGCGCGGCTCGTCTATGAACTGTGCATCGGCACTGGCCAGCGGATCGGGGACGTTCTGAAAATCCGCTGGGGCCATATCAAGGACGGGGCATATGACTTCACTCAGGGCAAGACCGACAAGCCGCTTTGGATACCTTTGACGGATCGCCTCAAGGCACACCTGGGCACGGTCGAGAAAAAAGGCCTGACAGTCATCACGGACAAGGCTGGTCGCCCTGTGCGCTATCGGACGGTTGCCGAGGAGATGCGCAAGGTCAAGGCGACGATGAAGCACCCCGAAGCGACAAAGTACGTCACCCACGGGCTGCGCAAGAACGCGACAATCGAACTCTACCTAGCTGAATGTGACGACGAGATGGTGAAAGCCGTCACCGGACATTCCGGCGTCGAGATGCTCAAGAAATACGGAGGTCAGATCAGGCAACGGGAACTAGCAACGCGGGCGCAGGACGCGCGGAACCGCTTTGAACAGAACAGGAAGGAAACGTGAATGTTTCAACACCTGTTTCAAAAATCGAGCCAATGGAGACACGACATGACGCAAGTCATTGAAAATATTGGAGGCGAGTACCGGAATCGAACCGGTGTACACGGATTTGCAATCCGCTGCGTAACCACTCCGCCAACTCGCCGAACCGGTGTGCGGTGGCTATAGCCCACGTCGTATGGTCGCGCAAGGCGGTTTGCGAGGTTGCCCGCACCGGGCATCTGTGCGAAGCCGAACGGGACATGAAACTGAACGGCAGAGTCTGATCCATGCCCGATTTCACTTCCCGCCGGACGATGATGGTCGACACCCAGGTGCGCCCTTCGGACGTGACGAAATACCCGATCATCGACGCCATGCTGCGTGTCCCGCGCGAGGTTTTCGTGCCCGAAGCGCAGGTTGAAGCGGCCTATATGGGCAACAACATGGACCTGGGCGATGGTCGTGTGTTGCTGGAACCCCGGACCATGGCAAAGATGCTGGATGTCCTGAACATCCACCGCACCGATCTGGTTCTGGATCTTGGGTGTGCCTATGGCTACTCGGCGGCGCTGATCGCGCAACTGGCCGAGGCGGTGGTGGCCATCGAGGAAGACGAGGATCTGGCGCGTGAGGCTGAAAGTCGCCTGGCCGACCATGGGGTCGACAATGTGGCCGTGCTTCATGCCCCGCTGGCCGAAGGTGCGGCGAAACATGGCCCCTATGACGCCATTGTGGTAGAAGGGGGCGTGGAAACCGTGCCCGACGCGCTGCTGGACCAGTTGAAGGAAGGCGGCCGGATCGCGGCGGTTTTCATGGATGAGGCACTCGGCACCGTCAGGATCGGCTACAAGATCGATGGCACGGTGAACTGGCGCTATGATTTCAATGCCGGCGCTCCGGTCCTGCCGGGCTTTGCAAAGGCGGCGGAATTCGCGCTGTGATTTGACGTCGGGCCACGCCCGGGCGAGCAGGAGCAAACTGGTGAGACAGAAATTCTCGGGAAAGGCGCGTCTGGCAGCCGTGGTGCTGTCCGGCTTCATGGCGTTTCCGGCGCAGGCTGAAACCCTGACCGACGCGCTGGTGTCGGCCTATAACAACAGCGATCTTCTGGATCAGGCGCGGGCCGTGCTGCGGGCGGCGGATGAAGACGTTGCCTCGGCTGTGGCGGTCCTGCGTCCGACGCTGGACTACAGCATTCAGCGGGATTGGACCTTTCTGGACGATGACGCCATCCGTGGTGCGGACAGGGACGGGGCGGAAACGACCCTCGGGCTGACCTCCGAACTGGTGATCTACGAAGGGGGCCGCAACAAGCTGGCGATCGAGGCCGCGAAAGAGGCGGTTCTGGCCGCCCGCGAGGCCCTGCTGGTGCAGGAACAGGCGGTGCTGTTCGATGCGGTCGAAGCCTATCTGGAAGTGATCCGGGCCACGGAAACCGTGGACCTGCGCCGCAACAACGTGCGCGTCCTTCAGGAAGAAGTGCGGGCCGCCCGCGACCGGTTCGAGGTTGGCGAGGTCACCCGGACCGACGTGGCGCAAGCCCAGTCGCGTCTGGCCCAGTCGGACGCTGATCTGGTTTCGGCAGAAGGCGATCTGCAAACCGCGCGCGAAGACTACAACCTTCAGGTCGGGCGCTATCCCGGCCAGCTCGCGCCGCCACCGGCGTTGCCTTCCACGGCCTCTTCCATTGATGCGGCGCGCGAGATTGCCCTGCGCGCACATCCGGCGATCCTGCGCGCACAGCGGCTTGTGACCGTGGCCGAGATCAACGTGGCGCGCGCCGAGGCTGCCGTTCTGCCGTCGATCAGCGCCAATGCCAGCGTTGGCTACTCGGACTTCAGCCGGTTCTATCCGAACAACGGGCTGGAGCCTTCGGCCAGCATCGGCCTGTCTTTGCGCGGGCCGATCTATCGTGGCGGCGCCATCAACTCGGCTTTCCGCCGGGCGCAGGCGGACCGGGACAACCAGCGGTCCAGTCTGCTGCGCACCACCGCCGAGATTGACGAACAGGTGGGACGCGCCTGGGCCGTGCGCGATGTGGCGCGGGCCCGTCTGGTGGCCACCGACCGTCAGATCGAAGCGGCCCAGATCGCCTTTGACGGCACCCGCGAGGAAGCGACGCTTGGCGCGCGCACCACGCTGGACGTTCTGGACGCGGAACAGGAACTTCTGGACGCGCGCGGCGCCAAGATCGACGCGAACGCCTTGGAGCAACTTGCGGTCTATGGCCTGCTGGCCTCGATGGGGCGGCTGACCGTGGATGGGCTGGGGCTTCCGGTCACCGCCTATGACCCGTCGGTCTATTACAACGCGGTGCGCAACGCACCGTCCGTGGGCAGCGCACAGGGCATCCAGCTTGAGCGGGTTCTGAAAAGCATCGGCAAATACTGAACCCCTGCCGGCACTGATATGAAAGGCGCGTCGAGATCTCCGGCGCGCCTTTTTTCTGTTCAGGGCAGGGGGCTGGCCAGTGCGAGCAGCTTGTCGATGTCGAAATGGGTTTCCAGATGGGCGGCCAGATCGTCCAGCGCGGTCTCGACCCCGGCCTCGTAGTCATAGGAGCCGACCTGCAACCCCAGACCGTCGAAGAACGCCTGCCGGAAGGCATCGGCGCTGAACAGCCCGTGCAGGTAGCAGCCCCAGACCTGGCCATTGGCTGAGCACGCGCCCTCGGCGCGGCCCTCCAGATCCAGCCAGGCGTGGGCGCAGTCGGGGCCCTCTGTACGGCCAAGGTGGATCTCGTAGCCGTCCAGGGTGGTGCCAGAGGCGCTGTGCGTGGCCCTGACGCGGGCCAGCCGTTTTTCCGGGGCCATGACCGTCGAGACATCCAGCAGGCCCAGACCCTCTACGGCGCGGGCGCTGCCCTCGATCCCCTCGGGGTCATGGATGTGGCGGCCCAGCATCTGGTAGCCACCGCAGATGCCCAGCACCTTGCCGCCGCGCCGCAGATGCGCGGTCAGATCAATGTCCCAGCCCTGCGCGCGGAAGGCCTCCAGATCCGAGATCGTGGATTTGCTGCCGGGGATCAGCACCAGGTCGGCGTCGCCGGGCAGGGGCTGGCCGGGCTGGATCAGCCGCACGTCGATGCGCGGGTCGGCATTCAGCGGGTCGAGATCGTCGAAATTGGCGATGCGGGGCAGGCGCGGGACGGCGACCAAAATGCCGTCACCGGCATGGCTGCGAATGTCGAGGATATCCTCGGCCGGCAGGCGCCACGCGCCGTCGAACCACGGGATCACCCCCAGCGAGGGCCAGCCGGTGCGCGCCACGATCTCGGCCAGCCCGTCGTCGAACAACCTGGGATCGCCGCGGAACTTGTTGACGGCGCAGGCCTTGATGCGGGCGCGGTCGGGTTCGGGCAGGATCACATGGCTGCCGACCAACTGGGCGATGACGCCGCCGCGGTCGATGTCGCCCACCAGCACCACCGGCACCCCGGCGGCCTCGGCAAAGCCCATGTTGGCAATGTCGCCCGCGCGCAGGTTGATCTCGGCGGGGCTGCCCGCGCCCTCGATCAGCACGAGGTCGGCCTCGGCGGCGAGGCGGCGGAAACTGTCCAGTGTGGCCTGAAGCAATCGGGGTTTGAACTGTGCGTAGTCGCGGGCGCGCACGGTGCCGATGGCCTTGCCCTGCAACACCACCTGCGCGCCCCGGTCATGTTCGGGCTTCAGCAGTACCGGGTTCATGTCTACGCGCGGGGCCACGCCCGCAGCGCGCGCTTGCAGCGCCTGTGCCCGCCCGATCTCGCCCCCGTCCTCGGTGACAGCGGCGTTGTTGGACATGTTCTGTGGCTTGAACGGGCGCACCGTCAGGCCGCGTCGCAAGCAGGCCCGGGCCAGGCCGGCCACAAGCATGCTCTTGCCCACGTTCGAGCCGGTGCCCTGGATCATGATGGCGCGGGTCATGTCATGCGATCCTGTGCCCGAACAGAAAAACGCGCCCCTTGGGGCGCGCTGCAAACCGGCGGTGGGGCCGCGATCAGGCGGCTTCGGCCTGCTGGCGACGTTCGCTTTCCTCGCGCGACAGGGCGACCGATGTGCGGACGCCTTTGCCGACGAATTCCATCAGGCCCGAGACCACACGCTCGTTGGGGTCGATGCCGGCACAGCTGAGCACTTCGCGGCCGTCACGGGACCGCGCCCAGCGGGCAATCTGCTCGGGGCCATTGCCATACTTCTTGTCATCTGCAATCGCATCGTCCAGTGCGGCAAGCACCACGGCTGCGAACAATTTACGTGCACGGTTGCCTTGCTCGTGGCTGAACGCTGTGCTGTCTACGAATTCGCCCATGCGGGATCCTTATTCTTGCTCTTGCGTTTCCGGTCGTTTCTGGGGTGAGCCGCAATATGACCCTTTTGTCGTGATTCTGTAATGCTATCTGGCGATACCACCTATGCGCTCAGTGCATGGCTGTCGCCGCGTTTCCATGCTTCTCCGCGTCTTGATGGGGATCAGAGCCACAGATATAGGAGGGGGACATTTTTTTACAACCTCACCGACGAGGGCAGGCATGCCGAAAATCAACGGAAACGAAATCCGGCCCGGAAACGTGCTGGAGCATAACGGTGGCCTTTGGGCTGCGGTCAAGGTCGACCATGTGAAGCCGGGCAAGGGCGGCGCCTTCGCCCAGGTCGAGATGCGCAACCTGCGCAACGGCTCGAAACTGAACGAGCGCTTCCGCTCGGCGGACAAGGTCGAACGCGTCCGGCTGGAGCAGAAGGATCAGCAATTCCTGTATGAATCCGATGGGATGCTGGTTTTCATGGACACCGAAACCTACGAGCAGATCGAGCTTCCGGCCGATCTTCTGGGCGACCGGCGGCCGTTCCTGCAGGACGGCATGACCATCGTGGTGGAGTTCCATGAGAGCGAGGCGCTGAACGCCTCTCTGCCGCAAAAGGTCACCTGCAAGATCGTCGAGACCGAGCCGGTGGTGAAGGGTCAGACCGCCGCCAACAGCTTCAAGCCGGCGATTCTGGACAACGGCGTGAAGGTCATGGTGCCGCCTTTCGTGGGTCAGGATGAAGACATCGTGGTGAACACCGAAACCATGGAATACGCCGAACGCGCCTGAGCCACCCGTGCCAGACGACGTGACGTCACTTTCAGGGCCGTCCTTGCCGGGGCGGCCCTTTTGCTGCGCGCGCGACAACCGCGGCGGGCATTTCGCCGAAATTCCGGCGGAATTGCGACGATGATTCGGGGGGGACCCACATGCAAACAGGCGCGCTGCGGGGGCGGCGCGCCTGTTATTGTCGGGCCCAACACCCGGCAATCGAGCCTCAGACGTAGCGGTTGACGAGGTTTTCCAGAACTTCCTGCCGCCCCGACACGGGCCGCGGGTTGATGCCTTCGGCCAGAACGCGCGCGGTGATGCTGTCCAGATCGCTGTTCAGCATCGCGGCATTGTCGGGTTCGGACCACCCGGCGTAGCGGGCGGCGCGCGCTTCTTCCAGCTTGCCGTCCGCCAGCATGGCATGGGCGGCCTTCAGGCCGCGCGCACAGACGTCCATGGCGCCCGCGTGGGCGGCCACCAGGTCGGCGGGATCCAGCGACTGGCGGCGCAGCTTGGAGTCGAAGTTGGTGCCGCCGGTGGTGAAGCCGCCGGCCTTGAGGATCTCGTAATAGGCCAGCGCCACTTCCGGCACGTTGTTGGGGAACTGATCGGTGTCCCAGCCCGACTGATAGTCGTTCCGGTTCATGTCGATCGAGCCGAAGATGCCCAGCGAGGCCGCCATGGCCAGTTCATGTTCGAAGGAATGGCCCGCCAGGATCGCGTGCCCCTGTTCCAGGTTCATCTTCACTTCGTTTTCCAGCCCGTATTCCTTCAGCAGGCTGTAGACGGTGGCGGTGTCATAGTCGTACTGGTGCTTGCTGGGTTCCTGCGGCTTGGGTTCGACCAGGATCGCGCCCTTGAAGCCGATCTTGTGCTTGTAGTCGACGACCATCGACAGGAAGCGTCCGGCCTGTTCGCGCTCGCGCACCAGATCGGTGTTCAACAGGGTTTCATAGCCCTCGCGCCCGCCCCACAGCACATAGTTCTCGCCGCCCAGCTTCTGGGTGGCGTCCATGCAGGTCTTCACCGTCGCTGCCGAAAAGGCAAAAACATCCGGGTCCGGGTTGGTGGCCGCCCCGGACATGAAGCGGCGGTGCGAGAACAGGTTGGCGGTGCCCCACAACAGCTTCGGGCCGCCATCGGCCATCTTCTGGCCGATGTAGTCCACGATCTCTTCAAGGTTGCGGGTGTTCTCGGCGAAATCGGCGCCATCAGGGCGGATGTCGGCATCGTGGAAGCAGAAATAGGGCTGGCCGAGGATGGCGAACAACTCGAAAGCCGCATCGGCCTTCAGGCGCGCCAGATCCATGGTGTCGCCGAACCAGGGCCGCTCGAAGGTCTGGCCGCCGAAAGGGTCGACGCCGGGCCAGGCGAAACTGTGCCACCACGCGACGGCAAAGCGCAAATGCTCGGCCAGTGTCTTGTCGCCCAGCATTTCTTCGGGATTGTAGTGGTGATAGGCCAGCGGGTTGTCACTGTCCGGCCCTTCATAGGCGAGGGCCGAAATGCCGGCGAAAAAGTCGGTCATGAGAGATCCTTCAGAGCGGTATAGGTAGATTTGTAGCGAGCATGGGCCTGGGCAAAAGCCTCGCTCAATGCGGGAACCGGGTCGATGGTCGCGGCCAGCCGGGGTGGGGTGGCCACCTCGGCCCCGGCTCCGGTGGCGGCCATCAGGCCCAGGCGGGCGGCGCCAAATGCGGCGCCATAGTCGCCGGCCTCGGGGATCGAAACCGGTTGGCCCAGCACAGTGGCGATCATCTCCAGCCAGTGGCGCGAGCGGCTGCCCCCGCCCACGGCCACCAGGCTGTCGATGCGCGTTCCCGTTGCCGAAAGCGCGTCATGGCAATCTTTCAGCGCGAAGCTGACGCCCTCCAGCACCGCGCGGGTTCCGGCGGTGCGGTCGGTGTCATGGGCCAGCCCCACCAGCGCGCCGCGCACGCGGGCATCGTTATGCGGGGTGCGTTCACCGCCCAGATAAGGCAGGAACAGCGCCCGTCCGGGGGCCTGCAGCGCGCCCAGATTGCCGGTCAGTTCGGCCGGATCAGCCCCGACCAGACCGGCATACCAGTTCAGGCTGTCGGTGGCCGACAGGATCACGCCCATTTGGTGCCACAGCTTCGGCAAAGCGTGACAGAAGGTGTGCACGGAGCTTCCCGCATCCGGGGAATAGCTGTCGGAGGCCGCGAACAGCACGCCCGAGGTGCCAAGGGACACAAACGCCTGTCCGGCCTTCACCACGCCCACGCCCACGGCCGAGGCTGCATTGTCGCCACCGCCGCCGCCCACGATCACATCGCGGGCCAGACCCCAACGCGCGGCAATCTCGGGCCGCAACACGCCAGTGGGGGCAGAGCCTTCGGCCAGATCCGGCATGTGGTCGCGCGTCAGCCCGCAGGCGGCCAGCAGGGCATCCGACCAGTCGCGCTTGCCGGGATCCAGCCACGCCGTGCCGGCAGCATCGGACAGGTCTGACACATGATTGCCGGTCAGCCACAGCCGCAGGTAGTCCTTGGGCAGCAGAACCCGCGCCAGCTTGGCGCGGATCTCGGACTCGTTGGCCTCCACCCAGAGGATCTTGGGGGCGGTGAAACCGGGGAACACGATATTGCCCGACTGTGCCCGGAAGACCGGGTTGGCATCCAGTTGGGCGGCTTCCGCATGGGCGCGGGTGTCGTTCCACAGGATGCAGTTGCGCAGCACGTTGTCGGACTTGTCCAGCAGGGTCGCCCCGTGCATCTGGCCCGACAGCCCAATGCCGCGCAGCCCCTTCAGGCTGCCGCGCGCCGCCAGCATGTCCATCACCGTCGAGGCGGCGCTGATCCAGTCGGCCGGGCGCTGTTCGGACCAGCCGGGATGCGGGCGCAGCACCTCCAGCGGGGCCGTGGCTTCGTCCACCAGTTGCTGCTTGTCATCCACTACCAGCGCCTTGATGCCCGAGGTGCCCAGATCCAATCCAAGATACATCACGCGGCCCTTTTCGGGTTCTTGCCGAGGATGATCATGCTCAGGATATCGTCTTCGGTGACATCCTCGACCCTTTCGGTGCCCACCAGCTTGCCGTTCTTCATGACCGAGACGCGGTCGCACAACTCCATCATCTCGTGGGTGTCGTGCGAGATCAAGAAGATGCCCAGACCCTGGTTCTTCAACTCCTGGATAAGTTCCGCGACCATGGCGGTTTCATGGACGCCAAGGGCGGCGGTGGGTTCGTCCATGATCAGGATGCGGGCGTTGAAATAGACCGCCCGCGCAATGGCCACCGATTGCCGCTGACCGCCCGACAGGGCCGAGACCGGTTCCTTCAGCTTCTGGAAGTTGGGGTTGAGCCGCGCCATGATCTTGCGCGTCTCGGATTCCATCTTGGCGTCGTTCAGCAGGCCCGTCGCGGTGACGATCTCGCGCCCCAGGAACAGGTTGGCCGAAGCGTCCAGGTTGTCGGCCAGCGCCAGCGTCTGATAGATCGTTTCGATATTGAAGCGTCGCGCGTCGCGGGGGCTTTCGATCCGGGCCCTTTCGCCGGCGATGCGGATCTCTCCGCTGTCGGCCTTGTAGGCCCCCGAGAGCATCTTGATCAGCGTCGACTTGCCAGCGCCGTTGTGACCCAGCAGGCCCACCACTTCACCGGGATACAGATCGATGGAGACGTGATCCACCGCCTGCACCCCGCCGAACGAGATGCACATGTCGGTCATTTCTACGAGAGGAGTCGCCATCATTTGCCTCCGGTGCGCTTGCGATAGATGATGTCCACGAGGACGGCGAGCACCAGGACAGAGCCCACGACGATGTTCTGGAATGGCGCGTCGACGCCGACCATGGCCATGCCCGATTGCAACGACTGCATGATGAGTGCGCCGAGGATGGCGCCATGAATGGTGCCGATGCCGCCGGACAAGGCGGTGCCGCCGATGACCGCCGCCGCGATGACGCGCAGTTCGTCCAGCGTGCCGATGTCGTTGGAGTGGTTGGCCAGACGGGCCGAGGCCACCACCGCCGAGATCGCACACAGCACCCCGACCATGGTGAAGATCTTCACGGTCAGCAGGCGGGTATTGATGCCCGACAGTTCCGCTGCATCCGGGTTGCCGCCGGTGGCGAAGATATAGCGGCCCAGCCGGGTGCGCTTGGCGATGATGGTCATGATCACGGCAATGCCGATCAGCAGCAGCACCGAGATCGGCAGGCCATAGGCTTCGGTATAGCCCTCGGGCATGACCTCGCCGCGGGCTTCGAACATGCGGGCAAGGCGGCGCTCGGGCACCTCATACGAATTCAGGATCGCGATGAACCCGAGGATGCCGGTGGCGATCAGGGCCGACAGCACGGTTTCGGCCCAGACCGGTTTCACCGGCTGCTCATGCGCCACCTTGGCGCGGCGTGCGTTCCACAGGCCGGCGATGGCGGCTGCGGTGGCGGCAAACCCGATGATCCACGAGGTCGTGGTGCCCAGCGTGCCGTTGATGCCGCCGAACGCCATGAAGGTCGGGTCCAGCGGGCCGATGGTCTGGCCGCTGGTGATGTACCAGGCGACGTTGCGCCAGACCAGCAGGCCGCCCAGGGTCACGATGAAGGCGGGAATGGCCAGATAGCCGATCATCCAGCCGTGGAAGGCCCCGATCAGCGCGCCGGTCAGGATACCGACGGCGATGGCGATCCAGGGGATCAGCGGATGGCCCAGTTCCAGGCCCAGGGCATTGGGCAGCAGCGCGGTCTGGGTCATGGCCATCACCGCGGAACAGGTGGCCAGCACCGAGCCGACGCTCAGGTCGATGTGGCGGGTGACGATCACGAAAACCATGCCGGTGGCCATGATGGCCACGGAAACGGTCTGGATGGTCAGATTGAAGATGTTGCGCGGGGTCAGGAAGCGTCCATCGGTCAGGACGTTGAAAACCAGACAGACAACGACGAAGGCGCCGATCATGCCAAGCAGACGCGTATCAAGCTCCAGCGTCTTGGCAATGTTCCGTTTGGCCGCCGGGGGTGCGGTCGTGGTATCGGACATGGGATTGGACTCCGGTTACGGAAGGTCGGGACGAGGCGCGATTGGGCCTGATCGGAGGGGGCCGTGCCCGTGCATTGGCACGGACACGGGTATCATGTGGCAGATCGTCGGATCAGTTGCAGGGTGCCGGCCCGGCGGTGACGCCCTGGCACAGTTTTTCCTGCTCGATCCAGCCCGCGTCGACGACAGCGGTCAGGTTGTCGGCAGTCACCGGCACCGGCGCCAGGAAGACGGCGGTCAGGTCCTTGCCACTGGGCGAGGTCCAGGTCTGTGCGCCGGGGATATCGGCAGGGGCCGTTCCGCTTGCCAGTCCCAGGGCGATTGCCGCACCGGCCCGGCCAAGGTCACGCGCATCCTTCCACACCGAAACCGTCTGGGTGCCAAGCGCCACGCGATTCAGCGCGGCATGGTCGCCATCCTGACCCGAGACCGGAATGCCATCCATGCCCTGCGCCGTCAGCGCCGCGACCACGCCGCCGGCGGTGCCGTCGTTCGACGCCACGACCGCGTCGACCGCGTTGTCATTGGCGGTCAGGATCTGTTCCATGTTCCGCTGCGCGTTGGCCGGCAGCCAGCCGTCGGTGTAAGCCTCGCCAACGATGGTGATGTCGCCGGCGTCAATGGCTGCCTGCAGCACTTCCTGCTGACCGCCGCGTAGGAAGTCCGCGTTCGGGTCGGTGGGCGAGCCCTTGATCATGACGTAGTTGCCCTTGGGTGCGGCCGCCAGAACCGCGCGGGCCTGCATCCGTCCGACCTCGACGTTGTCGAAGGTCAGATAGAAGGCGCGGGGATCATCGATCAGGCGGTCATAGCCAACCACCGGAATACCCTCGTCTGCGGCGGCCTGCACGGCGGGGCCAATGGCCTGGCTGTCCTGGGCCAGGATGATCAGCGCGTCCACGCCCTGAGCGATCAGGGCTTCGATATCCGACAACTGCTTGGATGGCGACGACTGGGCGTCGGCGCTGACATAGGTGGCGCCAGCCTCGTCCAGAATCGACTTCATGGCCGCTTCGTCGGTCTTCCAGCGTTCTTCCTGGAAATTCGACCAGCTGACCCCGACGGTCAGATCCTGTGCCATGGCCGTCGACGACAGCCCGACTGCTACGGCGGTGGCCGCGATAAATGCTTTGCGCATGTAGTCCTCCCTTTTGTGCCCGAATCTGGGCCTCCGGAACGTCCGGATGCACGCAGGATGCCATATTTATTTTAGTTGTCAAAAATAAAAATTCACCGTTAGGGTGGAAAATGATCGAATGCGGGGGACTTTGAGAAACATTGCTCAAGTATTGCGGTTGATTTTGCTGCATTGCAGAAGGAATTGTTCGTTGCGTAAAGTAATCATGTGATGGAGCAGGTCGCCCCCAAGACCGACGTGGCGGAAGGCAGCGGGCCGTTGCTGGTGGATGCGGCGCGCGGCCGAAAACCGCTCAGTCAGCAGGTGCTGGAGCGAATCCGCGCCGCCGGCCGTATCTCGCGCAGCGATGTGGCCAAGGATCTGAGCGTCTCGCCGGGCTCGGTCACCTCGATCGTCAGCGGGCTGATGGACGCCGGGCTGGTGCGGGAGAATCCCAAGCCACAGCGCGATTTTTCGCGCGGGCGGCCGCCGGTGGAGCTGTCGCTGGTGCCCGACGCGCGCCACGTCATCGGCGTGACCCTGCGCGACGGCTTGCACAACGCGGTGCTGACCGATTTCACCGGGCGGGTGGTTGCCGATGCCACGCTGGAATGCGCGTCGGGCCGCAAGGAACCCGAGGAGCTGCTGGCCGATCTGAACGCCCTGTTGGTCGATCTTTTGTCGCGCAGCGGTCTTTCCCGGTCCGACATCTGTGGCGTCGGCATCGGGCTGCCCGGTTTCATCGATCACCAGTCCGGGCTGGTGCATTGGTGTCCGTTCCTGCGCGACAAGCGCGTGCCGTTGGGCGAATTCCTGTCCGACAACCTGCCATTTCCGGTTTACCTGGACAACGACGTGAACCTTCTGGCCATGGCGGAGCTTTGGTTCGGCATGGGGCGCGAATTGTCCAATTTCGCCGTCTTTACCATCGAGCATGGCGTTGGCATGGGGCTGATTCTGGACAATCGCATCTATCGCGGCGCGCGCGGAATCGGGCTGGAGATCGGGCACACCACCATCCAGTTGGACGGGGCCTTGTGCCGCTGCGGGCAGCGCGGCTGCCTGGAGGCCTATATTGCCGATTACGCACTGGTGCGTGAGGCCTCGACGGCGCTGGAATGGGACAGCTCGGTGGTGCGGTCGCCGCAGCAGACGCTGGAGATCCTGTTCGATCAGGCCAAGGCGGGGAACGAGGCCGCGCGGACGATCTTTGCGCGCGCCGGGCGCTATCTGTCGACCGGTCTGGCCAATGTGATCCGGGTGTTCGATCCGGAATTGCTGATCCTGTCGGGCGCGCGGCTGCGGTATGACTACCTCTACGCCGAGGAGGTTCTGAGCGGCACGCATCGGTTCTCCGACTGGATCGGGCGCGAGCGGACCCGCATCGCGGTCAACACCTGGGGCGATCTGGTCTGGGCGCGGGGCGGGGCGGCATTGGCCCTGTCGGCAGAAACCGACCGGATCGGCGAAGGGCTTTAGGCGTCGGGGCCAAGGTTGCGTTGCGCCATCGCCTCAAGGATCCCGGCCGCACCTTTGCGTGTGGCGCAATAGATCTGCGGATGGGCCGTCAGCGCCGCCAGCAACGCGGGTTCGGCATTGCCGACGGCGACACCGGGCAGCCCGCTGGCCAGCATCGACAGGTCGTTCAGCGTATCGCCGGCGGTCAAAACCCGCGCAGACGCGACTTGCAGGCGGTCCAACACCCGCAGCAGTGTCGGACCCTTGCTGACACCTTTCGGCAGCACGTCGAAGTCGCGGTTCTGGGAAATCAGCAGATCAAGGCCCAGGGCCTGAACAGCCTCGGCGCTGTGCGGGCGTACTTCTGCGGGATCCATGTCGAAACTCAGCCGATGGCGGAACGGCAACGCCTGTTCGCGCAGCCCCGGATGCCCGTCCAACGCGCGGCGCACCCGGTCGGCTGCCCCGTTCCAGCGCGCGGCGATGGGGGCCTCTAGGTCGGCATCCGCCATCGCCGCGCCGTCTCTGGAAATCCGGTAAACGCTTGTTCCCACGTCGCAAATGGCAACGTCGGGGCAGGGGTGACCGGTGCGTACCAGATCGCTGACGAACTCGATGGGGCGCCCCGTGACGTAAATCAGTCCGGTCC
Organism: Fluviibacterium sp. S390; assembly: GCF_049800695.1. Taxonomy (NCBI): domain Bacteria; kingdom Pseudomonadati; phylum Pseudomonadota; class Alphaproteobacteria; order Rhodobacterales; family Paracoccaceae; genus Meridianimarinicoccus; species Fluviibacterium sp. S390. Next base: position 60,731 of record NZ_JBNAFN010000014.1, on the reverse strand, counting down.
GAGCGCGGTTTTCTTCAATCCACGAATAAAGCCTGCGCCGCGCCCGGCGCGGTCCGCCCAGAAACGTGCCGTCCAGATCCGTGGCCAGCACGAAACCGCAGTGTGACAGGCTCATGGGGCGGGTTTGGCCTGCGGGCGGCGCGCGGATTGAGAGACCGGGTTCGACAGGCTGACCCCCAGGGCACCGCTTTCGCCCTGCAAGGGGCGCGACCACAGGCGGGCGAAGGTCTCTTCCATCGGCGCGCCCTGGTGCAGCACCGCGTTGACGGCGGCGCAGATCGGCATTTCGACGCCGACACGAGTGGCCAGATCCATGACCGAGGGGGCGTTGACCTCGCCCTCGACCACTACCGGGCGCCCTTCGAAGCACGCGGGACGGGCCAGCCCCTGCCCAAGCTGCGTGCCCAGCGACATGTTGCGCGAGGTGGTCGAGGAACAGGTGAGCATCAGGTCACCCGCGCCCGACAGCCCCGAAATGGTCTCGGCCCGTCCACCCAGCGACAGCGCCAGCCGGGTCATCTCGGCCATGCCGCGGGTGATCAGCAGGGCGCGGGTGTTCTCTGCAAAGCCGGCCCCGGTCAGCATGCCGCAGGCGATGGCGATGACGTTCTTGACCGCGCCGCCGACCTCGACCCCGATCACATCGTCGGAAATATAGGGCCGGAAGCTGGGCGCGCTCAGCGCCAGCGCCAGCCGCGCTGCCGGGCTTTGCCCCGGATGCAGCCGGTCGCGGAAGTTGAACGGAAAGGCGATGGTGGCGGCGGTGGGATGGCCCAGTGCCGCCTCCCGCGCGAAGGTCGGACCTGACAGCGCGCCGATGGGATGGCCGGGCAGGGCGTCCTCGGCCACCTGGCTCAGCGGCAGGCCGCTGCCGCGTTCGATGCCCTTGCAGCACAGCGCCAGCGGGATGCCCCTGGGCAGATGCGGGCGGATCAGGTCGCACACCTCGTGCAGCGTGGCCGAGGGGGTGACGATCAGCGCCGCCTCTGCGCCGTCCAGCGCGCGGCCCATGTCGGTGGTGGCCGCGATGCCCTCAGGCAGCGGCACGTCGGGCAGATAGCGGCTGGCGCGGCTGTCTTCGCGGATCTCGCGGGTGACCTCGGCGTCGCGTCCCCACAGGCTGACCTCGCGCCCCGCCTGTCGCGCCACGCTGGCCAGGGCCGTGCCCCAGGCCCCGGCACCAAGAACCGCGATGCGGGAGGGCGCGGCACCGGCGCCTTGCGGAATGTCGTCGGGGGTGAAGTCCAGGGCCATCGGGGATCCGTCCAGAATTGCTGGTTCGAGAGAGCATGAAAACACCGGGTTTGTCATGCCCTGATTGCTTGGATAGGAACAGAAGGGACCGGTTCGCACGGAAGGAGCCCAGGCGCATGTATACCCACCCCGATTTCAACGCCCATGAATTGGTGACCTGGATCCAGGATCCGCAAACCGGCCTGCGGGCGGTGATCGCCGTGCATTCCACGGCACTTGGCCCCGGCATGGGCGGTTGTCGGCTGTGGACCTATCCCGATGCAGCGGCAGGGCTGACCGATGTGCTGCGTCTGTCGCGGGGCATGTCGCTGAAGAACGCCATGGCCGATCTGGCGCTTGGCGGCGGCAAGGCGGTGATCTTTGGGCCTTTGCCCGAGGGGGCCGAGGCCCGCAGGGAGGCGTTCCGCGCTTTTGGTCGCGCGGTGGAAGGGCTCGGCGGAAAATACGTCACCGCCGAAGACGTGGGCGTGTCGGTTGCGGATATGGAGGCCGTGGCCGTGGAAACCCGCCATGTCTCGGGCTTGCCGCCTGCGGGCGGGGCGGTGGGTGGCGATCCGTCCCCCTATACCGCGCGCGGCGTGCTGCGCGGGATTGAGGCGGCGGTGGCCAAAAGGCTGGGGCGCACGGATCTGGACGGGCTGCGGGTGGCGGTGCAGGGCACCGGCAACGTCGGCGGGGCGCTGTGCCGGATGCTGGCCGAACGGGGCGCCGATCTGGTGATTGCCGAGGCCAATATCGCCCGTCGCGACGCGCTGGCGGTGGAGCTGAACGCCGAAGTGGTGGAGGGGGATGCGATCCTGACGGCCGAGGCGGATGTCTTTGCCCCCTGTGCCCTTGGCGGTGTGCTGACCGCGCAAACGGTGGCGGGGCTGAAGGCGAAGGTGATCGCCGGGGCGGCCAACAACCAATTGGCCGATGAAGCTGCGGGCCATGCACTGGCCGCGCGCGGCATCACCTATGTGCCCGATTATGTCCTCAATGCGGGCGGCATCATCGCCGTTGGGGCCGAATACCTGGGCGACAAGACCCGCGACCAGGTGATGACGGCTGTCGATGCCATTGGCCCCCGCGTGGCCGAGCTTCTGGCACGGGCCGAGGCCGAGGGCCAGCGTACCGATCTTCTGGCCGATCGCATGGCCATGGAACGGATCGCCGCCGCGCGCGGCTGAAATTGGCGCGGCGGGATCACATCCCGCTGCGCAGCACCCCGCCGTGCAGCGTGCCATCGGGAAAGGCGTTTTCCAGCAGTTCCAGAAAGGCGCGCATCCGGGCGGTCAGCGCCTGCGGTCCGGGATAGACGAAGACAATCTCGCCGGGCGGGATCTGCCAGCCGTCCAGAACCTCGACCAGCTGTCCTTGGGCCAGTTCCTGCTCGACAAGGTACAACGGCAATTGCGCCACGCCTGCCCCGCCAAGGGCCGCGTGCTTCAGGGCCGGGTAGGAGGTCATCGCCACGCCCCCGGCCAGCCGCACGGTGCGGTCCTGTCGCTCTTTCACGAAATGCCAGCTGTGCACCAGACCGACGCCGTGAAACAGTACCGGCAACCCGGCCAGATCTGCCGGGTCCTCCAGTTTCCGCGCAACGATCTGCGGCGCGGCCACCGCCACCCGATGCGATTGCGCGATGGTTCTGGACACGAAGGGTGTGTCATGGGGATGGCCCACGCGCAGCGCCGCGTCGAAGCCTTCCTCGACAAGATCGGGCTGGCTGTCGGTCAGCACCACCTCGATGGTCAGGTCGGGATAGACCCGGCGGCTGACCGCCACGATCTGCCCCATGAAGCTTTGCCCGAATAGCACCGGCGCGGCGATGCGCAGATGGCCTGCCACCCCGTCATCGGCGGGGCTGAGCGCGCGGGTGATCTCGCCCGCGTCCGCCAGAATGCGCTTGGCCCGCGACAGCACCAGCGCGCCTTCGGGGGTCAGGCTCAGCTTGCGGGTGGTGCGTTCGATCAGGCGCACGCCAAGGGCGGCCTCAAGATCCTGAATGCGTTTGGAAACCGTCGATTTCGGCGTGCCCAGCTTGCGCGCTGCCGCAGCGAAGGACCCCTCCGAAGCGATGGCGGTAAATTCGCGAAGTGCGTTAAGATCCATGCCCTGCCGTCCAGCCTTTTGGACTATCAAACATGCCCGCCCGGTGCTGCCAAGATGCAATTGGCGCAAGCTGCGGGGTTCAGGCCGGATCCTGCGTGTCGATCCAGATGGTGACCGGCCCGTCGTTCAGCAGCGATACCTTCATGTCCGCGCCAAAAATGCCGGTTTCCACCGGGATGCCCAGGTCAGCAAGGTCGGCGGCGAAGGATTCGTACAAGGCCTTGCCCTCGACGGGCGGGGCGGCGCGGGAGAACCCCGGACGATTGCCGCGCGAGGTGTCCGCGGCCAGCGTGAACTGGCTGACCACCAGCGCGCTGCTGCCGATGTCCATGACCGAGCAGTTCATCTTGCCGGCGTCGTCCTGAAAGATACGCAGCTTGGCGATCTTGGCGGCCAGTTTCGCCCCCGTCGCTGCATCGTCGCCCTGCATGGCGCAAACCAGGATCAGCAGGCCCGGCCCGATCTTGCCGGTGCTGGCACCCAGGACGACCACCTCGGCATGGGCCACGCGCTGGATCAGGGCACGCATCAGGCCAGTTCGGCGCGGGTCGGCGGATTGGCCCCGGCGCGCGAGACGGTGACCGCGGCGCAGCGGGCGGCAAGGCCAAGGGCGGCGGAAAGTGCATCGTCATCCAGCCCGGACAGCGCGTCTTTCGACAGAGCGTCGGCATCGGCCAGTGCGGCAAGGAAGCCTGCGTTGAACGTGTCGCCTGCACCCACGGTGTCCACGACCGTAACCTTCTGCGAGGGCACGAAGACAGCGCGGTCAGCGGTGATGCCGTGGGCGCCCTTGGCGCCTTCGGTGACCAGCACCAGCTTGGGCCCCTTGGCGATCAGTTTGCGCGCCAGTTCGACCGTTGCGCCCGGACCCATCAGCCATTCCAGATCCTCATCCGACACTTTCACCACGTCACAAGCGGCGAACATGCGGTCCAGACGGGCGCGATAGGCGGCCTCGTCGCGGATGAATCCCGGACGGATGTTTGGATCGATCATGATCAGGCGGTCGCCTGCGACCTGCGCCAGAAGCTGGGCATAGGTGTCGGCGCAGGGGGTAACCGCAAGGCTGATGCCCCCGAAGAACACCGCCTTCACATCGTCGGGCACCTGCGGAAGGTCGGCCGGGGCCAGCATACGCCCAGCAGTGTTTTCATCGTAGAAGGCGTATTTGGCGTGGCCATCAGTCAGGGTGACGAAGGCCAGCGTTGTGGGCCGATCGGACACCGCGACCAGGTCGGTTCCGACGCCAGACGCTGCAAGACTTGCGGTTAACTGCTGGCCGAACAGATCATCTGACAGGCCGGTGAACATGCGCACCGGGATGCCCAGCCGTCCAAGCGCGATCGAGGTGTTGAACACCGCCCCGCCGGAATAGGGCTGGAAACAGGCACCGCCGTCGGCGCCTTTGCGCGGCAGCATGTCGATCAGGGCTTCGCCACAACACAGGATCATTTTGAGTCTCGCTTCCTTCGTTCGGGCCGTATGCGCCGGGAATGTTAGCGCTCACGTAAGGGAAAGGCCATGTTGACGGCAAGTCTTTTTGCCAAGGCGCGTGTCAATAACCCCCGCCTGCGCCATTCTGCGCCGCGAAAACAAAGGCGGCGGCCGCCGCCAGCACCATCCCCGCGACCACGGCCAGTGCGATCTTGCCCTTGGAGTAAGGCCGCTCGCCCTGAACGCGCCCGGTCTGGCCGTTGATGACGAATCGATAGCTGCGGCCCTGGTACTTGTAGGCCGCGACCCAGATCGGCAGCAGCACATGCTTGAAGGTTACATCCGAAACCCGGGTCTGGATGTTGTGCACCCGCTGCCGGTCGCCGCCGATGTCGAATCGCACGTCCCGCTCGATCACCCGGTCCATATGGGCGCGGGCCTCGTGAAACCCCTCGTCCAACTCGACCGTATAGGCCTCGGCCCGCATCCCGGCCAGGTACTCCGGGCTGTAGGGCACCAGTTGTGACAGGTCCCACGGGGGCAGGGCGTCGGTGAAGGTCTTGGGCAGCGAGCGCGCCGCCAGCACCAGCACATCGTCGAACATCCGCGCCACCCGGCCCGAGGCGCGGCGCCAGCGGATGCGGGCCACCCGCTCGGTCTGGCGCTGACCGTTCCGCGTCACCGTGCGCGTGGTGTAATAAACCGTGCCGCGCTCGCCGCGATAGTCCGAGGCGGTGCGCGCATCGAAGGTCCAGTAGGGAATATAGACCCCGTCCATCTTGCGGCCATGGCGGGCGTATTTCTGCAGGCCCGAGGGCGCGAACCACAGCCGACCCAGCCAGTTGGTCATGGCCTTGCGCGCGTCCCGCTCGCTCAGCAGGAAGGGCAGCAGCGCCTTGGGCTTGATGTGGCGGTTGGTGCCGGTGTCGGCGACGATGGGGCTGGCACAGAAAGGGCATTCCTTGCCGTGGGTGGCACCGTCAAACGCCACCTCGGCGCCGCAACTGCTGCAGGTGGCGGTGCGGGTTTCCTCCATTTCCGCCAGCGGCAGTTGTTCCTTCAGCGCGGTGGCAAAGTCCAACTCGCGGATGGCACTGCCGCCCCATGGCCCGTCGGACAGGTCGCGGGCTTCGTCCTCATAGCCGCAATGGTCGCAGACCAGCTTGCCCGACGCCGGATCGAAGCGCAGATCGGCCCCGCATTGGGCGCAGGGAAAGCTGTGGGTTTCGACGGTCATCGGCAGGCCGGGTCAGTCGTCCGCCGGCGGCGGCGGGGGCAGCACGGTGAACAGTTGTGCCAGTTCGGTGACCTCGTCTGCACGCAGCCAGCCATCCTGTCCGGCGGTCCAGACATGGGTACGGCGGGTCAGTTTGCCTTCGGTGGCCATCCGGCCCATGTCGGCCTTGGAAAACGGCCCCGTGGTCTGGCCCTTCTCGGCGATGTGCCAGACGTGTTCGACAGGGGGCGGCGGCGGCACGGCAGCAGCGGTGGGCTGGGCCTGCCCGGCCGGGCGGGTGCCCCAGGGCCCGGCGGCATGGGTCATCTGCTGGCCCATGGCCATCCCCATGCCCGCACCGATGCTCGCACCCATGCCCGAATTGGGCGTGGCGGCGGCGGTGGTCATCGCCTCGGCGGCGGAATAGCGGGTGTATTCGCCCAGATCGCCTGCCAGCCCCATCGAGGTGCGCATGTCCAGCGCCTTTTCCACAGCCGGTGGCAGCGAGATGTTCTCGATGTAAAGCTCGGGCATGGCCAGCCCATAGCCGGCCAGCGTCGGTGCGATTTCGGCGGCGACCAGTTTGCCCAGATCGGCGGTGTTGGCGGCCATGTCCAGTACCGGGATGCCCGAGGCGGCAATGGTGCGGCTGAACTCCTGCACGATGATGTTGCGGATCTGGAAGCTGATCTCGTCCATGGTGAACTCACCATCGGTGCCGACGATCTCGACCATGAACTTGGCCGGGTCCGCCACCCGGATCGTATAGGTGCCAAAGGCCCGCAGCCGCGTCGGCCCGAACTCGGGATCGCGCAGCATGATCGGGTTCTTGGTGCCCCATTTGAGGTTGTTGAACCGGGTGGTGTTGACGAAATAGATCTCGGATTTGAACGGCGAGCGGAAACCGTGATCCCAGTGCTGCAACGTGGTCAGCACCGGCATGTTGTTGGTTTCCAGCATGTAGAGGCCGGGGGTGAACACATCGGCCATCTGGCCTTCGTGGATGAACACCGCCGCCTGGCCTTCGCGCACGGTCAGCTTGGCGCCGTACTTGATGGCGTGGCCCTGGCGTTCGAACCGCCAGACCATGGTGTCGCGGGTGTCATCGGTCCAGTGGATGACGTCGATGAATTCCCCAGACAGGAAATTGAACAGGGACATGTCAGGTCTCTCCTTGTAGCGGGGGGATCTCGGCGTCGGCCTCGGGGGCGGTGGCCAAAGTCGGAATATCTTCTGCCTCAGCGTCGGGTGGCGGCTCGGGCAGCAGTTCGGCGGCAATGGTGCGCACGATCGAGGCGGCCTCGGGGGCGGTCATGCCCGGACGCAGGCGTGGATCGTAAAGGATCGTCAGCATCAGCGCGTCCTGCGTGGTCAGCAGCGCGAATTCCTCGTCGTCGTTGAAGATCGACGGGCGCACATCGGGGCTGTCGTTGGCCAGCCCCAGGCCCTGGGTGATTTCCTCGTGCAGGCACGACTGGCGCAGCAGCGGCGGATGCTCGGCCCGCACGATGCCGATGGCGCGGCGATAGATGTTCGGCGCGTTGTCGGCCGAAAAGGCGATGATCAGGCAGAAAGTGCTGGTGGGCATCTGGGTGATGGCGCGCATCACCCCGTCCGAGATGCCGGGCATGTTTTCCCGCAACATGGGTTCCAACGCGCGCCGCTCGTCCTCGTTGACCACATAGACGGTCAGGTTTCCGGGGCCGCTGGTGGTGCGGATGTCATGGCCGCTGGCGGCGCGCAGCCGCCCGGTCAGGGCTTTCACCGTGTCGTCATCGACCGCCCGCTGTGCCGCGCTGACCGAGGCGCCATAGACCAGCCCGACGCGCACCGGATCCTGCCAGCGGCGCAGCGGGCTTTCGGTCTCGCGCGCGACCAGCCGCCCCGACAGCGGGGCGTATTCGTCAAACAGCGCGATCTGCATGAAATTCCGGGCCAGCAGGTCGGCATCAAAGGGCGTGTCCAGCCCACCGCCATCGGTGCGCAACAACCCGCGCGTCACCAGATCTTCTTCGATCCTTGCATAGCGGGCGGCCAGTTCACGGCTTTCCTCGGACACCTCGACCTGCGGCGCGGGATCGCCGCGCGGCACTGCCCGTGGCGCGGTGTCAGGGCTCAAGGGCATCTCGCAGGCCGTCACCAGCAGCATGGCGGCCAGGGCGGCCGCCATGCGGGACAAGACTGCGGGACGGCCCATGATCCGGCCTCAGGCTTTGGGCGCGGCGGCCTTGGCCGACGCCAGGGTGTCGCGAAGCTCTGCCTCCATCTGCTGCAACTCGGCCTCGGCAGCGGCGCGCTTGGCCTTGCCCTCGTCGGCGATCTGCAGGCTTTCCTGAATGGTCGCGATAAGGTTGTCGTTGGCCGCCTTCACCGCCTCGATATCGAACACCCCGCGCTCGATCTCCTGCCGGACGGCCTTGTTGGCGGTGCGCAGGTTCTCGGCGTTGGATTGCAGCAAGTCGTTGGTCAGATCGGTGGCTTCCTTCACTGCCCCGGCGGCCTGTGCCGAGCGGTTGATCGTCACCGCTTGCGCCAGTTGGGTTTCCCAAAGCGGCACGGTGTTGACCAGGGTCGAGTTGATCTTGGTGATCAGCGACTTGTCGTTTTCCTGCACCAGTCGGATCGAGGGCAGGCTCTGCATCGTGACCTGGCGGGTCAGCTTCAGGTCATGGACCCGGCGTTCCAGATCGTCGCGCGCGGCACGCATGTCGCGCAACTCCTGCGCGGCGATGACCTGATCGGCCTCGGGGGCGGCACCGACCTCGGCATCCTTGGCGGGGATCGTGACCGCGTCCAGTTCCTTCAGCTTGGCCTCGCCTGCCACGATGTAAAGGGCCAGTTCGTCGTAGAACCCCAGCGTCTTTTCATACAGCAGATCCAGCGACTTGATGTCTTTCAGAAGCTGATGCTCGTGGCCCAGAAGGTTGTCGGTGATCTTGTCGATCTGACCCTGCACATCCTCGTACTGGGCCATGAATTTCGCCATCGGCTCCATCTTACCGGTCAGCTTTTCCCACCACGACCGCTTGCGGTTCGGGTCCAACTCGTCGACCGAAAAGCCGCGCAGGGTGGTGACGATCTCGCGCAGGCTGTCGCCCGCCGGTCCCACATCCTTGTTGCGCACATCGGCCAGCATGGCCTGGCTGATCTCCTGCAACTCGGCCTGCGCCTTCGAGCCGAACGCGATGATCGAACCTGTCTGGCTCATGTCGATCTCGTTCATCCGGCGGCGGATTTCATCGGCCACGGGTGCGTCGGCTTGCTCCAGCACGACAAGCGCGTCCTGCGGGACGGGCAGGGGGGCGGCCAGATCGGCCAGCAGCTCGGTCTGGGCGGCGGCCTTGGTGCGGGTCTCTTCGGACATCAGGGGCTCCTTGTCAGAAATTACTATTCCCGCGCCAGACGTTCGCGCAGCACCTCGATCTCGACATCAAGGTCGGTGCGGTTGTCCAGCAGCAGGGTTTCGGTCTTGGCGGCAAAATTGGCGTCCAGATCATCCAGCAGCGCGGCATAGTCGGCGCGTGCCTGGGGATCGCGGGTGCGGGCATGGATGTCGGCGAATTTCACCGTCGCGTCGCGGGCGCCCAGCAGGTAGACGCCCAGGAACTTGCGGGCGGCGGTCAGGTCGCGGGGGTCTTCCTCGACGGTGCGGAACATCTTGCGCACGGTATCGGCGAAACGATCGACACGCACTTCAAGCTTGCGATCGCCCGCGCGGGCGATGGCGGCGCGCATGTCGTCCAGGTATTTCTCGGCCTCGCGCACGGCGCGCTCCACCCGGTCGGACTGGAAGCGGTCAATCTCTTCCATGCCCTTGTCCTTCAGCGGGTCGATGCCGAAGGACAGGCTGTGCAGCACTGCGCCCAGAACCGTGAAGATGCCGGCATTCAAAAGGCTGCCATCCGCCAGCCCGGCCAGCCCAAGCCCCAGCCCGGTCAGCGCCGAGCCGAACAGCTTGCGCGGGATCGCCGGACGTTTCGAGATGCGCCGCTCGTTATAGGCATCCTCGGCCCGCAGCCCGTCGCGGGTCAGCCAGGCGGCCAGCATCAGCGTTGCGAAACAGGCCAGGTTCAGGGCCAGCCCCAGCGGGTCGGCCCGGAAGGCCGAGATCAGGAAGGGAAACGGCAGCAGGAACAGGAAATTGACGCGAAAGCCGACGCGGCTGCGGATCTTTCCGTCATAGGGGTGAACCTCGGGCAGATCGCCCGCCGTGGCGCCGGGGCTGAACTTGCCGCCGAACCGCTGGGCCATTACACCGCCCCCGTGAAGGCGACGTAAAGCACCAGCAGCACCAGCAGGGTGTATGACAGTTTTTGCATTCCGGTCCCGGACATGGCCATCCTCGAATGATCTCTGACTTCAAGAGATAGGGGACGAATGCCTCCCTGTTAAGGGAGGATGGCACGATGTGCCGGTTGCGCAAGCCCCGCGTGGCGGGAAATTTGTGCTCTCAGCGCGAGCCGGGCTTGCCGCGTCGCACGGGCCGGGGTGTCGGGGCCTTGCCGCCGCGGGCCGGTTTCCCCGGATCCGAGGGCCGGGTTTTTCCGTCGGGCGGCGTGGCGGCGGGGTCGTCCCGACGGCTGCGTTGCGGTTTGGGGCGTGCCGGGCCAAGGCCCAACTGGTCGCGCACGACACGCGGTTTGACCTCTTCCACCTTCCCGGCTTTCAGCTCGCCAAGTTGGAACGGGCCATAGGACACGCGGATCAGCCGGTTCACATCCAGCCCGATGGCCCCCATGGCGCGGCGGATCTCGCGGTTGCGGCCTTCGCGCAGCCCCACGGTCAGCCAGGCGTTCGAGGCCTGCTGCCGGTCCAGTTGCACCGCCATCGGCTGAAACCGCTCGCCCTCCACGGTGATGCCCTTGCGCAGCGGCTCCAGCGTTTCATCCGTGGGCGCGCCCTTGACGCGGACCCGGTACTTGCGAACCCAACCGGTCGCGGGCAGTTCCAGCTTGCGCTTGATCTCGCCATCGTTGGTCAGCAGCAGCAGCCCTTCCGAGTTCAGGTCCAGCCGCCCCACGCTCATCACGCGGGGCATGTCCTCGGGCAGGTTCTGGAACACCGTCGGGCGATCCTTCTCGTCGCGTTCGGTGGTCACCAGACCCGAAGGCTTGTGATAGAGCCACAGCCGCGTCGGTTCGGCTTCTTGCACCGGTTTGCCATCGAAGGTGATGCGATCGGAGGGCATGACATTGACGGCGGGGCTGGTGATGCGCTTGCCGTTCAGGGTGACGCGGCCGGCGGCGATCAGCTTTTCGGCATCGCGGCGCGAGGCGATCCCGGCGCGGGCCAGGACTTTGGCGATCCGGTCGCCGGGAGGGGTCTTGTCAGTCATGTCACAGCCTTAGTCCTCGGGGGCGGGAAACGAAAGCCTGTTGCATGGGCGCGGGGCCAAAGGCAAGAAAGGATGATGAGCACGTTCCATTCCCACATGAGCCTTGCGCTGGACGAGGCCCGCGCCGCCGCAGCGCGCGGCGAGGTGCCGGTCGGGGCGGTGCTGGCGGGGCCGGATGGCGCGGTACTGGCGCAGGCAGGCAACCGGACGCGCGAGATGGCCGATCCGACGGCCCATGCCGAGATGCTGGTGATCCGGCAGGGCTGTGCGCGGCTGGGATCGGAACGGCTGACCGGGTGCAGCCTGTATGTGACGCTGGAACCCTGCGCCATGTGCGCGGCGGCCATCGCGGCGGCGCGGGTGGCGCGGTTGTACTATGGCGCGGCGGATCCCAAATCCGGCGGCGTTGCTCATGGCGCGCGGATTTTCACCCGCGCCCAAAGCCACCACAGCCCCGAGATCTATGACGGCATCGGCGCGCAAGAGGCCGAACGCCTTCTGAAAACCTTTTTCGCGGAGTTGCGCGTGGGGCGGCCGGCCTGATGTCCCGTGCCCAGTTGCAGACTTTTGTGCGCGAGGCGCTGGTCGATGGCCAGGATCGCAACACCATTGCCGCAGCGCTGGCCAGCGCCGGTTGGGATGATCGCGAGATCGCCCGCGCAATGGATCTTTATGCCGACAGCGATTTCCCGGTGCCCGTGCCGCGCCCGCGCCCGGCGATCTCGGCCCGTGATGCGCTGTTCTACGCGCTGATGTTCATCGCGCTGGTGAATGCAGCACTGGCGGTTGTCCACCTGTTGCACGCAGGGATCGAACGGCTTTGGGGCGATCCGGAAACCCGTTTCTACAACACTGACTGGTGGCTGGCCGAGTTTCTGGTCTTTACCCCGATCTACCTGCGGCTGGCGCATCTGGATCGCCGCAATTGCCGCCGCGATCCCCGGCGGCGGCTGTCGCCGGTGCGGCAATGGCTGACGGCGCTGGCGGTGCTGGTCGCGGCCGTCAGCCTGCTGGGCTGTTTCGTCGTCACCATTCACGGCGCGCTGCAGGGTGACCGCGAACTTGTGTTCTTCGCCAAGACCGCCGCGACCGCATTGGTGGCGGCCGCCGTCCTGCTGTTGTTCCTGCGGCCCGATGATCTGGACGGCCGCTAGGGCTGCGGCCTACAGCGTCAGTGTCTCCATCACCTCGGGGGTCTTCACATCCACGTCCGGCAGGGCATCGACAAGCGGCTGGGCCGATTGCTCCAGCAGGGGGAAGGTCTTGTAATGGCAGGGGATCACCGTCTTGAAGGTGAAGAACCGCTTGGCCGCATAGGCCGCCCGCGCCATGTCCATGGTGAAATGCCCGCCGCAACACAGGATGCCGATTTCCGGATGATGCAGATCCTGGAACAGCTCCATGTCCATCATCACGTCCGTATCGCCCGAGAAATAGATCGTGCGGCCGCCCTGCGCGATCATGAACCCGGCCTCGCCGCCCGCGTACATCGGCCCGTGATCGGTGCCCAGCGACGAGGAATGCACCGCGTGTACCATGGTGACTTTGACATCGCCCAGTTGCACGGTGCCGCCCTTGTTGAAGCCGACGCCGTGGATGTCCTTGGCAGCTTCCCAATGCGAGACGATGTCGAAACTGCCCACCACCGGGATCTCAAGCGCCCGCGCGATTTCCAGCATGTCGCCGGTATGATCGAAATGGCCGTGGCTCATCAGGATGGCGGTGGCGCCTGCGATGGCCTCGGCCCGGCGATCGTCGGGAAAGGCCGGGTTGCCGTCAAGCCAGGGGTCGACCAGCAGGATCTGATTGCCGATCTCGATGCGAAAGCCCGAGTGGCCAAGCCAGGTGATTTTCATGGGAACCTCCCTACATGTCCCGAAGCAGGGTCACGATAGCACAGGGACGGGACAAGGGAATGGATCTGACGCAGGCGCTGGATGGCTATTGCGAGCGGTTGGGGCCCGCGTTCTGGGCTGAGCCGTGGAATGCGGTGACAAACCTGGCCTTTCTCGTGGCGGCCCTGGTGATGGCGCGGCGGTTGCACGGGCAGGCGGTGCCGCTGGCGCAGGTGCTGACCGGGCTGCTGGCGTTCATCGGGCTGGGCAGTTTCCTGTTTCACACCACAGCGCAGGTCTGGTCGGCGCTGGCCGACACGCTGCCCATCGTGCTGTTCGCGCTGGTCTATCTGTTTGCAGCGAACCGGGCCTACCTTGGGCTGCGACGGCTGCCGGCACTGGCGCTGGCCCTGCTGTACCTGCCGCTGACCGCCGCCCTGACACCGTTGCTGTCGGCGTTGCCCTTCGTTCGCATTTCGGCGATGTACTGGCCGCTGGTTGGTGCGTTTCTAGTCTATGCCTTCGTGCTGCGTGCCCGGCTGCCGCAGGTGGCGCGCGGGCTGGTCATTGCCGGGGGGCTGCTGACGGCATCATTGACCTTCCGGTCGCTGGACATGCCCCTGTGCGGGGCCTTGCCCATGGGGACGCATTTTCTGTGGCATTGCCTGAATGCGGTGCTTCTGGGCTGGGTGATCGAAGTCTATCGCCGCCATCACCTGCGCTCGCTTGCAGCCCCGGCTTCGGACCGCTAAAGCGGGGCGCAGCACAATTACGGAGACACGCATGTCGATCGACCGCGACACCGCCGCGCGCGTGGCCAAGCTCGCCCGCATCCGGGTGGAGGAGGACGCGCTGCCCGCCCTGGCCCAGGAATTCAACACCATCCTCGGCTTCATCGAACAATTGGGCGAGGTGGATGTAGACGGCGTGGAGCCGATGGTTTCGGTCACGCCCATGCGCCTGAAACGGCGCGAGGATGTGGTCACCGATGGCGACCAGCAAGACAAGGTTCTGGCCAATGCGCCGGACGCCCGCGAAGGCTTTTTCGCCGTGCCGAAGGTGGTGGAATAATGTCGGACCTGTCGAAACTGACCATCGCCGCCGCCCGCGACGCCCTGCGCGCCGGCGAAACCACGGCTGCCGAGCTGACCGAAGCCTGCCTGTCGGAGATCGACACCGCCGGCGCGCTGAACGCCTTTGTCCACAACACCCCCGAGATCGCGCGCCAGCAGGCCGCGGCAGCGGACGCGCGGATCAAGGCGGGGGATGCGCCCGACATGTGCGGCATCCCGCTGGGCATCAAGGATCTGTTCTGCACCAAGGGCGTGCCGTCGCAGGCGGCCTCGGCCATCCTGGACGGGTTCAAGCCCGAGTATGAAAGCACCGTCACCACAAAGCTGTGGAACGCGGGCGCGGTCATGCTGGGCAAGCTGAACATGGATGAATTCGCCATGGGCTCGTCGAACGAGACCTCGACCTATGGCAATGCGGTGAACCCCTGGCGGCGCGCCACGGAAGAGACGGCGCTGACGCCGGGCGGCTCCTCGGGCGGCTCGGCCGCCGCGGTGGCCGCCGACCTGTGCCTTGCAGCGACCGGCACCGACACCGGCGGCTCGATCCGCCAGCCTGCGGCCTTCACCGGCATCACCGGGCTGAAGCCGACCTACGGGCGCTGTTCGCGCTGGGGCATCGTGGCCTTTGCCTCCTCGCTGGATCAGGCCGGACCGATGACAAAGACCGTGCAGGACGCGGCAATCATGCTGAACGCCATGGCCGGACACGATCCGCTGGACAGCACATCCGCCGATCTGGCGGTGCCGGATTTCGAAGCGGCGATCACCGGCGACATTCGCGGCCAGAAGATCGGTATTCCCAGGGAATACCACATGGACGGGATGCCGGCGGAGATCGAGAAGCTCTGGGCCGACGGGCGGGACATGCTGCGCGATGCGGGGGCCGAGATTGTCGACATCTCGTTGCCGCACACCAAGTATGCTCTGCCGGCCTATTACGTGATCGCCCCGGCAGAAGCCTCGTCAAACCTGGCGCGCTATGACGGCGTGCGCTTTGGCCATCGCGCCAAGCTGGCGGCGGGCGACGGCATCACCGAGATGTACGAAAAGACCCGCGCCGAGGGGTTCGGCGCCGAGGTGCAGCGCCGCGTCATGGTCGGCACCTATGTGCTGTCGGCGGGTTTCTACGACGCCTATTACAACCGCGCCCGCAAGGTGCGCACCCTGATCAAGCGCGATTTCGAGACCGTCTTTGCCGAGGGCATCGACGCCATCCTGACCCCGGCGACGCCCTCGGCGGCCTTCGGGTTGGGCGAGATGAATGATGCCGATCCGGTCAAGATGTACCTTAACGACGTGTTCACCGTGACCGTCAACCTTGCCGGTCTGCCGGGCATCGCGGTGCCCACGGGTGTGGATGGTCAGGGGCTGCCGCTGGGGCTGCAACTGATCGGCAAGCCCTGGGAAGAGGGCGCGTTGCTGAACCAGGCCAGCGTGCTGGAAAGGGCCGCCGGGTTCGCGGCCAAACCCGCGCGGTGGTGGTAAGCTGATGCGCGCCGCGCCGATCGCCGTCACCCTGTCGCTGCTGGCGCTGGCCGCCTGCAGCCCCTCGGTCCCCGATTCGGGTAACGTGGTCTATCTGGAGCCGGTCTCGCCCGAGGCGCGCGCCGCCCGCAACGCGGCGCTGCAGGGCCCCTCGGGCCGTGGCACGGTCGGGCTGGAACCGGTGGCGGGAAGCACGACCCTGATCAGCAGCACCCCCGGTGCCGTCGGCAACGACACCACCTATACCGGGGCCGCGCCGGCGCAGATCACCCATGTGACCCCTACGGCGGTGGCGGTCGAACAGGTCGAGGCGCGCCCGGTGCCCTCGCGCCCGTCGACGGGCAGCCCGTCGGTGGTGGGCTTCGCCCTGGATACCTCGCACCCGGTGGGGCAGTCGGTCTATGCGCGCTCCAACCCTTCGGCGGAACGCGCCGCCCGCGCTTGCGCACGCTATGCCTCGGACGATCTGGCACAAGCGGCCTTCCTGAACTCGGGCGGGCCGGAACGCGACAGCGCCGGCATCGATCCCGACGGCGACGGCTATGCCTGCAACTGGAATCCTGAACGGTTTCGCAAGGCCATCCGGTGATCTGGCATCCCTCGCCGAACTTCGGCCCCCGGCGCAACGGCGCACGGCCCGGTCTGATCGTTCTGCACTATACCGCCATGGACAGCGCCCAGTCGGCGCTGGAACGGCTGTGTTCGACCGAGCATGAGGTTTCGGCCCACTACCTGATCGGCCGCGACGGCACGTGCTGGCAACTTGTCCGCGAGGCCGACCGCGCCTGGCACGCCGGGGCCGGGGCCTGGGCCGGGCAGGGGGATGTGAACTCCCGCTCCATCGGGATCGAGCTGGACAATGACGGGCAGACGCCGTTTTCCGAACCGCTGATGGCGCGGCTCGAGGCGCTGCTGGGCGAAGTGATGGCCAATTGGCAGATTGTACCCCAGGCGGTGATCGGCCATTCCGACATGGCGCCGGACCGCAAGTCTGATCCGGGGGCGCGCTTTGACTGGTGCCGCCTGGCGCGGCAAGGGCTGGCGATCTGGCCCGAGGTCGCGACCGCACCCGCAACGGACCCCGACGCCTTCGCCCGACTGGCCTGCACCTTCGGCTACCCAGATGCGTCCCCCGACGCCCTGTTGACCGCAGTTCGCGACCGTTTCCGCCCGGCGGCGCGCGGGCCGTTGGCGGCGGAAGACATGGCGGTGATTGCCGATCTGGCCCGCCGCTTCCCCGTTGACCCGGACCCCGTCCCGGCCTAACAGGCGGGGCGCGGATGGCTGGGTGATCGCGGGCAGCAATGCCCGAGGAAAGTCCGGACTCCATGAAGCAACGGTGCCGGGTAACGCCCGGCCGGGGCAACCCGAGGGAAAGCGCCACAGAAAACAGACCGCCATGGGGCAGGTCGGCCTTGCCGATACCGTCCATGGTCAGGGTGAAACGGTGGGGTAAGAGCCCACCGCGCGGCTGGCAACAGTCGTGGCACGGCAAGCCCCACCGGGAGCAATGCCAAATAGGGATCTCACGCGGCTTCGTCCGCAGGCCGCTTCAGCCGCGAGATCCGGGTTGGCAGCTAGAGCGCATCGGCAACGGTGCGCCCAGAGGAATGGTCATCCAGGGGGGGCAACTCCCGGACAGAATCCGGCTTACAGGCCATCCGCGCCCTTCTTTTCTGCCCCTGCGACGACGCGGAGCCGGAAAAGTTTTGCAATATCGTCGGTTTGGGGGTCCACTTGACCGGGCGGGAAGCATTGCCCGCCAAAACGGGAGGACCACAAATGAGCTTCATGCGAACGCTAGCTACCGTCGCCATGGGATTTGCCGCGGCAAAGGGAGTGGACAAGTTCAAGAACATGGGCGGCATGGCCGGGATGCAAGACATGATGTCGGGCAAGTCCGGCGGTGCCGGCGGCCTTGGCAGCATGGGCCTGGGCGGCATGACCGACCAGATCGCCCAGATGGCTGATAAACTGGGCGTGCCCGGCGGCAGCAAGGCCGTCAAGGACTTGATGGGCAGCCTCGGCGGCATGGGTGGCAGCAGCAAGGACAGCGGCGCCGCAGCCATGGGCCTTGGCGGGCTGATGTCGGCCATGGGCGGTGCTGCGGCGGCCGGTGGTCAGCAGATGGATGACATGATGGGTGGCATGTTCGCCAATACCCCGGTCTCGGTCGCAGCCGAATCCAACGCCAAGCTGATGATCCGCGCCATGATCCAGGCCGCCAAGGCCGATGGCGAGATCGACGCCGACGAGCAGGCCAAGATCCTCGATCAACTCAAGGATGCCGATCCCGATGAGGTCGCCTTCGTGAAGGCCGAACTGGCCGCACCGGTCGATCCGATGGGGCTGGCACAGGACACGGGCGAGGCCATGAAGGCGCAGGTCTATTCCATGTCGCTGATGGCGGTGAAGGTCGATTCGGCGGCCGAGATCACCTACCTGCGGCAGCTTTCGACGGCGCTTGGTCTGACCGATGCGGCCCGCGATCAGGTGCATCGCGCCATGGGCCTGCCGCCGCTGCCGCGCGGCTGACCGGGCGGGGCCGGGCCGCGCCCGCTGGCGTCATGACCCGGCCTGCCATTCCTTGCGGCTTTGCGCGCCTTGCCCCGGATTTCCGGGCGGTTTCACTTGACACCGGGGCGGGCATCCGTAAAAGGCGGGTTTCATGAATTCTTCGGGTGGTCCGTTCCGCCCGGTTGAGGAGACCTCCCATGGCGAAGCCGACCACAATCAAGATCCGCCTGAACTCGACCGCGGGCACCGGCCACTTCTACGTGACCAAGAAAAACGCCCGCACCATGACCGAGAAGATGGTGACCAAGAAATATGACCCGGTGGTGCGCAAGCACGTCGAGTACAAGGAAGGCAAGATCAAGTAAGATCGCCAACCTTTCGAATTTTGGGGCCACGCATCGCGCGTGGCCTTTTTCGTGGGTGCATGACGTTTGGGCAAGGTTCTGCGAAACAACGAGAATTCCGCAAAGGGCTTTGTCACGGCGCATTTCCCTCGCTAGGCTCGGAGTGAACGACTTTGGACAGGGAGAATCGACAATGATGAATGGTTTGAAAATTGCCGGCGGTCTGGCCGTGGCTCTGGGCCTGATGGGCTGCGACATGCCCTCGGGCGGTTCCAGCAGCGGGACGCCCACGGTGGCCGAGAGCGCATGTGCCGCCGCCGTGGCAGATGTGACCCAGAACCCGATGATCGCCGTGACCTCCTCGGAGTTCTCGGAAGCGGGCACTTATGTGACGCTTGCCGTCGGGGAGCAGAAAGCGCCGTGGAAATGCATCGCCTACAGCGATGGCAGCACTGACGGGGTAGAGTTCCTCGGCTCCGAGGGTGCGCTGTAGCGCCCTGCGGACGGCCATGACGATGCGGCCAACGCGCGGGGCAACCCGCGCGTTTGTCATTTTTTCCGGCAAACGTCTGGCAGTCACATGCCCTTGATTCTGTCGCGGGCCGCTGCCGCAAAACGCAACGACATTCCCGGTCTCGACGGGCTGCGGGCGCTGGCGGCGGGGATCGTGGTTCTCAGCCATATGTCCAACGCCAAGTGGCTCAGCCTTGGCGGCCTGTCCTTTGCGGGCTGGGGCAAGACGGGCGTGTTCCTGTTCTTCTTTCTCAGCGCCTTCCTGCTGTCGCGCATCCAGATCGGGCAGGGGGCCGGGTTCTGGACGCCGGGCGGGATGGCGGCTTATGGGCTGCGCCGACTGGCCCGGATCGTGCCGCTCTACCTGCTGTATCTGACGTTGGCGCTGGTCACCACATGGGCGCTGCAAGCCTCAGGCCAGCGCGCCACGGCCGCCTTTCCCTTCCCGCTGTGGTGGCAGGAGTACCTCGGCCACCTGACCCTGCGCGACGGCAAGAGCGTCACCTGGAGCGTGCCGGTCGAGCTGAAATACTACGTGTTGCTGCCGGTGGTCACGCTGGGCTTCGACCTGCTGCGGCGGTTGGGCTCGGGCGCGACGGTCGGGATCGGGCTGGCGGGGTTCGGGGTGCTGGCAGTGCTGTCGCGTGATGCGGCGGCCAGCAACAGCGTCGCGCTCTGGCCCTATCTTTGCTGTTTCTGGGCCGGATCCCTGGCGGGTGTCCTGTCGGCCACGGCACAGGCAAGCGAGGTGCGTCCGGCGCGGGGTGTCGCGGGCGGGGGCATGATTCTGGGCCTGATCCTGCTGGTGCTGACCATCCCGGACCTGTCTGACGTTCTGTTCGGGGATGCCGTCACGGCCACGTTGCGGGTCTGGCTGGTGCCGCTGGCCAGCCTGTGTGCGGGGCTGCTGGTGCTGGGGCTGGAACATGGACCGCGCCCCTTGTGTGCGGTGTTCGTGGCCCCGTTGATGCGGGCGGGCGGCGCGCTCAGCTTCGGCATCTACCTGTGGCACATGGCGGTGCTGGACCAGATCGCCCTTCGCACGGATTTGACCGGAGGGCTGGCCATCCTGGCCTTGCTGGCGGGAACTCTGGCGCTGTCGCTGGCCAGCTACCTTGCGATCGAAGCCCCGATCCTGCGCCGCAGCCAGCGATTGGCCCAGCATCTGACCCGCGCGCGTCCATGAAAAAACCCGCCGGAAAGGCTCCGGCGGGTTGTGATCTGTTCAGGCTTTGCCCGGCGATTACTCGCGGTTGCCGAGGAACTGCAGCAGGAACATGAACATGTTGATGAAGTCCAGGTACAGGCTCAGCGCGCCCATGATGGCGGCTTTGCCCAGCCATTCCTGATCACCGGCTTGCGCCATCTGGAGGTAGGTGGTCTTGATCTTCTGCGTATCATAGGCGGTCAGCCCGGCGAAGATCAGCACACCCAGCACCGAAATGGCGAAGGCCATGGCCGACGAGGCCACGAAGATGTTGATGATCGACGCGATGATCAGACCCACCACACCCATGATGAGGAAGGTGCCAAGCGCGCTCAGGTCTTTCTTGGTGGTGTAGCCGTAGAGGCTGAGCGAGGCGAAGGCGATCGAGGTCACCAGGAAGGTGGTCACGATCGATTCCCCGGTGAACACCAGGAAGATCGAACTGATGGAAATGCCCATCACCGCGGCGAAGGCGTAGAACACCGTCTGGGCCGTGGCCGCCGACATGCGGTTGATCCCGGCTGAGAAGCCGAAGACGAACAGCAGCGGTGCGAACATGACCAGCCATTTCAGCGGCGAGGTGTAGATCGCGGCGCCAAGGCTTGTCAGATAGGTATCGGCACCGATTTGCGCGGTTGCGCCGGTGGGGTCGCTGGTCACGGCAAGGCCGGCAATGGCCCAGGATGTCAGGGCCGTGATCAACATGCCGATCGACATGGTGCCGTAGACCTTGTTCATATGGGCGCGAAGGCCCTCGTCGATCTGCGCGGTCCGGGCCCCGGCCTGTGCGCGGATCGTCTGATATTCAGCCATGAAGCTCTCTCCTGTCATATCTGGCAGGCGGCCAGTTCACGGGCCGCACTTGCAACAGAATATCGGCAACCGGGCGCGGTTTTTCAAGCGAGTGTGGGTACGATTTCAGCCGATCTTCCGGATTTGTTCGGCCTGCGGGGGCTGATTCCTGTCAATGTCGGGGCCGGCAGGGCCTTTCAGCGCCGTTGCAGCCAATGGGCGGGCGCATCCCAGACCAGCCGCGCGGCCTCTTGCTCGGCCTGGGCGCGGGTGATCCCCACATCCGCCAACATCCGGTCGTCCAGTTGCTGCAAGGCACGCCGCTGGCGGTGCGCTGCCCGGACGGCTTGGAAGAGACCGGGCAGGGACAGGCGGCGGGATTGGCGGGGCAGGGCACAGGTGCAGGAGACGGGCGCGGACATGGGGTGTTCCTTTCAGTGTTCGTGATGCAGTTTGGCTCTTTCATGAATTCTGTTGATGTTTCTGTGCCGCTGTGGTGAATTTGTAGAACGAATGATTTTGAACCAAAACATCACAGGTATTGATATGAGGCGTGTTCTTGACCTGTCAGCCCTGCGCAGTTTTGTGGCCGTGGCCGATACCGGCGGCGTGACGCGGGCGGCAAACCTTCTGAACCTGACGCAATCGGCGGTCTCGATGCAGATGAAGCGGCTGGAGGAGGCACTGGACGTGCAGCTTCTGGACCGTTCCGCTCGCACCGTCACCCTGACCGCGGCGGGAGAGCAGTTGCTCGGCTACAGCCGCAAGATGCTGGCCCTGAACGACGAGGCGGTCAGCCGCCTGACCGACACCGTCTTCGAAGGCGAACTGACGCTTGGCGTACCGCATGACATCATCTACCCGCATATTCCCGGCGTGCTGCAACGCTTCAACGCCGAGTTTCCCCGGATGCGGGTGCATCTGGTGTCGTCCTACACCCGCAAACTGAAGGAAGAATTCGCCCGCGGCGATTGCGATCTGATCCTGACCACCGAGGAAAGCCCCGATGCGCAGGGTGAAACCCTTGCAGCGTTGCCGCTGGTCTGGATCGGGGCGCCCGGCGGGATCGCGTGGAAGCAGCGCCCGCTGCGGCTGGGGTTCGAACCGGGCTGCATGTTCCGCGCCCCGGTCCAGCAGGCGCTGGATCAGGCAGGCATCGAATGGGACATGGCGGTGGAATCGGATTCCTCGCGCACCATCGAAGCTTCGCTCAGCGCCGATCTGGCCGTGGGCGCGGTTCTGTCCGGCACCGCCTCGCCGCAACTGGACGAAATCCCGCACGGCGGCGCCCTGCCGCAACTGCCGTCGCGCCAGATCAACCTTTATGTCAACGGCGCCGGCCAGGAGACGCCCGTGGCCCGCATGGCCGAACTGGTGCGCGCGGCCTACCAGATCCGTCGCGCCCGCGCCGTGGCCTGAGCTGGCTCAGGGGGTGATGACCACTTTGCCGGTGGACTTGCGGCTGCGCAGCAGCTCCAGCCCCACGTCGGCTTTCTCCAGAGGCAAGGTGTGGCTGATGTGCGGCCGCAGCTTGCCCTCGGCGTACCAGTCGAACAATTCGGCCATCGAGTCTGTCAGCACCTTGGGGGCAAAGGCCAGGTAGCCGCCCCAGTACAAGCCATGGACGGTGATGTTCTTCACCAGCAGGTAATTGGCGGGGATCTGCGGCACCTGACCGGCGGCAAAGCCGATCACCAGCACCCGCGCACCGGGACGGCAGGCGCGCAGCGCCGCCGAGAACATCGGATCGCCCACCGCATCATAGATCACGTCAACGCCGCCCATGGCTTTCAGCGCGGCCTTCAGGTCAGGGGTTTCGCTGTCGATGACCTCATCGGCCCCGGCCCGGCGCGCGATGTCCAGCTTTTCGACCCCGCGGGCGCAGGCGATCACCCGTGCGCCCATGCGATGGGCGATCTCGACCGCCGTCAGGCCCACACCCCCGGCCGCGCCCAACACCAGAACGGTTTCGCCCGGTTGCAGGTTGGCCCGGTGGCGCAGCGCCACATGCGAAGTGCCATAGGCAATCTGGAACGCCGCCGCATCGGCGAAGGGCATTGCATCGGGCAGCGGCACGCAGCGGTCCGCAGGCACGCAGGCGACCTCGGCCAGACCACCACCGCCCGAGTAGGTTCCGACGCGGGTGCCCACCGCCAGGCCCGTCACCTCGGATCCCACCGCCCGCACCACGCCGGCGAATTCCATCCCCAGGGTCAGGGGCAGCGGCGGCTTTTCCTGGTACTGCCCCTTGATGGTCAGCAGATCGGCGAAATTCAGCCCACAGGCGGCAATGTCGATCTGCACCTCGCTCGGGCCGGGTCGGGGCGGCTCCACACTGTTAAGTTGCGGCGTTCCACCGATTTCTTCCAGTTGCCAAGCCCGCATTTGGTTCTCCTTACCCAAAAAACACTGTTTGCCGTCCGAGGTTTCGAATATGTGAAGTGTTAACCACTGGTAAAGATTAAGCTGACGTTGCACTGTATTTTTGAGAAATTTTTCCAGTATATGCGTTACAAGAGTGTTGCACGCCCCGAAGCGGTCGCTTTCCGGTCCTGTACCCATGGTGCGGGGACATGCCGGAACAGCACAGCGGGAGAATCCCCAACGGCCCAGAACGGGCCAGGCGTTTCGGCTTTCACCAGTTTGGTATTGAGCGATTTGGGAGAACAGGAATGCCACATCCAGTGGATACCCACGTGGGAAACGTCATCCGTCAACGACGGCGCGAGATGTCGATGACACAACAGCAACTGGCCGAGCAGGTCGGGATCAAATTTCAGCAGATCCAGAAGTACGAAACCGGGGTGAACAGGGTCAGCGCCTCTCGCCTTTGGGAAATCTCTCAAGCCCTGTCGGTGCCGATCGACTATTTCTTCAAGGGCTACAACCCCAGGGCGCAGGACCCGGCAATCGAAGTGACCCCGTTCCGCCGCTAGGGCGGAGCTTTGCGAAAACCCCGTCCCCGGCCGCGCAGGCCGGGTGACAGACGCGCTTGCGCCCGTTATGACGCCTCCATCTTCAAGTGCGGGTGGTCGACGTGGTCCAACAATCAGAAATCTCCGGTCTTCTCGACTGTGCCCTGAAACTGGCCGATGCGGCGGCCGGGATCAGTCTGTCGCACTTCCGCACACGGGATCTGGCGGCCGACAACAAGGCCGCAACCGGGTTTGACCCGGTCACCATCGCGGACCGCGAGGCCGAACGCGCGATGCGGCAACTGCTGGCGGACCTGCGCCCCCAGGATGCGATACTTGGAGAGGAATTTGACGTCAAAACAGGCACTTCCGGCCTGACGTGGATCCTTGACCCCATCGATGGCACACGCGCGTTCATGTCCGGGACCCCGACCTGGGGCACGCTGATCGCCTGCTGCACGGCAGACGGCCCGCTTCTGGGGGTAATCGATCAGCCGCACACTGGCGAGCGTTTCATCGGCACGCCCGACGGCGCACATCTGGCGCATCGTGGCACGACAACACCGATGACGGCGGCCGCGACGACCGACCTGTCGCAGGCCATCCTGTTTTCAACCTTCCCCGAGATCGGCAGCCCGGCCGAACGCGCCGCCTTCACCCGCGTGGCCGAGCGTGCCCGTCTGGTGCGCTATGGCATGGATTGCTACGCTTACGGGCTGCTGGCCATGGGCCAGATCGACCTGGTCATCGAGGCCGGGCTGAACGCCTATGACATCGCCGCCCCGGTCGCGGTGATCGAGGCCGCTGGCGGGATCGTCACCGATTGGCAGGGCGGGCCGGTCTGGCAGGGCGGTCAAGCACTGGCCGCCGCCACGCCCGAGCTTCACGCCGCGGCCTTGGCGCTGTTGAACCGGCCAGATACCTAGACAGACGCGCGCTTCGGCTTGCGCCCTGCCCAGTCTTCTTGGCAAAAATACTCAAGGCACCCCGACAGCATTGCGCGACCACGTCGCAGCACATCGCGCCACCGACCCAAATTCCAGTTTACTCAGACGCGTTGACCCGACGCCCCTGCACATAGGTCGCTGCCACCGACCGGTCGTCGCCCATCATGATGGTGGGAAAGACCGCCTCCCAGATGTCATTGGCTTGTGCTTGGCGCTGCGCGATGGCGGGGGTTGCGGCCAGGTCCAATACCACCAGATCCGCATTGCTGCCGGGCGCCAGCGTGCCAAGGCGATCGTCCATCCGCAGCGCGCGGGCCGAGCCTTCGGTGGCCAGCCACAGAAGCTGCGCCGGATGCAGGGCGGTGCCGCGCAACTGGCCGACCTCATAGGCTGCGGCCATGGTCCGCAGCATGGAAAAGCTTGACCCGCCGCCGGTGTCCGTGGCCAGCCCGACGCGCTGTCCGGCGCGGCAATGGTCTATCGTCGCGAACAGGCCCGAGCCGATGAAGGTGTTCGAGGTCGGGCAATGGATCAGGCTGGCGTCCACCGCGCGCAGGCGGTCGATCTCGCGCGGCTCCAGATGGATGGCATGGCCGTACAGGCCGCCGGGGCCCAGCAGCCCGTGGGATTCGTAGGTGTCCAGGTAGTCCCGCGCCTCGGGAAACAATTCGCGAACCCAGGCGATCTCCTCGTGCTGTTCGGACAGATGGGTCTGCATCAGGCAGTCGGGGTGTTCGGCCCAAAGCGCCCCAAGGGCCGCCAGCTGGTCGGCTGAGGAGGTGGGGGAGAACCTTGGCGTGATGACATAGGCCGCGCGCCCGCGCCCGTGCCAACGGGTCAGCAGCGCCTTGCTGTCGTCATAGGCGCTTTGGGCGGTGTCGCGCAGCCCCTCGGGCGCGTTGCGATCCATGCTGGTCTTGCCGGCGGCCACGCACATGCCACGGGCCTCGGCGGCCTGGAACAGCGCCTCGACGCTTTCGGGATGGATGGTGCAGAAACTGGCCACTGTCGTGGTGCCATTGGCCAGCAGAAGATCCAGATAGCGGGCGGCGATCTCGGCGGCATAGGCCGGGTCGCCGAACTTCATCTCTTCGGGGAAGGTGTAGGTGTTCAGCCAATCGATCAGCCGCTTGCCCCAACTGGCGATCATCGCGGTCTGGGGATAATGGGCGTGGGCATCGACAAAGCCGGGCAGGATCACCCCATCGCCATGGTCGATCCGCCGGGCGTCGGGGTGGGCGGCCAGCACCGTTTCAGCCGGGCCGTGGGCCAGGATCTTGCCGTCGGCCACCGCCACTGCGCCCCGGCGATCGTGGCGGGCGGCTGTTTCAGGCGGTCCGGCGAAAGGATCGTCCCGAAACTGCACAACCTGACCCAACAGTACCGTCACCTTGCCCGACATGGCCCAACCCTTCCTGCCTTGTGCCCACGGCCGGTTTTTTCGCCATACCAGGGCCATTCCGGCCAAGCATGGCAGTTTGTTGCAAATCCGTACATGCCCCCCTTGCCGAGCGGACCACCCCCTTGTTAGGTCCAGCCTACGGCACGTCGAGACAGCACCGCAGCGGAGGGGCAGATGAGCGAACATCCCGAGACTTTCGAGCCCGCCGACACTGTCCTGGATCCGCGCCGGATCACCAAGATCCTGGCCGCGGTGGCCGACCGCGACGCGGCCCTGCTCAACGACAACCTTGACGGTCTGCACCCCGCCGACATCGCCGACTTCCTGGAACAGGTCAGCGATGGCGACCGCGATGCCTTCCTTGAACTGTGGTCCGGCGAAGACGCGGGCGAGGTTCTGTCGGAACTGGACGAGGGCCTGCGCGAAGAGGTCATCGGCCAGCTGGATCCTGCGGCCCTGTCCGAAGGTGTCCGCGATCTGGAAACCGACGACGTGGTCGACCTGGTCGAGGATCTGGAAGACGACCAGAAGGCAGCCATCCTTGACGCGCTGGAGGATTCCGACCGGTTCGCGGTGGAACAGTCGCTGGCCTTCCCCGAGGATTCCGCCGGCCGCCTGATGCAGCGCAACGCGGTCACGGCGCCCGAGGATTGGACCGTGGGCCAGATGATCGATCACATGCGCGATGCCACCGATCTGCCCGAACAGTTCTACCATGTGACCCTGCTCGATCCGCGCATGAGCCCGGTGGCCAATGTCACTCTGGGCCGACTGCTGAGTTCGTCGCGCGCCACGCTGCTGAAAGACATCACCGAGGAAGTTTTCATCCTGATCCCGGTGACCGAAACCGGCGAGGATGTGGCTTATGCCTTCAACCAGTACCACCTGATCTCGGCCCCGGTGGTGGACGAGGCCGGGCGCCTAGTCGGGGTTATCACCATCGACGACGCGATGATCGTGCTGGACGAGGAAAACGAGGAAGACCTGCTGCTGCTGGCCGGGGTCAGCGGCGAAACCAGCCTGTCCGACACGGTGGTTGAAACCGTGCGCGCGCGCCTGCCCTGGCTGGCGGTGAACCTGCTGACCGCGATCATCGCCTCGCTGGTGATTTCCCAGTTCGAGGATGCGCTGACGCAGGTTGTGGCGCTGGCGGTGCTGATGCCGATCGTGGCTTCGATGGGCGGCAACGCGGGCACCCAGTCGCTGACGGTGGCGGTGCGGGCGCTGGCCACGCGCGACCTGACCGGATCGAACGTGACGAGGGTGATCCGGCGCGAGGCGCTGGCCGGGCTGGCCAACGGCGTGTTCTTCGCGGTGGTCATGGGGCTGATCGGTGGGCTCTGGTTCAGTTCGCTGACCCTTGGCTTGGTGCTGGGCGTGGCGATGGTCATCAACCTTCTGGTGGCGGGGCTGTCGGGCATCCTGATCCCCATCGTGCTGGAGAAACTGGACTTCGACCCGGCGCTGGCCTCGGGCACTTTCGTGACCACGGTGACGGATGTGGTGGGTTTCTTCGCCTTTCTCGGTCTTGCCAGTTACGTGCTGCTATGAGCGTCGAGGCCAAGACTGCTGCCCGCAAGGCCGGGTTCGCCCGGCGCAAGACGGCACATGACCAAGCCGATCCTGCCCCGGCGCTGGCCGCTTTGCGCGCGGTCTTGTCCGATCATCAGGGGGCCATCCTGTCCGGCTATATGGCGATCCACACCGAGATGGACCCGCTGCCGGTGATGTCCGACTGGACGCGCGTGGCCCCGGTGGCGGTGCCGGTGATCCTTGGCAAGGGGCAACCGTTGAGTTTTCACCGCTGGACCCCCGAGGCCGAGATGACCGACGGTCCTTTCGGTGCCCGCATTCCGGCCCGGTCCGATCCACTGGTGCCCGAAGTGCTGATCGTGCCGATGGTTGCGTTTTCGCGCAGTGGTGCGCGGCTGGGCTATGGCGGCGGGTTCTATGATCGCACGCTGGAAGGGTTGCGCGCGCGCGGGCGTGTGCTGGCCATCGGGCTGGCCTATGCCGCGCAGGAAGATCCGGACCTGCCGGTCGAACCGGTGGATCAGACGCTGGATATGATCGTCACCGAACAGGGTGTGATCCGGCCCTGATCGGCCTGTGCCCCCAAGCCGCCCGGCGGATTGCAATTCTGCTTGCTCCGGACCCGCGCGCCGCCTAGGCAAAGCTTATGAGACTACTTTTCCTAGGTGACATCGTTGGGCGGTCCGGGCGGACCGCGGTTCGGGAGCGGCTGACGCAATTGCGGGCCGACTGGAAGCTGGATTTCGTCGTGGTCAACGGCGAAAACGCAACCTCGGGTGCGGGGCTGTCCCCGGATCATGCCAAGCAACTGCTGGAGTCCGGCGTCGATTGCCTGACACTGGGCGATCACGCCTTCGATCAGCGCGACATGCTGGGCTTCATCGACAAGGAGCCGCGCATCCTGCGACCGATCAATTTCGCCAAGGAAGCGCCCGGCAGCGGTGCCCGGATGTTCAAACTGCCGGACGGGCGCAAGATCCTGGTGGCGCAGGTTCTGGGCCAGGTGTTCATGAAGCGCCCCTTCGACGATCCGTTTTCGGCGCTGGACCTTCTGTTTCGCCGCAACCCGCTGGGCGGGCAGGCGCAGGCGATCCTGCTGGATGTGCATGCCGAGGCCACTTCGGAAAAGATGGGGCTGGGCCATTTCTGCGATGGCCGTGCCTCGCTGGTGGTGGGCACACATACCCATGTGCCCACGGGCGATGCGCAGATCCTGCCCGGCGGCACCGGCTATCTGACTGATGCCGGCATGTGCGGCGACTACAATTCCGTCATCGGCATGGACAAGGCCGAGCCCTTGCGCCGTTTCGTGACCGGCATGGGCAAGGGCCGCTTTGTTCCGGCCAACGGCGAGGCCACCCTGTCGGGGGTTCTTGTGGAAACCGATGATCGCAGCGGCAAGACGACCTCGATCCGCATGATCCGTCATGGCGGACGGCTGGAAGCCAGTACCCTGTGAGATTTCCGTTGTCCCGGCGCTGGTGTTCTGTCTGTTATGGCGTCGGTGTGACGTGAAGAGGGACCAGACCGCACAATGATGGCCATTCTCGGAATGGAACATGCAGCGCCGATCATCGCCCTGATGATCGTGGCCCTGATGTTCATCGGGTTTCTGCGCGAGACCTTCCCCGCCGAGGTTGTGGCCCTGGGCGGGGTCTCGGCAATGCTGGTGCTGGGGATCCTGCCCTACGACTCTGCGCTGTCGGTGCTGTCGAACCCGGCGCCCTGGACCATTGGCGCCATGTTCATCGTCATGGGGGCGCTGGTGCGCACCGGTGCGCTGGAATGGTTCATCGGCCAGACCGAGGTGGTGTCCCGCAGGAAGCCCTTCATGGCGGTGCTCGTGCTGTTGTTCTTCGTGGTTGTGGCCTCGGCCTTCGTGTCGAACACGCCGGTGGTGGTCGTCATGATCCCGGTGTTCACGCAATTGGCGCGGTCGCTGGGCCTTGCGCCCTCGAAACTGCTGATCCCGCTGTCCTATGCCGCAATCATGGGCGGAACGCTGACGCTGATCGGCACCTCGACCAACCTGCTTGTCGATGGAGTCGCGCGGGAGCAGGGCTTGGAACCCTTCACGATCTTCGAAGTGACCCCGCTGGGTCTGGCCGTGGTGGCCTGGGGCGCGATTTACCTGGGCGTGCTGGGACCGAAGCTGTTGCCGGAGCGGGACAGCATGTCGAGCCTGCTGTCGGGCCGCAAGGGCATGAAGTTCTTCACCGAGGTGGCGATCCCCGAAGGCAGCGCCCTGACCGGCCAGACCGTGACCGAGGTAGATCTGTTCAAGCGCGACGGTGTGCGCCTGATCGACGTGTTGCGCGGCGATGCCTCGCTGCGCCGCGACCTGTCGGCGGTTGTGCTGGAGCCGGGGGATCGCGTGGTTCTGCGCACCCAGATCGCCGAGGTTCTGGGCCTGCAGAAGAACCGCGACCTGCGCATGGTGGACAAGCTGTCGTCGGTGGAAACCACCACTGTCGAGGTTCTGATCACACCGGGATGCCGCATGGTGGGCCGGTCGCTGGGCGCGCTGCGCCTGCGCCGCCGCTATGGTGTCTATCCGCTGGCGGTGCATCGCTCGAACCAGAACATCGGCCGGCAGATGGATGACATCGTGGTGCGCGTGGGCGACACGCTGCTGCTGGAAGGCGCGCCCGAGGACATCCAGCGACTGGCTGCCGACATGGAGTTGGTGGACGTCTCCTCGCCGTCCGCACGGGCCTACCGGCGCAGCCATGCCCCCGTCGCCCTTGCCGCGCTGGCGGGCATCGTCGTTCTTGCGGGGCTTGGTGTCGCGCCGATCCTGATGCTGTCGGTTGTGGCCGTGGCCGTGGTGCTTCTGACCCGCTGTATCGATGCCGAGGAGGCGTTCTCTTTCGTGGATGGGCGGCTGCTGGCGCTGATCTTCTCGATGCTGGCCATCGGGGCCAGCCTGGAAGCCTCGGGCGCGGTCACGCTTCTGGTGAATGGTATTTCACCGCATTTGACGGGGTTGCCGCCCTTCGTGCTGGTGTGGTCGGTCTATCTGCTGACCTCGATCCTGACCGAGATGGTGTCGAACAATGCCGTGGCGGTTGTGGTCACCCCGGTGGCGATCGGTCTGGCGACGGCGCTGGGGATCGATCCGCGCCCGCTGGTGGTGGCGGTGATGATCGCGGCGTCCGCCAGCTTTGCCACACCCATCGGCTATCAGACCAACATGATGGTCTACGGTCCGGGGGGCTACAAGTTCAGCGACTACCTGAAGGTGGGCATTCCGTTGAACCTGAGCATGGGTGTCCTCGCCTCGTTCCTGATCCCCTTCATCTGGCCGCTCTGAAGCAGCGGGCGCCGATGCGAGAGCGGGCCGGAACCCGTGCCGAAACCTGTCCGGGCAAGGCTTTGATGTTGGGGTGATTGGTGTTCCGGGCACGGGCCAGACAGGCCACCTTGATGCGCGGGCCTATCTCTCAGGGTTTGGCCCTTCCCGGTTCAGCTGCCCACGACCATCCACGCGACAGGAACGCCAATGGGAGCCGCCAAGCGGCGGTGCGGGTCTTGTGTGTGAATACGGGGGGAGGGGGCGGTGCCAGGCCCGGCTGTCATCGACCGGCGGGAAGTGCTGTTCACGCCTGGATACGCGGGGCGTTTGGCGAACGTGTCTACCAAAGAAAAAGGGGCCCGAAGGCCCCTTTCCCAAATCTTGATCCGAATGGATCAGGCGCGTGCCTTGCGGCGGCGGGCCAGACCCAGCAGACCCAGACCACCTGCCAGCAGGGGCAGGGCGGCCGGAAGCGGAACTTCCGAGGTCGTGAACGATGCGCCGACGTTCACCGGGTAGGTGATGCCGTCTTCCCAGTACAAGGTGAACGTGTCACCCTGGTTCATGAACAGACCCGGCAGCGAAGCCAGAGCCGCGGCAGAGCTGCTCGAGAACACGATCACGATGCCGTCGTTCTTGAACGAGTTGACCGTGGCCGAGGTGAAACCGTACTCCACGTTGTTCAGGTCCCGACCGCCGTTCGAGCCGGTAGCGGACAGTGCGATGGTGTTCACACGCAGGCGCTCAAGGGCGGTGTAGGTGAACTCGGCGGAATCGCCGGGGCTCAGGATCTCGTTCGTGGTTACCGAAACATTGGCGACAATGTCAGCGGTCGTGATCTTGTTGGACGGTGCCGGCACGGGGCCGGAGCCGTACACAACAACCGCTGCCGAAGCGGCGTTTGCTGCGAAAATGGTTGCGGCGATGGCCGCTGCTTTCAAAAACTTGCTCATACGGTGTTACCCTCTCTTAACTCCTGCATAGAGTTATGGGGCAAAAATGGCCTTGGGTCAACAAATCGTTGCGAATTCTCCCGCATAGGGTGCGCGGTGTGACACAGGCCAAAAACTGTCAAAAAATCTCGTGTCATTCGATAAGCTGCTGAATAAAAACAGATTAAATCAGACCTGACCGGAGGCGAGGTAGAAGAATCCGCTCAAAATCCGTGCAGGTCTGAAACCTGGGTGCCGGTCCAGAGCGAGATTCTTTCTAAATTTTTAAGGTGTTTTGGGGATCGAAGGACTGAAGAGCCCGGCGATTCTGTCGAAAATGACCGGTCTCTACGGCGATTTCGACGCGATTCTGCTTTGAAAAACATGGCAGGAAGGGCATTGCTGCCCTTCCCTGGAGTTGTTCGAATATGGTTGTCAGGACTTGGCTTTACGCCGCGCCATTCCCAGCAGGCCGAGCGCACCGGCCAGAAGCGGCAGCGCCGCAGGCAGGGGAACTTCGGATGTGGTGAACGAGGCGTTGATCGATGCCGGACTTTGCGTGTTTGCCCCGGACCAGTAGAGCGAGAACATGTCGCCCGCGTTCATGATAAATCCGTTCAACGACGCGACCCCGATAGAGGACGTCGGTCCAAACGTGAAGATCTGCCCATCGTTCAGGAAGGACATCGTGGTCGACGACGTCAGTCCGTATTCAATGGCCCGGACGGTTGCGCGCGTACCGGTTGCAGTCAGGGCGATGGTGTTCACCCGCAGACGCTCCAACGCGGTGAACTTGAACTGGTCAAGATCTTGGGGTGAAAGGACGTCCGCCACATTGACCGTGTTCCCGACAGAGATGTCGGTAAGAACCATTGCATTCGCGGCAGCGGGTGTTGGGCCGGCTCCGTAGACGACCACAGCGGCGCTTGCGGCATTGGCCGTCAGCAGGGCCGCTGCGACGGCAGTTACTCTCAAAATCGCTTTCATAATCGAGCTTCCCTCTCGTCAATCATTAACCAGATATCGCAAAATCTTTCCCAAAGGTCAACGATTGCGTTAACGCATTCCCTTGGTCGGGCCTTCTCTGGGGTGAAGATTTCCCGGCGTGCCGGCAAAGACCCATCTCCCTAACGCTAGGGAAACAAAGCGAATTTACTGACAATCCGGGCCCGTCAGGCCGCATCCGTCCCGCTTGGGGGTGGCCGCAACTTTATCGGCAGTCAAAGCGTGTGACATTCCGCACTAAACCTAAGGTTGTATTTTTGCGGAAACCCAGGCCCGTCACAGGTCTATCGGGGTCGTGATTCTGGTCCGACGGCGGATTGTGCCGGTCTCGTCCCCATGGGGCCGCAAGCTTGGTCCGGAGGGGTGCCCCGTGTCCAGGGCTTGCAGCCGCGCGCGGGCCTGCTTTATAGAGGCGCATCGCTTCACAGGCAGAGGAATTCGTGTATGGCCGGCCATTCCAAATGGGCAAACATCCAGCATCGCAAGGGCCGTCAGGACGCTGCACGGTCGAAACTGTTTTCCAAGCTTTCCAAGGAAATAACGGTTGCAGCGAAGATGGGCGACCCGGACCCGGACAAGAACCCGCGTCTGCGTCTGGCAGTCAAGGAGGCCAAGTCGAACTCGGTCCCCAAGGATGTGATCGACCGCGCCATCAAGAAATCCCAGGGCGGCGACGCGGAAACCTATGACGAAATCCGCTATGAAGGCTACGGCCCCGGCGGCGTGGCCGTCATCGTCGAGGCGATGACCGACAACCGCAACCGCACCGCCTCCAGCGTGCGGTCGACCTTTTCCAAGAACGGCGGCAACCTCGGCGAGACCGGGTCGGTGTCCTTCATGTTCGACCGCAAGGGAGAGATCGTCTATCCGGCCTCGGTCGGCGATGCGGACGCGGTGATGGAAGCGGCGATCATGGCGGGTGCCGAGGATGTGGAAAGCTCGGAAGACGGCCACATCATCTATACCGCCGACACCGATCTGAACGACGTGTCGAACGCCATGGAAGAGGCGCTTGGCGAAAGCGAAAGCACCAAGCTGATCTGGAAGCCGCAGACCACCACCGAGCTGGACCTGGACACGGCGCAGAAGCTGTTCAAGCTGATCGAGACGCTGGAAGACGATGACGACGTGCAGAACGTCACCGCGAACTTCGAAGTGTCGGACGAGGTCATGGCCGCGCTGTGACTCTCCGGCGGGCAGTTTGCCTGCAACGGCACCCCGCGCAAATGACACGTGTCAAGGTGCGGGGTGCTGCGGTTTCCTAGGATGTATGGGCGCTACCAACGAGGTTAGAGATGGCCCATACGCCCCATGACCTGTCAGACGAGTTTCCCGACCGGATCCATGTGCTGCACGATTTGCGCATGAAGGACGCCACGGTCGCGCGTCTGGTGGATGAATACAATCAGATCAACGAAACCCTGTACCGGGTGGACACCAACAAGCTGCCCATGGCCGATGTCGAGGCCTTGCGGCTGCGCAAGTCCCGTGTCGCGCTGCGGAGCGAGATCGACCGGATGCTCGGATAGGCCGAGAAACTTCGGGACGACTTGCGATCTGCGGGCCGTCCCCGGTCAGCCCTCGACCTCATAGGGCAGGGTGCCGCGGCGGTTCGGATCGACCACCAGCCGCCGTTCCAGCGGTGGAACCGACCGCTGGTGGCAATTCGTTCGTTCGCAGATCCGGCAGGAAATGCCGATGGGCTCGAACGCCTTGGCATTGTCCAGATCCAGATCGTCGGCGTAGACCAGCGACCCGGCGTGCTGCACTTCGCACCCCAGCCCGATGGCGTAGCGCCGGATCGGGGCGTGGAAGCTGCCGCCGGGTTTCGACACATCCCGCGCAAGGCAGAGATAGCGCCGCCCGTCCGGCGTTTCAGCCAGTTGCCGCAGGAACCGCCCCGGCGTTTCCAGTGCCCGGTGGACGTTCCACAGCGGGCAGGCGCCGCCATAGCGGGCGAATTGCAGCATCGTGGCCGA
The DNA here is from genome assembly GCF_049800695.1 of Fluviibacterium sp. S390. Lineage (NCBI taxonomy): Bacteria > Pseudomonadati > Pseudomonadota > Alphaproteobacteria > Rhodobacterales > Paracoccaceae > Meridianimarinicoccus > Fluviibacterium sp. S390. The sequence continues at coordinate 25,624 of NZ_JBNAFN010000014.1, read as the reverse complement.
ATGGCGCTTGGTGATGGTGCCGGCCTGATCGACCCTCACGAAGAAGAAGGGGATGCCCTTGGCACCGGCGCGTTGCAGGGTCGACAGACGATGCGCCACCTGCTCGATCGAGGCGCCGAACTGGTCGGCCATGCGTTCCAGGTCGTGCCGCGTGGCCTGTGCCTGCTGCTGGAACAGCCCGTAAGGCAGCAGGGCCGCGCCCGCGAAATAATTGGCCAGACCGATCCGGGCGATGGCCGCGGCTTCCTCGGACTGGAAGCGGGCCAGATCCAGCGTCGCGCCGATCAACTCGCCCTGTGTCAGCAGCGCCACCTGGTGCAGAAGCTGGAAGGTGATCGAGGCTGCCGGCGCCCGGTTGGACAGATGCAGGGACTTGCTGCCGGGATCATAGCCACGCAGCACGGCATTGTCCTCGAACCGGACGCTGACGCCGATCCTGTCCAGCGTGTCCAGCGCCCGCCGTCGCAGGTCCGGATGGCCGCCCACCAACGGCGCCCCGTCGGCAAAATGCTCGGCCGCGCGATCCACCGCGTCGATGTAGTTGTCACAATAGTGAAAGAAGTCGCGCACTTCTTCCCACGGCGACTGGGCATGGCTGCCGCCGCCCGCGCCCAGGGCCTCGTCCAGCGAGGCCAGCCGTTCATGCGACCGGCGGTAGGCGTGGTGCAGTTCCAGCAAGGCGCGCGCCAGCGCCGGCGCGTTGGAGGCCACCAGCCGCAGGTCGGCCAGCGGCGGATCATTGCCCGAAAACACCGGATCGGCCAGCGCCTCGCGCATGTCCGACACCAGCCGCTCGCTCTCGCCGCTGCTGAGTTCTGTAACATCCAGCCCGAATTCCTGCGCCAGCGCCAGAACCACCCCCGCCGCGATGGGTCGGTGGTTGTTTTCCATCTGGTTCAGATAGGGCAGGGACACGCCCAGCTTCTCGGCAAAGGCCTTCTGGGTCAGCTCCAGCCTGCGGCGAATGTCGCGCAACTTGGCGCCGGCATAGATCTTCTGGCGGGTCATGGCTGCATGTCAGAGGGGTCGGTGGCGCCGACCTGACGCGCGCGGCGGATCACATACAGGATCGACAGCACGGACAGGACCGAGGTCACGAACATCATCCAGATCAGCGGATAGGCGCCGCGCCCGGGCACCAGAACCGCCGCGGCCAGCGCCGAAAGGGCCGCGCCGCCGCCGATCATCATCGCCCCGCCCAGGCCCGAAGCCGTGCCCGCCAGACGCGGCCGCACCGACAACATCCCGGCGGTGGCATTGGGCAGAACCAGCCCGTTGCCCAGCCCCACGAAGGTGGTGAAGCCGAAGAAGACCCACGGGTTGTGCCAGCCGGCCAGCGACAGGATCAGCGACAGACCCAGCCCGGTGCAGCACAGCAGGGTGCCGGTTAGGATCATCGCGTTGATGCCGCGCCGGATCGAATACGCGCCCGAGATCGCATTGCCGGCCATATAGCCCACGGCGGGTGAGCCCAGCAGGATGCCCAGCATCAGCGGGCTGAGCGAGAACACCTCGGTGCCCACGTAGGGCGCGCCGCCGAGGTAGGCAAAGAACGCCCCTGACGAGAACATGGCGGCGAAATTGTAGCCCCAGAAGCGGGGGGAGCGCAGAAGTTCCGGCGCTTCGCGCATTTGGTCGGCCAGCGCGTTGGGGCCGGGGGTGGCGGTTTCTCCCAGGTCGGCCCAGGTCAGATACAGCGCGCCCAGCCCCAGGATGCCGAGGATATGGAAGGTCCATTCCCAGCCCAGAAGCTGATCGATGGCGCCGCCCAGCATCGGCGCCAGCATCGGCACCAGTGCCATGCCCATGGTGACATAGCCGATCATCGAAGCGGCTTCATTCTGCGGAACCACATCGCGCACGATGGCGCGTGACAGCACCATGGTCGCCACCACCACCGCCTGTCCCATGCGCAGGGTCAGATAGACCTCGACCGAGGGCGAAAACGGGATGGCAAAGGAAAACCCCACGAACAGCGCCAGCGACCACAACAGCACGGGACGGCGGCCCAACCGGTCCGACAGCGGCCCGATGAACAGCTGCAACACGGCATTCACCGCCAGGTACAACGTCACCGACAATTGCACGACGCCATAGCCGGTGTCGAAATGCTCGGCCATCGCGGGCAGCGAGGGCAGAAACATGTTCATGGCCGCCGCGGACATGCCCGCCAGCACCACCAGGGTGGCCAGGTGCGGCGGCGTGTCCCGGTCGAGGAACTTGTGCGGGTAACGGGCAGCCATGGCGGTGTCCTTCGTTGATGGCGCGTCAAATCTATAAGGTGCTGACAGCAAACAATGTTTGCAATTATGCAATTTGCAGTAGCATGTATAATATGCAGTTGCAAATTTTCTGAATTCCACTTTGCGGACTGCCATCTCCTGTATAGGGTGCCTGCAAAACAAGGGAACCCGGCATATGAAAGATATTCTTCAGGAGCTTGAGCATCGTCGCACCGAGGCGCGCCAGGGGGGTGGTGAGAGTCGGATCGAGGCGCAGCACCGCAAGGGCAAGCTGACCGCCCGCGAACGCATCGAACTGTTGCTGGACGACGACTCCTTCGAAGAGTTCGACATGTTCAAGGCGCATCGCTGCACCGATTTCGGCATGGAAGCCGACCGGCCCGCCGGCGACGGCGTGGTGACCGGCTGGGGCACGATCAACGGCCGCATGGTCTATGTCTTCAGCCAGGATTTTACCGTCTTCGGCGGGTCGCTGTCGGAAACCCACGCGGAAAAGATCTGCAAGATCATGGACATGGCCGTGCAAAACGGCGCGCCGGTGATCGGGCTGAACGACTCGGGCGGGGCGCGGATCCAGGAAGGCGTGGCTTCTCTGGCAGGCTATGCCGAGGTGTTCCAGCGCAACATCATGGCGTCGGGCGTGGTGCCGCAGATCTCGGTCATCATGGGGCCCTGTGCGGGGGGCGCTGTCTATTCGCCGGCGATGACCGATTTCATCTTCATGGTGCGCGACACCTCGTACATGTTCGTCACCGGTCCGGACGTGGTGAAAACCGTGACCAACGAACATGTCACCGCCGAGGAACTGGGCGGGGCGTCGACCCACACCAAGAAATCTTCGGTCGCCGATGGCGCCTTCGACAATGATGTCGAGGCCCTGACCGAAGTGCGCCGCCTTGTGGACTTCCTGCCGCTGAACAACCGCGAAAAGCCGCCCGTGCGCCCGTTCTTTGACCAGACCGACCGCACCGTGCCGTCGCTCGACACCCTGATCCCGGACAACCCGAACCAGCCCTACGACATGAAAGAGCTGATCGTGAAAACCGCCGACGAGGGCGATTTCTACGAGATCCAGGAAGATTACGCCAAGAACATGATCACCGGCTTTATCCGTCTGGAGGGTCAGACGGTGGGCGTGGTGGCCAACCAGCCGATGATCCTGGCCGGTTGCCTGGACATCGACAGCTCGCGCAAGGCGGCCCGCTTCGTGCGCTTCTGCGACGCCTTCGAGATCCCGATCCTGACGCTGGTCGACGTGCCGGGCTTCCTGCCGGGCACCAGCCAGGAATACGGCGGGGTCATCAAACATGGGGCCAAGCTGCTGTTCGCCTATGGCGAAGCGACGGTGCCGAAAGTGACGGTGATCACCCGCAAGGCCTATGGCGGCGCTTATGACGTGATGGCCTCGAAACACCTGCGCGGCGATTTCAACTATGCCTGGCCCACCGCCGAGATCGCAGTGATGGGCGCCAAGGGCGCGACCGAGATCCTGTACCGGTCGGAACTGGGCGAGCCCGAGAAGATCGCCGCCCGCACTGCCGACTATGAGGACCGTTTCGCCAACCCCTTCGTGGCTGCGGAAAAGGGCTTCATCGACGAGGTGATCATGCCGCATTCGACGCGCAAGCGGGTGGCGCGGGCCTTTGCGTCGCTGCGCAACAAGAAGGTCACCAACCCGTGGAAAAAGCACGACAACATCCCGTTGTGATGCGTTAGTCTCCCCGTGACAATCAAGGGGGATGTCATGGGGATACTGCCACTACTGACACTGATCATAGGAGTTTTCTCGGGTCTTATCATTGCCACGGGGGCACCGGATTGGTTGTCCGAACTGGCGCGGCAGAAGGGGTTTTTCACCACCGAAGCCTTGCAGGTGTTGCTGATCGCGGCGGTTCTGACCCAGGCCCACCGTATCCGCGCCGGGGGCCAGGAAAACCACAAGCGCGAAACACGCATCGCGACACTGGATTTCATCGCGTCGGTCTGGGGGTACTACGACACCTCGCGCATCGCGCTGGAGCGGAAAATTCCAAAGTCGGTGGTGACGCTGGAAGAGTTGACCAAAGAGGACAGGGAGCACGTGGACGTCTTGTTGAACACCATGAACATCGTCGCCGCCGGCATCCGGCATGACGCGCTGGACCGCTCCGTGATCGCGGATGTCTACGGTCTGCACTATCTGGCGGTAAACCGGAAGTACGCAGCCTATGTGGCGGAGCGGGCGCAACGGGCACGCATCGACCCCTGGCCGCATCTAACGTGGTTTCTGGGTGAACTGGGCATACCGGCGGGGGCAAGGGCATGACCAGATTTCACAAGATCGCCACGGCACCGACCCCGGTCGGACCCTTCTGTCACGCCACCGAGGCGGACGGCTGGGTGATGCTGACCGGCCAGATGCCGACCACGCCGGGCGCACCGGACGCGCCGCTGCCCGAAGGGGTAGAGGCGCAGACCGTGCGGGTGATCGAGAACCTCAAGCTGGTGCTGGAGGGGATCGGGTTGAGCCTGGAGGACGTGGTGCAGTGCCGCTGCTACCTGACCGAGTTCAAGCGCGACTTCGACGCCTTCAACAAGGTCTACATGTCCTATTTTCCGGACGGGCAACGTCCGGCCCGCACCACCATCGGGGTGACCGCCCTGGCCGTGGATGCGCTGGTCGAGATCGACATGCTGGCCGTCCGGCGGGGCGCCGCCTGATGCGGCGCAACGGCTGGCATATGGTCAAGACGGACGACGGTCTGACATTGGCGCGGCGGTTGCCGGCGCGCTTCGATGTCGAAGCAACAACCCGGCTGCCACGGCTGCGGGCACGGGTTCTGGCGCACGAGGTTCGCAAGGATCTCTGGCGTCTTCTGCGCAGCCAGCGGGGGTTTTCACCAGTGATTGAGCTGTCCGAGCGCGACGGGGGACTGTTTCTGCGCGCCGGCGGTCAGATCGCGGGACCGGTGCCGGGGGGCCTGGGCTCGCGTATTGCACATATGTTGGAAACTCCCGCCCTCAGACATCGCTGGGCAACCCATGCCCGGCTGCGCCCCACGGCGGCGAAGATGGCCACGCGGGCCGGAACGAAGGCGGGTTCATGATCAAGCATCGCGGATTCCCCGGGCGGCTGCCCGGCACCGATTACCAGTTCACCATTCGCCGGGCTTCCAAGGCCGGGGCGACGCCGCTGAAGGCGCGGGAGCGGTACAAGGATCGCAAACCCGCCGACCGGCGCGCCGATGCCGCCTTTCTGGGCGCCCTGATCGACCATTTCGGCGAGGCACCCTTCGAGCGTGGCAACCTGGATGCCGGGCGGCTGAGCTGGCTGCTGGGGCGCGAGGTTGTTCCCGCCGAGGAACCATTCGATCCAGCAAGTTACGAGGCGCTTCTGCATGTGGATATGCGGGCGGCGCGGGCCGGATTTCCGGCCCTGTTCCAGGATGAAGACGAGGTCTGGGACGGCGAAGACGATGCAGACGACGCCTGAGACGGCGGCGCTGACAACACCGAGATTTCCGGAGGTGGCGGGGCCGCACCGGGCAGGACTGAAGAGGAAGAAGGCAACATGTTCAACAAAATCCTGATCGCCAACCGCGGGGAAATCGCCTGCCGTGTCATCAAGACGGCGCGGAAGATGGGGATCCAGACGGTTGCCATCTATTCCGATGCCGACCGCAAGGCGCTGCATGTGCAAATGGCCGACGAGGCCATCCACATCGGCCCGCCGCCGGCCAACCAGTCCTACATCGTCATCGACAAGGTGATGGAAGCGGTCAAGGAAAGCGGCGCACAAGCGGTGCATCCGGGTTACGGTTTCCTGTCTGAAAACAGCAAGTTCGCCGAGGCTCTTAAAGCAGCGGGGGTGGAATTCGTCGGACCGCCGGTGCCGGCGATCGAGGCCATGGGCGACAAGATCACCTCGAAAAAGATCGCCCAGGAAGCGGGCGTGTCCACCGTGCCCGGTTACATGGGGCTGATCGCGGATGCCGAAGAGGCCGTCAAGATTTCGAACCAGGTCGGTTACCCGGTGATGATCAAGGCCTCGGCCGGCGGCGGCGGCAAGGGGATGCGCATCGCGTGGAACGATGCCGAGGCGCGCGAGGGTTTCCAGTCATCGAAGAACGAGGCCGCCAGCAGCTTCGGCGATGACCGCATCTTCATCGAGAAATTCGTCACCCAGCCGCGTCACATCGAGATTCAGGTGCTCTGCGATACCCATGGCAACGGCGTCTACCTGGGGGAGCGGGAATGCTCGATCCAGCGCCGCAACCAGAAGGTTGTGGAAGAAGCGCCGTCGCCTTTCCTGGATGAGGCCACTCGCAAGGCGATGGGTGAACAGGCCGTGGCGCTGGCCAAGGCCGTGGGCTACGCCAGTGCCGGCACCGTGGAATTCATCGTCGATGGCGAGAAGAACTTCTACTTCCTTGAGATGAACACCCGCCTGCAGGTGGAGCACCCGGTGACCGAACTGATCACCGGCGTCGATCTGGTCGAGCAGATGATCCGCGTTGCCGCCGGTGAACCGCTGAGCTTCACCCAGGACGATGTGAAACTGACCGGCTGGGCCATCGAGAACCGGCTTTATGCTGAAGATCCCTATCGCGGCTTCCTGCCGTCGATCGGACGCCTGACCGCCTATCGCCCGCCCGCCGAAGTGGCCGCCGGTCCGCTGCTGGTCAACGGCAAATGGCAGGGCGAAGCCCCGGAAGGGCCGACCGCGGTGCGCAACGATACCGGCGTCTATGAGGGCGGCGAGATCTCGATGTACTACGACCCGATGATCGCCAAGCTGTGCACCTGGGCGCCCAGCCGGTCGGAAGCCATCGAGGCGATGCGCGTGGCGCTGGACAGCTTCGAGGTCGAGGGCATCGGCCACAACCTGCCGTTCCTGTCGGCGGTGATGGATCATCCCAAGTTCATCTCGGGCGACATGACCACGGCCTTCATCGCCGAGGAATATCCCGACGGCTTCGAAGGCGTGACCCTGCCGGTCACCGATTTGAAACGCATCGCCGCCGCCGCTGCTGCCATGTACCGGATCGCCGAAATCCGCCGCACCCGCGTATCGGGCCGCATGGACAACCACGAACGCAAGGTCGGCACCGACTGGGTTGTGACGCTTCAGGGCGAAGAATTCCCGGTGGTGATCGCGGCGGATGCCGACGGCTCGACCGTCCGCTTCGACGATGGCGGCAGCCTGCGGGTGGCGTCGGACTGGACGCCCGGCGACAGCCTTGCCAAACTGGATGTGGACGGCAAACCGCTGGTTCTGAAGGTCGGCAAGGTGACCGGCGGCTTCCGCCTGCGCACCCGGGGTGCCGACCTGAAGGTACAGGTGCGCACGCCGCGTGCCGCCGAACTGGCGCGGCTGATGCCGGAAAAACTGGCGCCCGACACATCCAAGATGCTGCTCTGCCCGATGCCGGGCCTGATCGTGAAGGTCGACGTCGAAGTCGGCGACGAAGTTCAGGAAGGCCAGGCGCTGTGCACGGTGGAAGCCATGAAGATGGAGAACATCCTGCGCGCCGAGAGAACCGGCAAGGTCTCGAAGGTCAATGCCAGCGCCGGCGACAGCCTGGCGGTGGACGATGTGATCATGGAATTCGAATGACCGACAGTCCAGCCATATCCCGGCTGGCGGTTCCGGGCCGACAGGCCCGGATCACGACACCTGCGCGGCGGCGGGATTACCCGGCGCCGCCTGCCGCGTCGCGGATCTCCTGCTTGCGCAGGGGCATCTTGTCGATGGCGCGGGTCAGTTCGCGCACATCCCACGGCGCGGGCTTGCGCAGCGCCACCTTGCCGTCCTTGCCCAACAGCGTCAGCTGGAAACCGCGCGGGCGCAATTGCGTCCGCAGCGCAGATTTTGCCGCCGGATCGGTGTCGGCAATCACCACCACGTCCCGGACGAACAGTTCGTCCTTGCGGGCGTTCAGCAGTTCTATCTGCTTGATGAAGCGCGGATCGTTGGGCGTGTCGGCAAAGACCACCACGGGCCTCGCCACCCACAGAAACTGGTCCAGCTCCGTGGCCTCGGTCAGCAGCGGTCTGTCCATGTCCTGGGCCGACACCGGAAAGACGGCGGCCATCGAAAGCGTCAGAACGGCGAATGCGAGTGATCTTAAAGGTCTCATGCGGCCTCCCGTTCCTGAAAATATAGGTTGGGGAGGCCGCGAAGCACAGGCGATTTCACCGCTTCGTGCTTTGCCTTCCCCTACGTTCTTCTCACGTCCTGCCGGACCTGCGCCTGACGGGCGGCCGGACCCCTATCTAGAAAGGGCCTGCGCATGAGCGACAAGCTGGACACCTGGAAATCCCTGGCCGAAAAAGAATTGCGCGGCCGGTCCCTGGACGACCTGACCTGGACCACTTTGGAGGGAATCGACGTCAAGCCGCTGTATACCGAGGCCGATACCGCCGCCCTGCCGCAGATGGGCGAGCTGCCGGGATTCGGACCGTTTACGCGCGGCGTAAAGGCCACCATGTACGCGGGCCGTCCCTGGACCATCCGCCAATACGCGGGCTTTTCGACTGCCGAGGAATCCAACGCCTTCTACCGCAAGAACCTGGCCGCCGGGCAGCAGGGGGTTTCGGTCGCCTTCGATCTGGCCACCCACCGGGGCTATGACAGCGACCACGAACGCGTGGTTGGCGATGTCGGCAAGGCGGGCGTCGCCATCGACAGCGTCGAGGACATGAAGATCCTGTTCGACGGCATCCCGCTGGACAAGGTCTCGGTTTCGATGACCATGAATGGCGCGGTGATCCCGATCCTGGCGAATTTCATCGTCGCGGGGGAAGAGCAGGGCCATGACCGCAGCCTGCTGTCGGGGACCATTCAGAACGACATTCTGAAAGAGTTCATGGTGCGCAACACCTATATCTATCCGCCCGAGCCGTCGATGCGGATCATCTCGGACATCATCGAATTCACCAGCAACGAGATGCCCAAGTTCAACTCGATCTCGATCTCCGGCTATCACATGCAGGAAGCGGGCGCGAACCTGGTGCAAGAGCTGGCCTATACGCTGGCCGACGGGCGCGAATACGTGCGCGCCGCCATCGAAGCCGGGATGGACGTGGACAAGTTCGCCGGACGGCTGAGCTTCTTCTTCGCCATCGGCATGAACTTCTTCATGGAAGCGGCCAAGCTGCGTGCCGCGCGGATGCTGTGGCATCGCATCATGACCGAGTTCGGGGCCAAGTCGGACCGTTCAAAGATGCTGCGGACCCATTGCCAGACTTCGGGGGTGTCGCTGCAGGAGCAGGATCCCTACAACAACGTCATCCGCACCGCCTATGAGGCGATGTCGGCGGTTCTGGGCGGCACCCAGTCGCTGCACACCAACGCGCTGGACGAAGCCATTGCCCTGCCGACCGAATTTTCGGCCCGGATCGCGCGCAACACCCAGATCATTCTTCAGGAAGAAACCGGGGTGACCAAGGTCGTCGATCCGCTGGCGGGGTCGTATTATGTCGAAACCCTGACCGCGCAACTGGCCGAGGAAGCCTGGAAGCTGATCGAGGAAGTCGAGGACATGGGCGGCATGACCAAGGCCGTCGCGTCCGGCATGCCGAAGCTGCGGATCGAAGAATCCGCCGCCCGCCGTCAGGCCATGATCGACCGGGGCGAAGAGGTGATCGTCGGGGTCAACAAGCACCGTCTGGCCAAGGAAGACCCGATCGACATTCTGGACGTGGACAACGTCAAGGTACGGGAATCACAGATCGCCCGTCTGGAAAAGATCCGCGCCACCCGTGACGAGGCCGCTTGCGCGGCTGCCCTTGGCGAACTGACCCGTCGCGCCAAAGAGGGCGGCAATCTGCTGGAGGCCGCCGTCGAAGCGGCACGCGCCCGTGCATCCGTTGGAGAAATCAGCATGGCAATGGAAAAGGAATTCGGCCGCCATCGTGCCGAGGTCAAGACGCTGGCCGGGGTTTATGGCGCCGCCTATGAAGGCGACGACGATTTCGCCGCCATCCAGTCCAGCATCGAGGACTTCGCCGAGGCCGAGGGCCGCCGCCCGCGTATGCTGGTGGTGAAGATGGGGCAGGACGGGCATGACCGGGGCGCCAAAGTCATCGCCACCGCCTTTGCCGACATCGGCTTTGACGTGGACGTGGGGCCGCTGTTCCAGACGCCCGCCGAGGCCGCGCAGGATGCCATCGACAACGATGTGCATGTGGTGGGGATTTCCTCGCAGGCCGCCGGTCACAAGACGCTGGCGCCGCAGCTGATCGAAGAGCTCAAAGCCCAGGGCGCCGGGGACATCATCGTGATCTGTGGCGGGGTGATCCCGCAGCAGGACTATGATTTCCTGACCAAGGCCGGGGTGAAGGCGATCTTCGGGCCGGGCACCAATATTCCCGAGGCCGCCAAGGACATCCTGACCCTGATCCGCAAGGCGCGGTCGCAGGCGGCCTGAGGGCTTTTCCAGTCGTCACAACATGATTTTCGGGACGCCGCCCGCGCGGCGTCCTGCTATGTCGGGGGCATGAAGATTCTGTCCGCCACCCCCGACCATCACGCGGCCATTGCCGCGATCCGCACCGATGTGGTGCGCCAGACCACCGCCATCTTTCACACCAACGAATGGACCGTCCCCGAGGTCGCCGATCTGATCGCAGCCCGGCGCGCGGCGGGGCGCGATCTGTGGGTTGCGTTGGATGCGCGTAGCACGGTGCTGGGCTTTGCCACCTACGACCGGTTTCGCGGCGGCGACGGCTATGATCGCACCATGGAGCATTCGATCTTCCTGACACCACAGGCGCGCGGGCAGGGGGCTGGTCGTGCCCTGATGCAGGTGTTGGAGGCGCAGGCCGCCACTGTCGGCGTGCATGTCATGGTTGCGGCCATCGACGCGGACAACCAGGCGGCGCAGCAATTTCACGCGGCCCTTGGCTATGCCGAAACCGGGCGGATGCCGCAGGTTGGGCGCAAGTTCGGCCGTTGGCTGGATCTGGTGCTGATGCAGAAGATCCTGGGTGATCAGCCTGCGGATTGAGCCTCGAACCGTCCCATTGCATCGAAAAACTCCGCCGCGCCGGGCATTCCGGCAAAACTGACTGTGGCGCCGGTTTGCACCCATGGCAGGGCTTCGGCGGTGCAGGTGGCCATGAACGGCGGTAGATCCGCCAGCCCGTCGAACAGGACGCTGCGCAGGTTCACGAAATCCTCCAGTCCGGTGATGCGGGTGAAGATCCAGCTCAGGCAATGGGGGCAGAAGTGGTGCCGCTGGTCGGCGTCATGCAGCCCGCCGATCACCGGGTCCGCGCCCTCCACCTGAAAGGCCGCGGCCGGCACCAGCGCGCTGAGCGAAAAGGCGCTGGCGGTCATCTGCTGGCATCCCCGGCAATGGCAGGCCGAGGTCATGACGGGATTGGCCGAAAGGGTCATGCGGACCTGTCCGCAGCGGCAGCTTCCGGTGTGAAGGGGTGTGGTCATGGAAACTCCAGAACAAGGCAAGGTGGCGACGATGCGGTCAGCCTAGCATGCCGGGAAATGCGTACCAGCGGCCAAGTTGCCTCTTTTCGCGCCTGCACAATCGGGTAGCCTGCGCCTATGTCGATCTGGTCCCGAATTGCCGATGCCCTGTCTGCCCTCACCCAGGGGCAGCCGCTGGCCGATGTGTTCGACCGGCTGCGCACGCCGCCGGAACGCTCGGTGGCATTCACCATCGCCGTGATTGCCCTTGGCGCCAAGATGGCAAAGGCCGACGGGCAAGTGACCCGCGATGAGGTCGCCGCCTTTCGTCAGGTCTTCCACATCCCGCAGTCGGAAGAGGCCAATGCCGCGCGGGTGTTCAATCTGGCCCGGCAGGACGTCGCCGGGTTCGAGGTTTATGCCCACCGCATCCGCCGCATGTTCGGCGAAGGCCACCGGGCGCTCTATGACCTGATGGAGGGGCTGTACTATGTCGCGGTCGCCGACGGTGAATACCATCCTTCCGAACATGATTTTCTCAGCCAGGTGGCCGAGATCTTCGGTCTGGACGCGGCAGAAGTCGCGCGCATCCGCAGGCGCTTTGTGTCTGACATGGCGCCGGATCCCTATGACGTGCTGGGTGTGTTGCCCGACACGCCCTTGCCCGAGGTGCGCGCCGCCTGGCGGCAATTGGTGCGCGAGACCCATCCCGACCGGATGATGTCACGGGGTCTTCCGGAAGAGGCGATCAAGCTGGCCGAAAAGCGGCTGATCGCCGTGAATCAGGCTTGGGAAGAAATCTCGAACACGCGCGCCTGATAGGGAAAATCATCCCGAAAATCATCGTCACGCCGCTTCACCTTGAGGGTAGCGGACCTTGTCGTGGATGCCGGGGATCCCGATATTGGGGGTATGAGGCGCGTTTCGGCGCCTGCCGGGATGCGTCTTCCAACCCAATGGAGGACACCATGTTCAAACGCTTGATAACCGCAGCCCTGATCTTTGGCGCCGCCGCCACGGCCCCGCCTGTTCATGCACAATCGCCGACGGCCTGTGCGCCGCGCGAGGTGATCGCCAGAACCCTGGAAAAGACCTATGGCGAACATCTGTCCGCCGCGGGCCTGCAATCCGAAACCCAGCTGCTCGAGGTCTGGAACGACCCGGTCAGCGGCAGTTGGACCATTGTCGTGACCGAAGCCAACGGGCGCGCCTGCATCGTGGCCTCGGGCCAGCATTGGCACGCCATCATGCGCGCGATGGTCCCGCCGGGAGAGCCCAGTTAACTGGTCACAGCCCGGCTGAGCGCCACCACCTCGGTCTCGGCGTCCAGGGCCCGCGCCAACGAGGCAAACCGGGCCTGGGCAACCTCTCCGTACAGGGTCATCGCCTGTGGCCCGATGGTCAGCCCCAGTTTCCGTTCCTTGGGCTGCCAGCGCATGGTGCCCATCTGCTCGGCCCGCTGGGCGGTGAACATGGCGCCAAAGCGCATGGCGCGGCCCAGAACCTCGGCGCGGGTGACATCTGCGGGATCGATCAGATCCACCAGCGCATCGAAACGCCCGTTGGCGCGGCTGTTCTTGTAGCGGTGCAGCAGGGCAAGCCCCAGGAAGATCCGCTCGGCATGGCTGAGCCCGCCGAAATTGGCACGTGTCGCATAGTCGAAACAGACATCCGCGCGATAGTCGGGATGGGTGCGCCAGCTGACGTCATGCAGCAGGCAGGCGGCCTTGACCAAGCGGCGCAGGGCCAGCGGCTCCTTGTCATAGATTGGCCGGATGAACCGGTACAGCGCCTTGCCGAACCCCGGCACGCGGGCATCCTTGGCTTCGGCGAAACGCGCCGCTTCGATCAGCGGATCGCGGTCGCGCAGAACCTGCGGCATCTGCTCATACAGCAGCCCCTCGCGCAGGCCGTAAGAGGACACGAAGATATCCTTGGGATCGAAAACACGCAACACGCCCGACAACACATCCGCCGCATCCGGCACCAGCGCCATCCGCCCCGACGAGATGCCGGCCAGGCTGCGCAACTCTTCGGTATCGGTGTCCTTGATCCAATCCAGAGTTGCCTTAAGATCGTCCGGCAACATCTTGTATTCATGCAGAACCTTCAGGGGATAGTCACGCCGCGCCATGTCCAGCTTGGCGATGGCCCGCCACGATCCGCCGACAAGGAACAGCCGGTCATCCGAGGCATCAAGCGCCTCTTTCAGCCTGTTCAACTCGCTGTCGATATGGGCGCGCAGGGCCTTCTTGCCGCCCTTCACGTCGCGCAATTTCAGAGGCCCGAGAGCCGAGGTTTCGCGGTTGCCCACCTTGCCACGCGACACCTGCGCCATCTCCATGGACGACCCCCCGATGTCGCAGACCAGGCCTTCGGCGCGGGGCCAGCCCAGCAGCACGCCTTGTGCCGCCAGCCGCGCCTCTTCCTGCCCGTCGATGACATAGAGCTTCAGGCCGGTCTTGCGCTCGATCTCTTCGCGGAATTCGGGGCCGTCCGCGGCCTCGCGCATGGCGGCGGTGGCCACGGCGTTCAGCGGCTCCAGCCCCAGACCGTCAGCCAGCGACTGGAACCGTTGCAGCGCGTCCAGCGCGCGGCTTTTGCCTTCGGGATTCAGAAGGCCGGTCTCGGCCAGCCCCTTGCCCAGCCCGCACATGACCTTTTCGTTGTAAAAGTAGGCGGGTGAGCGGGCCGCGCCGTCAAAGACCACAAGACGGATGGAGTTGGATCCTACGTCCACAACGCCCACGCGGGACAGCTTGCGGGCCCGGGGATCCTGAAACAACGGGTGTCCGAACGGACCCCAGTCCGTCAGCAGATCCTGCACCATCGAACGCCCTTTCCCACAACCCGGCGGAGGCGACCTTGCCCGCCAAGATGTTCCGCGTCAACTTTCGTGAGTCAGCAGGGGCCGCGTGGTCAGGCGTGGCACATCGTCCGCCCCGGCAGACCCGCGCCCGGACAGCGATGGGTTTTCCATGAAGAACCGGTGGCAGTTGAACAGCTTTTCCGGCTGGTCATCCAGAACGCGGGTGAAGCTGCCATCGGGATTCAGCACCCAGCTTTGGGACTGGTCGTGCAGATTGGCGATCATGATCTGATCGACGATCTGCTTCTTCACCGTCTTGTTGTGACACTCCACCAGCGTTTCGACCCGGCGGTTCAGGTTGCGACCCATCCAGTCGGCGGACGAGATGAACACCCGCGATTGTTCCGATGGCAAGCCGCCGCCATTGCCGAAACAGGCAATGCGCGAATGTTCCAGAAACCGTCCGACGATGGATTTCACCCGGATGGTCTCTGACAATCCCTTCACGCCGGGGCGCAGCCCGCAGATGCCGCGGATCACGCACAGGATCTTCACCCCGGCCTGGCTGGCCCGGTACAGCGCGTCGATGACCTGCGGTTCGATCAGCGAGTTCATCTTCACCCAGACCTCGGCCGGGCGTCCGGCGCGGGCGTGGTCGGCCTCGGCCTCCAGCATCTGGATGATGTCGGCTTTCATGTCCTTGGGGCTGAGCGACAGGTTTTCCAGCCCGACGGGCGGGGCATAGCCCGACAGGTAATTGAAGACCTTTGTGGCGTCGCGTCCCAGCCCTTCGTCGCAAGTGAAGAAGCTCAGGTCGGTATAGATCCGCGCCGTGATCGGGTGATAGTTGCCGGTGCCCCAGTGCGAATAGGTGACCAGCTTGTCGCCCTCGCGCCGCACCACCGAGCTGATCTTGGCATGCGTCTTGTAGTTGACGAACCCATAGACCACATGGGCGCCGGCACGTTCCAGCCGGCGCGACTGGCGGATGTTGGCGGCTTCGTCGAACCGGGCCTTCAGTTCAACCAGCGCGGTGACCGATTTGCCGTCTTCGGCAGCTTCGCACAGCGCCTCGACAATCGGGCTGTTGTGCGAGGTGCGGTACAGCGTCTGCTTGATCGCCAGAACGTTGGGATCCTGTGCTGCCTGCTTGAGGAAGCGCACCACCATGTCGAAGGTTTCATAGGGGTGGTGCAACAGCATGTCCTTCTGCTTGATCGCCGCGAACATGTCGCCGTCGTGATCCTGCACCCGCTCCGGCACCCGCGGCGTGTAGGAGGGCCACAGCAGATCGGGGCGCGCGTCGGTGACCAGTTCCTTGACATCGACGATGCCGATCATGCCGCGGGTTTCGATCACTTCGTCGCCGCTGACGTGCAGCTGTTCGGTGATGACGCGGGTCAACTCACCCGGTGCGTTGGTCGAGATCTTCAGCCGGATCACCTCGCCCCGGCGGCGGCGTTTCAAGGCGGTCTCGAACTCGCGGACCAGATCCTCGGCCTCTTCCTCGACCTCCAGATCGCTGTCGCGCAGCACCCGGAACGAACATTCGCCCTTCAGGTCATAGCCGGGAAACAGGCTGTCCAGATGCAGCAGCAAAAGCTCTTCCAGCGGCAGATAGCGCAGCTGGCCGGGCTTGGCAGGCAGGGGCACGAACCGGTCGATCTGCTGCGGGATCGGCAGCAGGGCGCGCAGCGGTTTCTTGTCGGACCGTCGTTCCAGCATCAGCGCCAGCGAAAACCCGGTGTTGGGGATGAAGGGGAAGGGATGCGCCGGGTCCACTGCCAGCGGCGACAGCACCGGGAACACCTGGCTGAGGAACACCTGTTCCAGGTGGCGCTTGTCGGCGGCGGTCAGCTTGCGGCGGGTCAGCAGGAAGATGCCTTCGGCTTCCATTTCCTTGCGCAAAAGGGCGAACACCCGCTGTTGCGATTGCATCAGGGCGCGGGCGTTCTTGTCGATCAGCGCCAGTTGCTCGGTCGGCAACAGGCCGTCGGCCGCGGGCGTGGTGTGGCCTTCGCGGGCCAGTTCGCGCAGGCCCGCCACGCGCACGGTATAGAATTCGTCCAGGTTGTTGGCCGAGATCGACACGAAGCGCACCCGTTCCAGCAGCGGCACGGCGGGGTTTTCCGCCTCTTCCAGCACGCGCCAGTTGAAAGCCAGCCACGACAACTCGCGATTGAAGAACCGCGCGGGTCCGGTCAGGTCAGTGTCATGCAACTCGACAGGTTCCGGGAGGGGCGTGTTCAGGAAATCGGCGGCGGTCATCTGGGGCAGGGCATCCTTGGGTCAGGGGGCGTCGGTGTCCTCCGCATCCGGGCCGGTGACTGCGAGGAACGCATCAGGATCCTCAAGCACTTGCGCGGCCATCACGCGGGAAATCCGTTTTTGACGGCTCAGGGACGCGCGGTCAAGGGCTTCGACCACCCGTTCGGCGTTGCTGAGCGAGCGATCGAGCCGCCGGGTCAGGAAGGTGATGGTCTCGGGCGTGACCGGCACCTGCCGATCATCAAAGAGCTTGACCAGCGCCATTTGCAACAACGTGTCGTCGGGCGCGTCGATGCGGGTGACAGCCAGGGTCAGCATCCGGCTGAGCAGATCGGGCAGCGCCAGGCCCCAGGTGCCGGGGGTGTCGGGCGCGGTCAGCAGCAGCGGCGCGCGGGCGGCGACCGCCCGGTTGAACAGGTGAAACAGCATCTCTTCGCGCGCCGGATGCCCGGCCACCAGATGGGCGTCGTCCACCACATAGGCCGGTGCCGGGGCGGGCAGCGTCTCCAGCCGTGCGCCCGACAGCATCGCGGCGCCGGTGTCGCGCGCCCAGATCGCCGCCAGATGGGTGCGCCCGGCACCCAGCGGCCCGCACAGCAGCATCCGCTGTTCGGGCCAGTCCCGCCAGTTGTCCACGGCGAACAGGCCCGCCGCGTTGGACGGCGCGGGCAGAAACTCGGCCCGGCCAAGGCGCGGGTCCGGCGACAGGTCGAGGGGCAACTGCGTGTCGGTCATTCGGCGGCGGGATCATCCCGGTCTGCGGGCGCCTTGGCCCCGTCCCGTGCTTCGACCCCAAGGTACAGTCGGCCAGAGCGGTACTGCTCGACCGCGAAGCGCACCAGTACCCCGATCATGGCCGAGATCGGCACGGCCACCAGCATCCCGGTAAAGCCGAACAAGGTTCCGAAGATCGACAGCGCCAGCAGCAGCCAGACCGGATGCAGCCCGACCGAGCCGCCGACCAGTTTCGGGGTCAGGAAATTGCCCTCGACCACCTGCCCGAAGGCGAAAATTCCGGCCACCAGCAGGATCATCAACGGCTGATCCCAGAACTGGAACAAGGCCAGCCCGATGGACAACGCGCCGCCCACCAACGATCCCACGAAAGGAATGAACGAGATCAACCCGGCAAAGACGCCGACCAGCAGGCCGAAGTTCAGCCCCACCAACATCAGCGCCACCGCATAAAAGCTGCCCTGGATCAGGCAGACCAGGCCCTGACCTCGGATGAAGCCGGCCATGGTGCGATCCATTTCGCCAGCCAGACGACGCAGCGTGGGGGCGTGATCGCGGGGCAACAGCGCGTCGATCTGCGCCACCATCCGGTCCCAGTCCAGCAGCATGTAGACCGTGACCACGGGCACCACGAAGATCAGCACCACCACGTTGACGAAGCTCATGGCACCGCTCAGCACGCTGGTCAGGACTTCCACACCGCGTTCGCGGATGGTTTCGCCGATGCCGGGAAGCGTGCCGTGCAACTGGCTGATCTGCTCGCCAATCGACGGGAACCGGGTTTCTATGAAAGTTCGCGCCTGTGCCGTCAGTTCCGGGGCCAGTTGGATCAGGTCGATCAACTGCCGGATCATCGCCGGAATGATGATCAGCAGTCCTGCCGCCGCCACCAGCGCGAAACCGACCGAAATCACCGCCGTGGCGGCCGTGCGTGACAGGCCGCGTGCCTCCAGCCGGTCGGCCAGCGGATCCAGCAGATAGGCGATGGCACTGCCGATCAGGAAGGGCAGCAGAACGTTGCCCAACGCCCAGAGCACCGCGAAAAACACCACTGCGACAATGCCCCAGATCTTGGTCTGGGTCTGGACGGGTAGGGCCATGCTTCCTCCTGCGGTTCGCCCTTTCATCGCCCATGGCCCTGACGGGTGCAAGGATTCATGCCGCAGGCGCACAGGGGGTATGAGGGTGAGGGTGCGCTTGTCTGCCCTGCCGGGATGGCCTAAGCGGTCTTGAACGCCAAAACGCTAGTTGAAAAGGTGCCCGACATGCGCTTGTCCCGCTACTTCCTGCCGGTCCTCAAGGAAACCCCCGCCGAGGCGCAGATCGCCAGCCACCGCCTGATGTTGCGGGCCGGGATGATCAAGCAGGCCAGCGCCGGGATCTATTCCTGGCTGCCGCTGGGCTTCAGGGTGCTGAAACGGATCGAGCAGATCGTGAACGAGGAACAGATCCGCGCGGGTCACATCCCGATGCTGATGCCGACGTTGCAATCGGCGGACCTGTGGCGCGATTCCGGCCGCTATGACGACTATGGCGAAGAGATGCTGCGCATCACCGACCGCCATGGCCGCGACATGCTGTATGGTCCCACCAACGAAGAGTTGGTCACCGACATCTTCCGCAGCTACGTCAAAAGCTACAAGGATCTGCCGCTGACGCTCTATCACATCCAGTGGAAGTTCCGCGACGAGATCCGCCCACGCTTTGGCGTGATGCGGGGGCGCGAGTTCCTGATGAAGGATGGCTACAACTTCGACCTGACCAAGGAAGACGCGCTGCACGCCTACAACCGGCATCTGGTGGCCTATCTGCGCACCTACGAGCGTATGGGCCTTCAGGCAATCCCGATGCGCGCCGACGGCGGCCCCATCGGCGGCGACTATACCCATGAATTCCTTGTGCTGGCCGACACCGGTGAATCCGAGGTGTTCTATGACAGCCAGGTCACCGATCTGACCTTCGGCGACCGCGACATCGACTATGACAGCGTGGCCCAGTGCCAGGGCGTACTGGACGAGTTCACCTCGCGCTATGCCCGCACCGACGAAACCCATGACGCAGCCCTGTTCGACCAGGTCCCCGAAGAGCGCCGCCGCGTGGCGCGTGGCATCGAGGTCGGGCAGATATTCTATTTCGGCACCAAGTATTCCGATGCTCTGGGCGCGACCGTCATCAACGACAAGCAGGAACAGATCCCGGTGCACATGGGCAGCCACGGCATCGGCGTCAGCCGCCTGCTGGGCGCGATCATCGAGGCCAGCCATGACGACAAGGGCATCATCTGGCCCGAAGGCGTGACGCCCTTCCATTGCGGCATCGTCAACCTGCGTCAGGGCGATGCGGCGACCGACGGGGCCTGCGCGGACCTGTACGCCGCGCTGACCAAGGCCGGGCTGGAGCCGCTCTACGACGACCGCGACGAACGCGCCGGGGCGAAATTCGCCACCATGGACCTGATCGGCCTGCCGTGGCGGATCACCGTCGGGCCGCGCGGCCTGAAGAACGGCGTGGTCGAACTGACCTCGCGCAAGACCGGCGAAAGCGTCGAGATGTCGGCCGAGGATGCGGTGGCGCGGATCGTCGAGATCTATCGCGATATCTGAACGGCATGCGCCGGTTTGGCAGTCGAAAGGCATCGCGCATCATACGCGGTGCCTTTTTGCTGTTTTTTGCGCCCCCTACCGCCGGAATTCACTTGCGCCGCGCCGGACCTGTTGCAGACTGCGGTTAACCAACTTGACCAACTGCGGAGCGTTTCATGACAAACAGATTGATGGCGGAGTTCATTGGCACCTTCTGGCTGGTGTTCGGCGGCTGCGGCGCTGCCGTGCTGGCCGCCGGTGTGCCCGATGTGGGGATCGGCTGGCTGGGCGTCGCCTTTGCCTTCGGCCTGACCGTGCTGACCATGGCCTATGCGGTGGGCGGTATCTCGGGCGGGCATTTCAACCCTGCCGTCACCCTGGGACTGACCGTCGCTGGCCGGTTTGAATTCAGGGAACTGCCGCCTTACTGGATCGCCCAGACGCTGGGCTCGGTGGCGGCAGCAGCGGTGCTCTACCTGATCGTCTCGGGCCAGCCCGATTTCGCCGGGGTTGGCGGGTTTGCCTCAAACGGTTATGGCGAGGCCTCGCCCATGGGCTATTCGCTGACGTCCGCACTGGTCATCGAAGTGGTGCTGACCGCGGCCTTCCTGATCATCATCCTGGGGGCCACGTCGTCGAAGGTGCCAGCGGGCTTTGCGCCCATTGCCATCGGGCTGGGGCTGACCCTGATCCACCTGATCTCGATCCCGGTGACCAACACCTCGGTGAACCCGGCCCGGTCCACTGGTGTGGCCTTCTTCGCCGAAGGTCCGGCGCTGGAGCAGCTTTGGATGTTCTGGGTGGCGCCGCTGGTTGGCGGCGCACTTGGCGCGTTCATCTGGGGCGTGATGAGCGACGAAGACTGATCCCATCGGCGGTGGGGCTGGTCCTCACCGCCGCGTGTTCGCAAACTGATGCATTCCCGTGCATGGTGGGAGCGGATCACGTTCGGCAAGTCCATGCTGGTGGGGAAGCTAACGGGCACGATCGCGGGGCTTGCGGCCATCCCCCCCCGCCCGGGGCATCGTCGGCCCGGTCAAGGCACTGTTGATCGGTGCGGTGGCCGGGGTGCTGTGTCAGGACGCGGTCAACCCGATCCGCAACATCTGGAAGATCGACGACCTGCTGGGCCTGGACGCGCGCGGCGCGCGCGCCGACGACAAGCATTCTGCTTTCCTCATGACCTTGTGCTCCAATGGCGGGGCGGGTGTGCTGCCCCGGCTTGACCTCTGCTGCGCGCTCGCTCAGGGTCCGCGCGAGCAGACAGGCAGAGACGTATATGGCCCAGACACCACCCTTTTCCCGGTTCGAATGGATGATCGCCTGGCGCTATCTGCGCGCGCGGCGGGCCGAAGGTGGCGTCAGCGTGATGACATGGATTTCGCTGGTGGGCATCGCGCTGGCGGTGTTCGCCCTGATTGCCACGCTGGCCGTGCGCTCGGGCTTTCGGGCGGAATTCGTGGATACGATCCTGGGCGCCAACGCCCATGTCACCTACTACAACATCACCCGGCTGAATGACGCGGGCGAGCCCGAGCGGCTGATCCCCGATTACCTTGAGGTGGCCGACCGTCTGCGCGCCGTTCCCGGCGTCACCCGCGTGGCGCCGCTGGTCAAGGGGCAGGTTCTGGCCGGCGGGCGCGGCCGCAACGCCGGGGTGCAGGTGTACGGGATGGCGGCCGAGGATCTGGCCGCCCTGCCGCGCATTGCCGATCCCGAGATGGGCACGGGCGACCTGGCCCGCTATGGCGAGGGCGTGTCCATCGGCGCGGGCGTGGCGCGGATGCTGGGGTTGCTGCCCGGCGACCAGATCAAGCTGATCTCGCCTGACGGTGCCAAGACGCCTTTCGGCACTTCGCCGCGTGTCGGCGTCTACGAAGTGGTGCATGTGTTCAGCGCCGGCCGCTATGACATTGATTCCACGCGGGTCTACATGCCCTTTGCCGAGGCCCAGTTGTTCTTCAACCGTGACGGGGTGGCCGACGAGATCGAGATCATGCTGGCCAACCCCGAAGATGTGGCCAGGGTCATGCCGGACCTGTGGCGCGAGGCAGGCAACGACGGGCTGTTCCAGACCTGGCAGGATGCCTCGGGCGCTTTCCTGCGGGCGCTGGCGGTCGAGGACAACGTGATGTTCGTGCTGCTGTCGGTGCTGGTGCTGATCGCGGCAATGAACATCGTGTCGGGACTGATCATGCTGGTGAAGAACAAGCAGGGCGACATCGGCATACTGCGCACCATCGGGCTGACCGAGGGCGCGGTGCTGCGGGTGTTCTTCATCTGCGGCGCTTCGGTCGGGGTCATCGGCACGCTGGCGGGCGTGGTGCTGGGCTGTCTTTTCGCAATTTATATCGATCCGATCTTCGCGCTGGTCAACGGGCTGTCGGGGGGCGGGGTCTGGGATCCGTCGATCCGGGGCATCTATTATTTGCCCGCGCAGCTGCATCTGGACGACGTGCTGACCGCCATGGGACTATCGCTGTTCCTGTCCTTCGTGGTGACGATCTTTCCGGCCCGACGTGCGGCGCGGATGAACCCGGTGGAGGCGCTGCGTCATGGCTGAGCCGATGCTGGAGCTGACCGGGATCACGCGGGTCTACAACAAGGGGCGGCCGGGCGAGGTTTCGGTTCTGCGCGGCGTAGATCTGCGCATCGCGCCGGGGGAACTGGTGGCGCTGGTGGCGCCCTCGGGGGCCGGCAAGTCAACGCTGCTGCACATCGCGGGGCTGCTGGACCGTCCCGACGCGGGCCGGGTCAGTATCGACGGGCGCGACACCGGGGCGCTGCGCGATGGCGCGCGTACCCGGATGCGGCGCGAACGGGTGGGCTTCGTTTACCAGTTTCACCACCTGCTGCCGGAGTTCTCGGCGCTGGAAAACATCGTCCTGCCTCAACTTGCCAATGGGGTGGGGCAGGCAGAGGCCGCCCGTCGGGCGGAAGATCTGTTGGGGCGCGTCGGGCTGACCGCCCGGGCCGGGCATCGGCCCGCCGCCCTGTCGGGCGGCGAGCAACAGCGCGTGGCCTTCTGCCGGGCGCTGGCCAATGGTCCGGGGCTGTTGCTGGCGGATGAGCCCACCGGCAACCTTGATCCCGAAACGGCGGAAACAGTGTTCGACGTCATGGTCGCCATGGCGCGGGATACCGGTCTGGCCGGTCTGGTGGCCACCCACAATCCGGATCTGGCGGCGCGCATGGACCGTGTCTTGCGGCTGGAGGCTGGGCAGTTGGTGGCGGCCTGACGGCCGCGGAATTCCGCCTTCGGCGGGAGTATTTTTGACAAGAAAAAGAGGCGCGTTAGCCCTTGAGGGCGAGGCCGAGGCCCAGGGCCATGATGGCGATGCCCGCCAGGCGCAGGGGGCTGAGGTCGGTCACAGGCGCACCCAGCAATCCGAAGCGGTCAATCAGCGCCGCCGAGACGAGCTGTCCCAGCAGCACGAAGAACACCGCGTTGCCGACGCCGAAATGGGGCGCGGCCCAGGTGATGGTCAGCACGTAGAAGGCGACCAGCGTTCCGGCAAGATAGAGAGGCCAGGGGTGGCCGGTGAGGATCGCGGGCGCCCGGGGCGCGCCGCTGAGCAGCACCACAAGCGCTGTAACCGAGAGCGCGACACCGAACAGCACGAGGGCCGCGGAGATCGGCGACCCGATGCGCTGCCCCAGCCCGGCGTTCAGCGCGGCCAGCACCGGGATGCCGAGACCGGCCAGGAACATAACGGCGGCGTATTTGAACATCTCGGGCATTGCGATCTCCTTCCGGGATCACAAAGCACAGGGGCCGGGGGCAGGCAATGGGGGGTCAGTCGGCCAGGGCCTGTTCGGCGACACCGGCAAACAGCGCGTCCAGTTCGGCGGCGGCGGCGGCCAGATCCGTGCCGCCTTCGTCAAGATAGGGGGCGAAGACATGGCTGGGGGTCTTGTAGGACAACAGCGCCGTGCCGTCCGGTTCCTCGGTCACATAGACGCGGATCGGGGCTTCGATCATCGCTGCGGTTGACAGGCCAAGGATGCGCACCGCGAAGACGTTGTTGAACAGCCCGATAACCTGGTTGCCGGGAATGGTGATGCCGCGCGCCTTGGCGGCCCCGGTGGGACCGGCCTGGGTGACGACGCCAAGCTGGTTTTCGGCGGCGGCGGCTTTGACCGCGTCGATCATCTGGTCATAGGTCTTGGCGCTGGCGTGGATGGCCCATCCGTTACGCGGGGCGATGCTGTCGGCAAAGGCGGGGCTGGCGAGAAGGGTAAGGGCGAGGGCGATGCGGCGCATGGGAGGATCCTTGTTGTTTGCCCCACCCTAGCGCCGATCCTGCGAGCCCCTCATCACGCTTGGGTGAAGGCGTCAGACCGACAGGGCCAGCACGCGGCAGACCTCGGTCAGGGAGCGGCCGGATTGCGCCATCCAGGTGTTGAAGGCCTCCTGCACCGCCGCCATGGCCTTTTTCGAGGTGGGCGGTTTGTCGATCACTCCTTCGGCGATCAGCCGGGCGACCACATCCTTGGACAGGATGAAACTGTCGACGCCCATCTTGCGCAGGGCGTATTGGCCGGTGGTGCCACCGATGCGGGCGCCGTGTTTTTTCATCAGCGCCAGCAGGCCGATGAAATCGGTGGCAGGCCATTCGCCGAAGACCTGTCCGGCGCCGCCCTGCGCGCGCAGGGATTGCAGGAACACCGCGTTGTCGCGCACCGAGGTGACCTTGGCGCCGTTGCGGATGATGCGGGGGTCGGACATGAGTTCGTCGAACCAGCCGTCATCCATCATGGCGCAGGCGTTCACGTCGAAGCCCCTGTAGGCCTCAAGAATGCCCGGCCATTTGTTTTCGACCACCCGCCAGTTGAGACCAGTGGAGAAGATGGCGCCGGAGAAGGCGGCGAGCCAGTCGGCCTCGGGGATCTGCGCGATCTCGGCGGGTGGTTTGGGGCCGTGGACCTGGTATTTCACAGACTCGGGCGAGCCCTTGCGGGTGACGGCGATGGTGTAGATGTCGTTGAAGGCGCGCATAGAAACTCGCAGGTTAAGAGCGTTCGGTTCTAGGGTCAGGACTCGTTCTTGTCTCAAAGCCAGAACATGACGGTTGCGGCCAATGCGATGGCTGAGAGGAAGACTTTTGGGCATCGGTCGTAGCGAGTGGCCACACGCCGCCAGTCTTTCAGTCTTCCGAACATGATCTCGATGCGGTTGCGGCGCTTGTATCGACGCTTGTCATACTTGATGGCTGTCTTGCGCTGCTTTCGGCCGGGGATACAGGCTCGTATCCCCTTGTCTTTCAATGCTTCTCTGAACCAGTCTGCGTCATAGCCCCGGTCCCCGAGCAGCCACTCGGCATTCGGCAGGCTGCTCACCAATGCCCGTGCGCCGATGTAATCGCTCACCTGCCCGGCGGTGACGAAGAGATTGATTGGTCGCCCCAGGCTGTCGCAGACGGCGTGCAGCTTTGTATTCATACCGCCCTTGGTTCGGCCGATCAGGCGGCCACGCCCCCCTTTTTAACGCCCAGGCTGGACGCGGTGCGGTGTGCCTTCAGATACGTCGCGTCGATCATCACGGTCTTTTCTTCACTGTGTTCGGCGGCCAGCCCAG
>NZ_JBNAFN010000013.1:0-118053 GCF_049800695.1 Fluviibacterium sp. S390 | reverse complement strand
CTGGGCTGGCCGCCGAACACAGTGAAGAAAAGACCGTGATGATCGACGCGACGTATCTGAAGGCACACCGCACCGCGTCCAGCCTGGGCGTTAAAAAGGGGGGCGTGGCCGCCTGATCGGCCGAACCAAGGGCGGTATGAATACAAAGCTGCACGCCGTCTGCGACAGCCTGGGGCGACCAATCAATCTCTTCGTCACCGCCGGGCAGGTGAGCGATTACATCGGCGCACGGGCATTGGTGAGCAGCCTGCCGAATGCCGAGTGGCTGCTCGGGGACCGGGGCTATGACGCAGACTGGTTCAGAGAAGCATTGAAAGACAAGGGGATACGAGCCTGTATCCCCGGCCGAAAGCAGCGCAAGACAGCCATCAAGTATGACAAGCGTCGATACAAGCGCCGCAACCGCATCGAGATCATGTTCGGAAGACTGAAAGACTGGCGGCGTGTGGCCACTCGCTACGACCGATGCCCAAAAGTCTTCCTCTCAGCCATCGCATTGGCCGCAACCGTCATGTTCTGGCTTTGAGACAAGAACGAGTCCTGACCCTAGCGCTCTTTCCGGAGAACATTTTCATTTTGGGCCAGTCGCGTTACCATCAGCCGTGTCAGAAACAGCGCGAAGTCTGGATTGTCTCGATATACCTGCATAAGAGCATCCTGGTTGATCCAATTCAACTTCACCTGGCCCGAAGCTCGCACTGTGGCGGCACGTTTGCCATTTGCACTGAAAAATCCAAGTTCACCGAAGATCGATCCCTTCGGCAATGTTTTCCCGAAATCTTCAACGACAACTTCACCGTCCGCCACGACATAAAGTTTGTCGGCAATTTCGCCCCGGCTGAATATAACAGCGCCGTCGGCAAATTCCTCTCTTGCCATGAAAGGAAGAAGAACTTCGAGGTTTGGCTCCTCGGTAAGGACTGCACGCATTCGCCGCCGTGTCTGCAACTGCTGTGCCGTGCGCCACACATTCATGGGTAAAAGAAGAAGGTGCAATACGAGAATGGGCATCAACCCTGCCATCAAGCCGTAGGATATGAAGAATAGATTGGATGTGATCGCGACAAGACGCAGTGGCAAGAGTGTGCGCATGCAGAAAGCCAGAAACACAAGTGCAGATGCGGCGAAGCCAATGACGTCTGCGATTGGCAAGGTCATATCATGCTCGATCACTGTTGCGCGGAATTCCAACAGTGAACCGCCCCTACCGATTTGCAAGGAAAATCTTGCCCTGACGATGGCTGCACAAAAGGTCGTCACATTTGGCGCGGAATACCCGTTTTTGAACGAAGGCTGGCTTCCGCTTCGGGGGGCAATGGGAATTCTCCCAGGGAATACCTGCGGACACCACAAGGTTGGTAAAGAACCGGGAGTTTTTCGGGCGATCAGTTCCTGGGTCTGGGGGTCGCGCCGACGATGAGTTTGTCTGGATCATGCAGATGTATTCCAACGGCGCGTGACTGCCAGTCGTCCGGGGTCACACGCAGTCCCGCTTGGAGGATACCGCATAGTAAGGGAGTGGGTATGAAGCCGAAACAACGCATCACCACCCACCGCGCCGGTTGCCATTGCGCCGAAGTACAGCTGTCGCGGTGCATTGGCCCTAACCGGAGTCCCTGACGTATGGGCGATGCGCGGGCTGACGCGCACGAAGCCTGTGCTGCCATCCAGACGGGAATGACCGATTGAGGCGGTAAAATCGCCGCAATATCCGTGCCCGTGCCGAAGATTACATAGCTTTCTCTACCATCATGGGTGCCCGGTCTGGCATCAGCGCCAATGGGACGGTCTAGGGTATGTGGCGGCAGGGCCGTTCCGGCGAGTCTCAGCGCACGATGGCGACCTGGGGCAGGGTGTATTCCCGAGACAGCACGTCTTCGCCCGGTCGGTAGATTCGCATGAGGAAATTCCAGCCTTCGCTGATGTCGCTCCGGTTGGCCTGGTCCCCGCAGGCCGCCTCGGACCCGAAGAAGGCCGTGAAGGTGCCGTCATCGTTGAAGGTCGCGTTGCGGTTGTTGATGATGTTGGTGTCGCTTTTCATGAAACCGTCGGCGCCATAGACCGTGATCGACCAGAAGGCTTCCGTTTCAGGCGCAACATAGGTCGCAGAATAGCAGACCGTCGGGTCCGAAGGGCCGACATAGTTGATATAGACGGCGTCCTTTTCAGGGAAGAGCCCCCATGCGCCGGCAGCGGCGAGGTGGCGCGTCTCTTCGTTGACCGTGCCGCGCGGTCCCATCCAATCGGGTTCGAAATGCGCAAAGGACTGGAACTCGGGTTCATAGCTGGCGCGCAGGGCAAGCATGCTGTCAATGTCCCAATCCGGAGAAACGAATGGCTCGGCGCTGGTGGCCTCCACCACGAACTGATCCTGCAGGGCGTTTGCGGTGGCGACATCGGCCGGGTCGGCGTCGTCCAGCAGTTGCACGCGGATCAGCAGGATCACGTAGCGCGTGTCGTCGGGAAGGTCGTAGGTTCCTGGGTCGTAAAACACGGCGGGCGCATAGTGATCGTTGTCGATCACCAGCACTGACAGGTAGCGCCCGTCCGGCGCCTCGGGCACCGTGATCGTCGCGCCACCCGCGGTGTCGACGACGGCGCTGGCATAGAGCGTGTCCTTGTTCATGCGGATCACCGGCTGATTGTCCAGCGTGGTGGGCGAGCGAATGAAGGCAAAGGCATTGATCTGCCCGTTGGATCGCTTCTGGAACTCGGCGAAGGCGGTGTCGGTTTCGGCCCGGATGTAGGACTCGGGCGTGACGGTGATCCCGTCAGCGGTGGTCGCACCCGCGAGGGCAAGGAAAGCGCCGGTAAACAAAATGCCAAGACGGGTGCGTGCTGGGAAAAGCGGCTGGGGCATTCTATCCTGTCCAGAAATTTGGGTGCCTGTTGGTACAACGGGATCGTGCGCCCCGCGAAATGTCAAGGCGCGGGCAGCGACACGAGCCTGCAATCCCCGCGCCTCCGTACCGTTGAAGGGAAGTGCATATGTCGTTTCTCCGAAGATATGTCCTGCCGGTGCTGGCGTCGGCGGTTCTGATAAGTACGACGGGCACCGTGCGCGCGCAGGAAACGGTCCCAAACCTGAGGGACGCCGCGCGCGATAGCTATATCTTTACCTATCCGCTGGTGATGATGTACCGCACCATGTTTTTGCAGGCGATCGACGCGACTTCGCCCTCGTTCTCGGGGGG
Source organism: Fluviibacterium sp. S390 (assembly GCF_049800695.1). Classification (NCBI taxonomy): domain Bacteria; kingdom Pseudomonadati; phylum Pseudomonadota; class Alphaproteobacteria; order Rhodobacterales; family Paracoccaceae; genus Meridianimarinicoccus; species Fluviibacterium sp. S390. The sequence continues at coordinate 114,859 of NZ_JBNAFN010000013.1, read as the reverse complement.
CATGGGCGTGTGGCTGCATCTGGGCGTTGCCACGCCCGCTGACACCGACATCGTCACGCCGAACAACGACACGCCCTACTCCTACGCCTGGGTCGACCTGCGCTCAGAACCGTGGGTGCTGACGCTGCCCGCGATCGAGGCGGAGCGGTTCTATACCTCGCAGTGGGACGATCTGTGGGGCCATGTGCTGGACAACGCGGGCTCGGTGAACGACGGCAACGGCGGCGTGTCGGTGCTGCTGGCGGGTCCGGACTGGGCGGGCGATCTGCCTGCGGGCATCGACCGGGTCATCCGGGATGAAAGCCGCTTCCTTGGAACGCTCACGCGCACGCAACTCTTGCCGGACGGGGGCATGGATGCGGTGGAGGCGATCCAGAACGGATATGCCCTGCGCCCGCTCAGCGCCTCTCTAGACCAGCCCGCGCCCCGCCCGCAGAGCCGATTGACTGGCTGCCCTGGCAGGACGGCACGGAAGCGCGGCTTGCGTACTGGGACCACGTCGCCCGTCTTTTGCCGCTTGTCGCGCCGCACCCTGCGGATCGCAGGGCCTACGCCGCGCTCGCGCTCCTCGGGATCGTGTCGGGAGAGCCGTTCGACAGTTCTGCCCTTGACCCGGAAACGCAGGCCCATTTGCGCGCCGGGATCGACGATGCACGCGCGATCCTGGCCGACGAGGCGGGCGAACTAACCGATGGCACGAAGCTCTTTGGACCGCGCAGCGCCATGGGGCAGCGATACCTTGACCGGGCGCTTGGGGTTTATGTCGGCATCTTCGGCAATACGAAGGATATCTCGGTCTATCTGAACCGCGTGGTCGACGAGACCGGGGCCCCCCTGAACGGCGCGAAGGCCGCCTACACGATGACCTTCGGGCCGCAAGAGCTGCCCCCGGTGGAGTTCTTCTGGTCGATGACCATGTACCGCTTGCCCGAACGCGCGCTGGCCGAGAATCCCATCGGCCGTTACGCAATCGGTAGTGCAACGCCGGGCCTTGCGACTGCACCGGATGGATCTCTAACGCTTCATATCGGGACAAACTCTCCAGGCCCCGAACACGACGCAAACTGGTTGCCGGCGCCCGAAGGTCCGTTCTGGATGGTGCTGCGCAATTATGGCCCGGGGCAGAGCATTCTCGACCGGACCTACGATCTGCCGCCGGTGCGCGTGGCGAAATGACGATACCAGATGCCCTGAACTTGCGCGGCGCAGCAGCGCGACTGGTGCTGGACAACAAGGCCAGCTCAGTTCCCGCTGGCAGACGATCATGTCGATCTCTGCAAGGCATCGGGTTGATCTTGTCCCTTTGACCCGTCGCGGTCCTGCGGTCGGTTTTGCGAGCGCGAGTCTCGACCGTTGGTCGACGTGATGGTGTCTCTTATCGACATGCATCGCGCGGTGCATGGGGCCGAGCCGATCTGCACGGTCCTGCCGATTGCCCCTTCCACCTAACGCGAGCACCCGGCGAAGCGGGCCAATCCGGCCCGGTTGTCGGACCGTGCCCGACGTGACGAGGCACCGCGGCCCAAGATCCTGCCCGCCCGTTGTCCTATCCACCTGGACTGTCATGCATGCACCGCAAAGCGCCTCTGCAGTATTGGCGGTGCACAGTTCGGCACTGCGGGCATATGTGGGCCATAACGGAATCGCTTGTTCGAAGGAGCAGCACAATGTCGAAAGTTACGAAAGACGTCTTCGGGATCGCTTCGGTTGTCGCGGTTGCGGCAGTTTTTATCGGCGTGCATTCCTGGATGTACGTGCAGTAACGCGCGCCCGCGCTTGCCTGTCGGGAACCATCGCACGCAAATCCAAATGCGCTGCGCAGATCAGCCATCAGAACGAAACAGGGCGCCCGGTTTTCGGGCGCCCTGTCTTGTTGTCAGCCTGCCAGCCTATTAGCCAAGCAGAAGGTTCGGCAGCCAAAGCGCCAGTCCCGGAATGAAGGTCGTCAGGATCAGCGTCGGCAGCCAGGCGAACACGATGAAGATCAGAGTCGGCCAGAGCATCTTCGACACCGGGGTGTCACAGATCTGCGCACCGAGGTAGAGCAGGGGCGCCGTCGGGGGGGTGATGTTGGCCATTCCCAGATTGACGCCGATCACGGCTGCAAAATGGATCGGGTCCATACCGGTGCTTTGCGCGATGGGCAACAGGATCGGGGTCGCCAGAAGCAGGCCCGAGATGTCGTCCATCAACATGCCGATCAGGATCATGACGACGTTGATCATCAGCAGGATCACGATCGGATTGTCCGACACTGAATAGACCATATCCTTGGCCAGCTGGGGGGCGCCCTGGGCAATCAGATTGTCCGACACGATCAGCACCATGAAGATCATCACCATGACAACCCCGATGGTCACACCCGAGGTCTGGATGGTCTGCGCAAGGGATCTCCAGGTCAGGCCGCGGTAGAAGTAGATCGCAACAGGAATGGCATAGACCACGGCAATGCCGGCAGCCTCGGTCGGGGTCATGATGCCGCCGTAAATCCCCCCCAGAATGATGAAGGGCATCATCAGGGCTGGACCGGCAAGACGCCCCTGTTGACCCAGCATCGGCAGGAAGGGCTTGGGACGCTCTTTCAACTCGATGTTGTCATATTTCCGCAGCATGAACTGGTTGGCAATGATCAGCAGGGTGATCAGGATCATCGCCGGTATGACCGTCGACAGGAAACACTTCAGGACGTGCTGCTGGGCAATCCACCCATAAAGGATGTGTGACGCACTGGGCGGGATCAGAAGTCCAAGCGGGCTGGCACAGACAAGAAGCGCTGCGGATTGTCCGCGCGGGTAGTTGGCTTGCCGCAGGTGCGGCATCATGATCGAGCCGATGCAGGTCAGCGTCGCGTTGGCGGAACCGGAGATCGAGCCAAACACCCCGCAGGCCAGAACCGCCGCAGCGCTCAACCCCCCCTTGATGTGACCGATGAACATTTCAGCAAGCGTCACCAGCGGGGCCGCGATCCGTCCTTTCTCCATGATGCCGCCGGCAAGCATGAACAACGGGATCGCCAGAAGCACCAGGGACCGGATGCCGGTTGACCCTGTTGGCAGATAGCCGGTGATCGACTGATCCCCGACCAGCGCGATAAAGACCAGAACCGCCCCGAACGCGACATAGACGCTGACACCCAGAAGCAGCATCAGGCATACGATAATTAGACTTCCAGTGATGATCACTTCGCGGCCTCCTTCAAAGTGTCGGAGCGGAGCGGGAGGCCCAGTCCCTTTCGGATATGGACGTAGAGATAGGCGCTGGTGAACAGCGCCATGAAGCCGAAGGCACACATGATGGCAATTCGCCAGGACACGAAGGGAATGCGCAGCACTGGTGTGGACCGCAACCGGGGGAAAGAGAAGTCGTCAAGCAATGACATGTAGCAGGCATAGAAGAGGAAAAGGATCACAACCAGTTCGATCACAAGCACGATGAACCCGCGCCACCAGATCAGCTTAGGGTCATGGATGACGATGCCCAGAATGTCGGCGTTGATGTGCAGATTGCGGGACGAGGCCAGAACCGCGCCGGCAAAGAAACCGACGATGCTGATGCCCAGCAGCCATTCTTCATAGGCAAAAAGGTCGCCTCCGAAGCCGTACCTGATGACCACGACGGCGCCGAAGGTGAACGCCATCAGAAATCCGGTGAATGTCACGATCACCCGCATGACATAGGCCACGAATTTCAGCGGATACCCGAATACCGGCGGGAGTTCGTCTGTGATCTTTCGCTGACCCTCTCTGACCGCATAGCCAAAGAAAGTCGGCTTTTCGGCTTGTGTGTTCGACATTCCACCCCCCGGTTTTTTGGTTCAACATATTGGAAAGGGAGGCCGCTCTTGTCGGCGGCCTCCCTGAGGGTTCGGGTGATCAGTTCCCGGCCGGCATCATGCGGTCGATGATATCCTGACCGACGTTCTTTGCCATCATCGGCCAGATCTCTTCGCGAACCTTTGCGGCCATCGCGGCGTGTTCTTCCGGGCTGTACTTCAGGATGGTGTAGCCGGACTCGACCAGCTTCTGTTCGAACACCGCATCGTTTTCGCGGTTGTAGGCAAAGAAGTCGTCCGACGCCTTGGTCAGCGCCGCTTCAAGCGCCGCGCGCTGTTCGTCGTTCAGTTTGTCAAGCGAACGCTGCGAGGCGTAGTAGGTGGTCATTTCCTGGATCGCATTGACTTCGACGAAATGCGTGCCGACGTCAGACTTGGCGAAGATGGAATAGGTCGCGGTCTTGGTGCAGCAGATCGCGCCATCGACGATGCCCGACTGGATTGCGGGGAAGATATCGCCCCAGGCCATCGTGGTTGCCCTGTAGCCAAGAAGTTCCACCATGCCTTTCACGATGGGCGAAGACCAGACGCGGATGTTCATGCCCTTGTCGTCGAAGGTGTTGTAGTTGTTTGGCTCGCGCGTGGCGACGATGCCGACGAAGCCTTCAGGGTTCTGCGCGAAGATATGTACGCCGTATTCGTCGGTGATCTCTTGCAGGACGTTGTTGTATTCGGAGTTCATGTCCCGCATGACGCTGTCCATCTCGTCCCAGCCACTGACCAGGAACGGCATCGACAGATAGTCGAAGCGCGGGTCGGTGTCGGCGTAGATGAAGGCCGACACCATGTCGATGTTGCCGCGCGCCACGTCTTCAAAAAGCGCCTCGCCCGAGCCAAGCTGGTTGGCGGGGAACACTTCGATGGTCAGGCCCACATCGGCAGCCGCGACGTCGGCGGCGACCTGCTCCATCATCTTGGTGCCCTGGTGATCGATCGGGAACGTGCCCGCGAAACGAAAGGTCATGTCTTGTGCAAACGCTGCGGTCGACATCGTGGCGCCGAGCGCACCTATCACCAGTGTATTGGAAATCGTCTTGAATTTCATCGGCTTCTCTCCCTTGGGTTCTTTTTTGTTCGGCTTGGAAGCGCCTTTTGGCGCTGCGTCACAGTTGGCGTTCGCTCAGCCTAGGCAATTAGGATGATAGTGGCAATTTGTTTCGATTGGTCGCGATTGTTTGGAACAAACCGCTGTACAACCCCGCATCCTTCTTTTGAAAGCCACCCTCGATTTCAGGCGCCTGAACGACAAACATGGATTGGCCCGATGCGACCCTCGGACCCTCGCCAGCACCAATCCTTCGGCTCTGAGGCCAAAGGAAAAATCAACTGGCCATTCAAGATGATCTGGTGCAGCATCTAGGTTCCGCAGCGGAATTCGGTCACTGCTGACCCAAGGGCACTGGGCCATTTCCCGACAGTCGCTACGTTGCCCGCAGGGCGCGAAAAACAGGTGCAATACAGAGGTATTGACGTATTTGGAGCCCTGATATGAGCACACCGTTCAGATGACAGCGCAAGAGTCTCTCACTCTATTGGCCTGCCAGATTGCAATTCCGCCGACGACGACCGCGCAGGCGCGTGACAGTCATCTTGCGGATACGGCTGCAAAGCTGCGAGAGCGGCTGACCGAAAAGCGCGCTGATCTCGTGGTCCTGCCCGAGCTTTCCAGCATCGACTATTCCCGCGCAGCGTTTGACCAGCTTGATGAGATTGCCGAACCGCTGGACGGGGCCTCGTTTCAGACGTGGGCAGCACTTGCTGTCGAATTCGGCATTCATGTGTGCTATGGGTTTGCCCGGCGGGACGACGCCGGGACCTATATTTCGATGGCGGTTGTCACGCCGGAAGGAGAGCTGGCCGGGCACTATGACAAGCTGCATCTGTGCCAATACGGCGCTTCGATGGAGAAAGACTATTTCTCGATCGGCAACGGCATCTTCACGTTCAAGGTCAATGGCTTCACCCTGTCGCCAATCATTTGCTACGACATCCGTTTCCCGGAACTGTCGCGAGTTCTGGTTCTGAAGCACGGCGTGGATGTCATCCTGCATAGTGGCGCCTATTTCAGGGACCCGTCCTTTCCCACCTGGCATGCCTTTGCCACGACGCGCGCGCTTGAAAATCAGGTGTTCTTCCTGTCGCTGAACCGCGCGGGTCAGGAATATGGGAACTCGCTGTTCTGCTATCCGTGGATGGACGATACTTGCGGACCCCAGCATTTCGCTGACCGGGATGAGGATTTTCGCTACGTCGCAATTGATCCTCAGCACATACGCGAAGCGCGCGCCAACTACACGTTTCTGATGGACAGATGGGACAGCTATGACCGGCCCTGCCTGACCCATCCGTGACCAAGCCGACTAACAAACACTCTGGCACGGCCAGACCGTGATAATGCGTTGGGAGACACGACGGTGAACAAAGCAACTGCTGCAATCCAGGACATCGACAATCCGTTCCGCGCACGGGTCCGTGCAAATTACACCGCCGAAGAAGCCGCGCTTCTCGGGTCTCTTGCGGCCGGCATCAAGCTGTCCAAGGCAGACCGTGACAAGGCCGCCGCCGTGGGCGCGACATTCGTCAAGCGGGTCCGGAGCGAAACCAAACCGTCGATGATGGAGGCGTTTCTGGCCGAATACGGGCTTTCGACCTCGGAAGGCGTTGGCCTGATGTGCCTCGCCGAGGCGCTGTTGCGGGTGCCGGATGCCGACACGATTGATGATCTGATCGAGGACAAGGTCGCGCCGTCGAACTGGGGCGCGCATCTGGGGCATTCGTCGTCGACGCTGGTGAATGCCTCGACCTGGGCGCTGATGCTGACCGGCAAGGTGCTGGATGATGAACCCCGGGGTCCCGCACGCGCCTTGCGCGGGCTGGTCAAACGTCTGGGTGAACCGGTCGTGCGCACCGCCGTCGGACAGTCGATGAAAGTGCTGGGACGACAGTTCGTGCTGGGCCAAACCATCGAAGAAGGCATGAAGAACGCCCGCGAGCTTGAGAAGAAGGGCTATACCTATTCCTATGACATGCTTGGGGAAGCGGCGCGCACCGACGACGATGCCGTTCGCTATCATGCCGCCTATGCCAAGGCGATCACCGCGATCGCCAAGCAGGCCAAGGGCGACGTCCGCTCGTCTCCGGGCATTTCGGTCAAACTGTCGGCCCTGCACCCGCGCTATGAGTACACCCACAAAGAAACAGTGATGGCCGAGTTGGTCCCGCGGGCGATCGAACTGGTGAAGCAGGCGGCCAAGGCCGGGATCGGCTTCAACATCGACGCCGAAGAGCAGGACCGCCTGGACCTTTCCCTGGACGTGATCGAGGCGATGATGTCCGAGCCGGAGCTTGACGGCTGGGATGGATTTGGCGTGGTGGTGCAGGCCTATGGCCGTCGCGCTGCCCCGGTGATCGAAACGCTGTATGACATGGCCGAACGCCATGATCGCAAGATCATGGTGCGGCTGGTCAAGGGCGCCTATTGGGACACCGAAATCAAGCTGGCGCAGGAGTTGGGGGTCGAGCGGTTCCCGGTCTTCACCCGCAAGAACAACACCGATGTCAGCTACATGGCCTGCGCGCAGATGCTGCTGGACCGGCGCGACCGGATCTATCCGCAGTTCGCCACCCACAATGCGCACACCTGCGCCGCCGTCGTGCAGATGGCCGGCAACGACAAGGACAGCTTCGAATTCCAGCGACTGCACGGCATGGGCGAATCCCTGCACCAGATCGTCAAGGAATCCGAAGGCACCCGCTGTCGCATCTATGCGCCGGTTGGCGCGCACCAGGATCTGCTGGCCTACCTCGTCCGTCGCCTTTTGGAAAACGGCGCCAACTCGTCCTTCGTGAACCAGATCGTCGATCCCGACATCCCCGCCGAGGCAATCTCTGCCGACCCGGTCAGCGAGATGGAAAAGCTGGGGGATGAGATCGCCAACCCGTCGATCCGGCCGCCATCCGAGCTTTTCGCACCCTACCGTCGCAACTCGAAAGGCTACCGCGTCAACGAACCCGCTTCGATCCTGCCCTTGATGGCCGCGCGCGAGGCGTTCGCCGATGTGACATGGGATGCAGGCCCGATGCTGGCCGGTGGCCGCGCCTCGAACGGTCCCAAGCGCGAAGTCTATTCTCCCGCTGACAAAAGCCGCATTGTCGGCACCGTTCAGGAGGCCTCGGCCGAGGATGTCGCCGCAGCCCTCGATGCTGCCGAAGAGGGGTTCAGGGAATGGTCGGCCAGGCCGGTATCGGACCGGGCGGATGTCCTGCGCAAACTGGCCGACATGTACGAGGACAACACCGCGGAACTGACCGCTATCACCACGCGCGAGGCGGGCAAGACCGTGCTCGACGGCATCGCCGAAGTGCGCGAGGCGGTGGATTTCCTTCGCTTCTACGCGAACGAGGCCGAACGTCTGAGCGAAGAGGAACCGGGCAGCCCGCGCGGGATTTTCGTTTGCATCAGTCCCTGGAACTTTCCGTTGGCCATCTTCACCGGCCAGATCGCGGCGGCGCTGGCTGTCGGCAATGCGGTTCTGGCCAAACCCGCCGAGCAGACTCCGATCATCGCCGCGCGGGCTGTGCAGATGATGCGCGACTGTGGCTTGCCAGAGGCGGCCCTGCAGCTTCTGCCCGGCGACGGTCCTACGGTCGGCGGCCCGCTGACCTCGGATCCGCGCATTGCCGGCGTCTGTTTCACCGGCTCGACCGAAGTTGCGATGATCATCAACAAGGCGCTGGCGAAGAACGCCGGGCCGGATGCGGTGCTGATTGCCGAAACCGGCGGTCTGAACGCCATGATCGTGGACAGCACCGCGCTGCCGGAACAGGCCGTGCGCGACATCCTGATCTCGTCGTTCCAGTCTGCCGGTCAGCGCTGTTCGGCGCTGCGTATTCTCTATGTCCAGGAGGACGTGCACGACAAACTGATGGAGATGCTGTCCGGCGCGCTTGATGCGCTGGTGATTGGCGATTCCTGGCGGCTGGATGTCGATGTGTCGCCGGTCATTGATGCCGATGCGCAAAGGGACATCATGGGCTACATCGACGGGCACCGGAAGGCGGGCACCCTGATCAAGACTTTGCCCGCGCCCGATGGCGGCACCTATGTCACGCCGGCAATCGTCAAGGTGGGCGGCATCGCCGACATGGAACGCGAGATCTTTGGCCCTGTGCTGCACGTGGCGACGTTCAAGGCAGACCAGATTGACAATGTGGTCGACGCCATCAATGCGCGGCAATACGGCCTGACATTCGGGCTGCACACCCGGATCGACGACCGGGTCGAGCAGATCATCGAACGCATTCAGGTCGGCAACTGCTACGTCAACCGCAACCAGATCGGTGCCATCGTCGGCAGCCAGCCGTTCGGCGGCGAAGGCCTTTCGGGCACCGGGCCCAAAGCGGGCGGTCCGCTGTACCTGACCCGGTTCCGAAAGGTTGGCAAATCCGGCAGCCACGCTGCGCCCGTGGGTGCCGCGGTCAGCATGGAAGCTGTGCGAAAGGCCGTGTCGACACTGGATGCCCGCAACTGGGCCGCACGGCCGGACCGGGTCCACGCCCTGCGCACGGCCCTGAGCGGAAGTGTCGGCGTGGTGCGCCGGGCGCTGTCGGAAACCGCCGCTTTCGACACCTCGCCACAGACGCTGCCGGGGCCGACGGGCGAAAGCAACCGTCTGAGCACGTTCCCACGCGGGAATGTCCTGTGCCTTGGTCCGACCCCCGAGATCGCCTTCGCACAAGCCGTACAGGCTTTGGGTGCCGGGTGCCCGGTGGTGATTGTCGTGCCCGGCGGCAAGGCCCTGGCCGCACCATTGTCCGACGCCGGCGCACCGGTTGTGGCCCTGGACGGAACAATCGATCCCGAAAGCCTGGCAGACATGGCGGACATCGACGTCGTGGCGGCCGCGGGTGCATCGGACTGGACGCACGCCCTGCGTATCGCCCTGTCGCAATGTGAAGGCCCAATCGTCCCCCTGGTGGTCGAGGAGATTGCCCCTGAACGCTATGTCCTGGAACGCCACCTTTGCATCGATACCACTGCAGCAGGCGGCAACGCAAAATTGCTGGCGTCAGCGTCGTAAAGGGAACTCACCGCTGGCCCCGGGGCGGATGGGGCTGCGGTGATTTCCAACCTTGGACCGCCGGAAGCTGGAAGCTTCCCAATGTCTCACGAAGACGGGCCGGGGACGCCTTCGGTGTGTTTGTGTGGCCTTGTGAATGCGGCCCCAGATGTTTGTGCCGGCCCCTTGCGATCTGTCCTTCGGCAATCAATGCCCGGTGATTTCAAAAATCAGTCAGCAGAAACTGAACCCGGTGGGCTCTACAAATCTAGGGGGCCTCAAGCTTCAACTGCACCTTGACTGCCTTCTCGCGGTTGGCGGCTGTCTTGAAGGCCTCGACAGCGTCTTCCAAGGGATAGGTCTGGGTCACGATCGGGGTCACGTCGATGACGCCGCGATCAATCAGGTCTACCGCCTGTGCGAACTCCGGGTGGAAGCGGTGCGTGCCCTTGAAGTTGATTTCCTTGCCGACGATTGCGTTGATCGGAAGGCTCAGGCTGCCGGCGACGCCCACTTGTACGATTGTGCCGCGCGGACGCACGGCCGCGATGGCAGAGAGGATGGCGGGTTCGGCGGCGGAGCATTCGAACACGATATCGAAGGGTCCGTGTTCGGCCACGTATTCGGCCACGCCGTCACGGTTGGCACCAATGTTGATTGTCTTGGTCGCGCCCATCCTTTCGGATACGGCCAGCGTGAAGTCGAACAGATCGGTCACAACGATGCTGTCGGCCCCCTGCATTTTGGCAACCGCCACGCACAGCGCGCCAATCGGCCCGGCCCCGGTAACCAGGACTTTCTTGCTGCCAAGCGGACCCGCCTGAGCCGCGGCATGCAGGCACACCGCCAGAGGTTCGCTACAGGCGGCATTGGCCAGCGGGGTGTCCTTGCCGATCTTGAAACACTGTCGCTGCGGCGTCACCATCTTGGATCGGAACCCACCCTGAACATGGGGAACCGTGCGCGCAGAGCCCATGAAGCGCATGTTCACGCAGTGCTGAAATTCTTCGCGGGCACAGTATTCACAATCAAAGCAGGGCTGGCTGGGGCTGACGGCGACGCGGTCGCCGATCTGAAGGTCGCCCACCTTGGCGCCCACCGCCTCGATCACACCGGACACTTCGTGACCCAGAATGATCGGGGCAATGACGCGCACCGGGCCGAAGCCGCCGTCTTGGTAATAGTGCATGTCAGACCCACAGATCCCGCCGTGGGTCATGGCGACACGCACATCGTCGGGGCCCATGTCGTCAAGGGCAACCTCATCAACGCGCAGGTCATTTTGTTTGTGAAGAACACAGGCTTTGATGGTCATGTTTTTTCCTAAGGCATGAGGACAGAAGGCAGCCATGTCGAAATGGCAGGCACATAGGACACCAGCAACAGCACAAGGATGTTGGTGAACAGGAATGGAAGGATTGCGATCACGACAGGGGTGAGCGGCAGGCGCGCGATCCCGGCGCAGACGAACAGGCAGACACCCAGGGGGGGCGTGGTCAGGCCGATCATCAGGTTCAGAACCGCGAAGGTCGCGAAGTGCAGCGGTTCGATATCCACCGCAACGGCAAGTGCCAGAAGCGGCACGAAAAGGATGATCAGCGCCGCGATCGTTTCCATGAACATTCCGACCAGCAACAGCAGGATGTTGATGATCAGGATCACCAGGAACTTGTTGTCGGTCATCGACAGAACCGCCGAGGCAATCGCCTGCGGGATCTGTTCCGACACCAGAATCCAGCCGAAGACATTGGCAAACCCGACAAGCAGCAGGATGCCCGTGGCGGACACGGCACTGTCCACGACGATCTTCGGAATCTCCAGAACCGGCAGTTCGCGGTAGATGAACAGCCCGATCACCATGGCATAGACCGAGGCAACGATGGCCGTTTCCGTGGGTGTCGCGATCCCGCTGAGCAGGCCGTAAAGAATGATCCCGGTCATCGCGAGCGCCCAGAACGCCCCCGCAAACGATTTGCCGATTTCGCTGAAGCCTTGCCAGTCCTGTTTGGGGAAGTTCTTCTTGCGCGCGATCAGATAGGTCGTGACCATCATCGCAAGACCCATCAGGATGCCGGGAATGGCCCCCGCCAGGAACATCTTGCCGACGGAAATGCCCGACAAAGCACCGACAATGATCATCGGGACGCTGGGTGGGATGATCGGCCCCACGGTCGAGGACGCCGCGGTGACGGCCGCCGAAAAATCAGCCGGATACCCCGCCTTTTTCATCCCCGGAATCATCACGCCACCGATAGAGGCCGCATCGGCCACAGCCGTGCCGGTGATGCCGCCAAACAGCATCGACGCGCCGACGTTGGTCAATCCAAGGCCACCCCGGATCCAGCCAACCAGAGAGTTTGCGAAGCGGATAATGCGTTCGGTAATTCCGCCACGGTTCATCAGGTTGCCCGCAAGGATGAAACCCGGAATGCTGAGCAGGACGAATACGTCCATGCCCGCATACATTTTTTGCGGCATCACCACGGCGGGGATGCCCATGATCAACAGATAGCTGAGCGAGCTGACGCCCAGCGTCACGGCCACGGGCAGGCCAATTATCAGCCCAACGACAAATACGGCGATCAGGATTGTAAGGCCCATCAGACGAGATCCTCGCGAACGTCCGCTTTGCCATCACGGCCGGCAAACACCATACCGATGACTCTGAAAACGGCGAAAAGTAAAAGGGTCACCAGCAGCCCAAAGACCGTGAAATGGACGAAGTCCATGCGCAGGGTCATGGCCGGGGATGTTTGCATCGCACCGATGGAGACATATTTCCAGGCGGGTGGAATCAGGTAGGCACAGAGCAAGGCGGTCAGCGCGGCGGAAACCAGCCGCAGCCGCCACGGCCATTTTCCGGGCAGGTTTTCGCAGACAACATCGACGTTTACCAGATCACCGGAGCGCAGCGACAGGCCCGCCCCGAAAGCGACCATGTAGAGCATCGAGAACCGTGTCAGCTCTTCGGTCCAGATCGGAGAGGAGCCGAACGTCCGCCCCAGGACCTGCGTCAGGACTGTCACGATCAACACCAGGAACGAGATACCGACACCGATGCGGCAGACAGCGTAGAAGAAGCTTTCAATTCTGGCCATGGGACTGTTTCCGGCTAAAGGGCAAGGAATTGCCGACCCGATGTCGGCAATTCCCCTTTATTTCAGGCAGGTTCGCTTAGTTGGCGAACAGGCCTTCGACGATCGGCTTGATCTCGTCGCTGACGTTGGCAAGAACCGCGTCACGGGCGGCAGCCTGGAAGGCAGCGCCATCGACTTCAACGAAGGTCATGCCGTTTTCCTCAAGGTAGGCTTTGTCGGCGGCCAGGCTGTCAAGCAGCAGGCTGCGCTCGTATTCCTGGGCGGCGGCGGCGGCTTCCATGACGGCGGCCCGATCCTCTTCGGACAGCTTGGCCCATGTGGATTCAGCGATCGTCAGATAGATCCAGGACCGCACGTGCTCGGTCTGGTTCACGTACCCCTGAACTTCGTTGAAGTTCGCCGAGCGGATCAGCGCCAGCGGGTTTTCCTGACCGTCGATCACGCCGCTTTGCAGCGAGGTGAACACTTCGGAAAAGGCCATCGGGGTCGGGGATGCACCAAGGGCCGCCCAGACATCGACGAACAGCGGCACGTTCGGAACGCGCATCTTCATGCCGTCCAGGTCCGCAGGGGACTCGATCGGGCGTTGCGAGGTCAGGTTGCGCGGGCCGCGAGCAAAGAATGCAATCGGGCGCACCTGGGCTTTTGCGATGATCTGAGCTTCGATCTGATCGCCGATCTCGCCACCGGCCACTTCGTCCATGTGCTCGAGCGAGCGATAGGCGTAGGGCACGGCCAGAAGGGCTGCCATCGGCGCCCAGTTCTGAAGGCTTTCACCTGTAATGGTCATGTCCACGGTGCCAAGCTGCATGCCGTTGATCAGGTCGATCTCTTTGCCCAGCGACTCGTTCGGGAACACCTGAACCGCGATACGCCCGTCGGTCCGCGCGCTGAGTTCTTCGCCGAAACGAACTGCGGCAAGGTGCCATGAGTTGTCTTCGTTGGCGAGGTGGCCGAGTTTCAGCGTCATTTCCTGGCTGAAGACAGCGGTGCCGCTGGCAATCGCCATGCAGCTTGCAGCCGCCAAAGTGGTGAATTTCGAAATTAGGCTCATGGTTTACTCCTCCTAGAGTTTTGGATTTTCTTCGCGGGACTCGCCCGGCGAATTCTCGAAGTGGTCAGGGTAAAGTGCCCGAACGCGCGGCAAACTGTTGAGAATCTCGCGCAGATGGGCCCGCATGGCGTCCTCTGCTCCGCTCACAGTTTTCTGCTCGATGAAGTCGACGATCTGTTCGTGTTGACCAATCAACTTGGATATGTGGAATTCTTCGAAGGTGATGAACCGCACGCGGTCCATTTGTGACTTGATGCCTTCAAGGAACCTCCATGATTTCGCCAGCCCCGCCCCTTGGGCAAGGGTCATGTGGAACCGTTCATCCAGTTCCATGAATTTTTCGGGTGAGCCTTTTACGACCTTTTTCTGCAAGGACAGCTGCGCGCGCAGCTCCTTGATCAGATCGCCACTGTCCTCGGAGGCAAGTTTGGCGACAATGTCGGACTCAACGGCCTCGCGCACAAAGCGGGCGTTCAGCACGGCGTCGTAGTCGATCTTGCACACATAGGTGCCACGCTGGGGGCGAACCTCGACCAGGCCCTCGTTCATCAGGGTGATGAAGGCTTCGCGCACCGGCTGGCGGCTGACGCCGTATTCCTTTGCAAGCTCCGGTTCGGACAGGCGGGACATCGGGCGCAGGTCATTGCGGATGATACGGCTTCGCAGGATTGCACGCAGCTGAGGGCTCACAGCCTTGCGGTGATCCAGCACCCATCCCTCAACGTCGACCAAGTCCAGCATGTGTCATCCTCCTGCCTTTTCTATACTTGCCTACTTCCATACAAGTCAACTAAATGTTATGGTTTGCTGGGGTCTCATCGGGACCGTAATCTTTTCAATGCGTTGCGCATTGTGGCGGAGAACAGCATGCAACAATCTTGGCGTTGGTTTGGACCAAAGGATACAGTTTCGATCCCAGATATGCGACAGGCGGGGGTCACCGGGGTGGTCAGCGCGCTGCATCACATCCCCAATGGCGTGGTCTGGTCGGACGAGGAAATCAAACGGCGCCAGCAGCAGATCGAACAGCAGCCGAACGGCGCGCCGACAAGTCTGGTGTGGAATGTCGTCGAAAGCCTGCCGGTGTCCGAAAACATCAAGCAGCAGACCAGCGATTGGCGCGCCCAAATCGAAAACTACAAGCAAAGCATCCGGAATCTTGCAGCGGCCGGCGTGCCGGTGATCTGCTATAACTTCATGCCGGTGCTGGACTGGACGCGAACCAATCTGGGGTATGAATTGCCCAACGGTGCACGGTGCATGCGGTTCGACGTGGTCGATTTTGCGATCTTCGATATATTCGTTCTGGCTCGTGACGGGGCAAGCGATGATTTCCCCGCCGAGGTCGTGCAGCAGGCCAAGACACGCCGCGATACGATGACCGACACCGACCTTGATGCGTTGATGCAAAACGTGATCTGCGGACTGCCGGGCGCCGAAGAGGGATATTCCCTTGACGATCTGCGCGCGCATCTTCGCGCGTATGACGGAATCGACGCCGAGCGTCTGCGCCAGCACCAGATTGATTTCCTGGCCGAGGTCGTGCCCGTGGCGGAAGAAGTGGGTGCGCGCCTGTGTTGTCACCCCGACGATCCGCCCTTCGCGCTGCTGGGCCTGCCGCGCATCATGTCGACCGAAGCGGACTACACCCGCCTGATGGCCGCCGTGGATTCGCCTGCAAACGGGATCACGCTGTGCAGCGGCTCGCTGGGCGTGCGCGCCGACAATGACCTGCCGGGCATGATGCGTCGCCTTGGGTCACGGGTGCATTTCGTGCACCTGCGCAACGTCTGCCGAGAAACCGACGGCCTGCCGAATTCCTTCCACGAGGCCGCGCATCTTGAGGGCGTGACCGATATGGTCGAGTTGATCGCCGCCGTGCTGGACGAGGAAAAACGCCGCGCCGCCGAAGGTCGTACGGATTGCAACATCCCGTTCCGCCCCGACCATGGGCAGGATATCCTCAGCGATCTCGGGAAGAACAGCCAGCCTGGCTATCCCGCCGTGGGCCGCCTCAAGGGGTTGGCCGAATTGCGCGGCATCATCGAGGCCCTGTCCCATCCGAGGTCTGCGGCATGACGGGTTTGACTTCCCGAAGCATCGCGAAGGCGCCAGCTACGGCGGCCACCCCGCAGTATGACCGTAACGCCTGTGGTGTCGGGATCGTGCATCTTGGCCTTGGCGCGTTTCACAAGGCGCATCAGGCGTTTTACACCGATGCGGCCCTGGCGGCAGAGGGCGGCGATTGGAAAATCATCGGCGTCAGCATGCGCAATGAACAGGTGGCGGCGGATTTCAACGCCCAGGACGGACTGTTCACGATCCTTGAAAAAGGGAACGACGGCGCAAAGGCGCAGATCATCGGCAGCATCGACCACGCCGTGTGCGCGCGCACCCAGCCCGAACAGGTTCTGGACGCCCTGTGCGATGCCAACGTCCGCGTGGTCACGACCACCGTCACAGAGAAAGGCTATGGTATCGACCGCGCGACTGGCGGCCTTGACCTGTCCAACCCGGTCATTGCACAGGACTTGACCCGCGACAGCGCCCCGGTCGGGGTCATCGGGCTGATCGTCACGGCACTGGCGCGGCGCCGCACCAGAGGCATCGCGCCCTTTACGGTGCTTTGCTGCGATAACCTTCCTGAAAACGGCACATTTCTTCGCGCCGGGTTGATCGACTTTGCCAACCGGTACGATACGGACCTGGGCCAATGGATTGCCGACACCGTCGCTTGCCCCTCGTCGATGGTGGATCGCATCACCCCGGCGCAAACCGCCGATACCCGCGCGCTGGCGCAGGAACTGACCGGCTCCGAAGACGTTCTGGCGATCGAAACCGAGAGCTTTCATCAGTGGGTGATCGAAGACAATTTTCCCACCGGACGCCCGGCATGGGATGCGGCGGGTGCGATCTTTACCAATGATGTCGCCGCATATGAAAAAATGAAGCTGCGCCTGTTGAACGGCAGCCATTCCCTGATCGCCTACATGGGCCAGCTTCTTGGCAAGCAGTACGTGCGCGATGTCATGGCAGACCCGTGTCTTGAAGCCATCGTGCGCCGGCATCTTGAAGAGGTGTCTGCGACCTTGCCCGCCTTGCCCGATATTGATCTGCCGCAATACCGTGCCGATCTGATCGCGCGATTCCGCAATCCGAATATTGCACATGAGACCCTGCAGATTGCGTCAGACGGGTCCGAAAAGATGCCGCAAAGGATCTTTGCCCCCGCGGCCGACGCAATCGCGCACAACCTTTCAATTCAAAGCGGCGCCTTCGCGACGGCTGTCTGGATGTGGTACTGCAAAAGGGGCGGCAAAGGGATGGATGATCGCGCGATAAACGACCCACGCGCAGACCTGCTCAGAGCCGCCGCGCAGGGTGACACTCCGGACGAAATACTGTCCGCATTCGAGAGAATGCCGGGGTTGTTCCCCAAAGAGTTGTCTGAGTCCCCAGCATGGCGGAAAAGTGTCCTTGGTGTTCTTGGGGACCTAGCAGAAAACCCAATTGAACAGGTTGTTGAAACAACGTTCGGACGCATTTCGTGAAATCTGCGTGCGCGCTGAATCGACAAGCTGGTGCGGGGTCTGTTTGGAGCCCGGATATCTGTTTTCAGGCAACAGGCAAGATGCCGTGACCCGACTTTTGATGGCCGTTTGAAGGGTCAGCAGGATTCCGCAACACCGCCCTTAGGCCGCCGACCAATCCGCCGCCAGCCACGCAATTGTGGGCGTTCGAGTTCTGGTTTGTGACAGGTTTCAGGCCCTATTTCGCCTGCCTGCTTCCCAGAAACCGGCAGATCGCCCTCAGCAGAAGGAGGTTGACCAGCGGCATTGCTGCCGCAAGCCAGGGCCATGTTGCTTCAGGTGCGAAGTCGATGAAGCGATTCCAGGGGAGACCAAGCGGCAACAGAAACACTCCGGCCAGCGGATCGCGTTCCTGTCCGAACAGACCAAACTGGCCGATCAGAAAAATCCCAATGGCGAAGAGCCACAGCATACCGAACAGCCAGACAATGATCTTGCAAGGCCTCATCGGAAGCTCGCCCTGATTTCCGGCACTACAGGGTGCCTTCGTTGGTCAACGACGTGATGTCCGCCGTGGTCCCGTCGCTGTAGCCGATGCAACTCCAACGGGCACGTTGTGGACCAACCCCGACGATCACCTGGGTTCCGGCTTGCGAATAATCGGACGACAAAAGCACGACGTCTCCGTTGTTCGTGGTCCTGGTGACATCCCTCAGGCAGGCCTGCTCTTCGATGCTGGGCGTGGCGGAAGGGGAGGTACCGGTGCTGTGCTCGACACAGGCCGAGAGCGCAAGAAGCGAAACCAAACAGACAGTGGTCGTAGCTTTGTTATTCATCCTGGCTCTCCAAACAGGAATACGCGATCATTCGATGCCAATGATCAAGTTGTAGCCTTGCCGTGCGCCGGTGCGGTTGATCACCTCGATCACGTGATCTCCAGATTGCCAAAGCTGGCCGCGATACTCCCGATCACCGCCCATGAGATCCCGAAGGAAAGATCCGTCGGGATTGAAGATCTGGTAGTCGAGGGGCCCTCCGTCAGCGGCAACGCGGGTGTACAGGAACTGATCCTTTGCAGCGCCGATCACGTACTGGCGTGAGGCACCCGGTGCCAATGCATCGCTCAGCTCCGTTCCGGTCGTCCCGGCATTGAACCTGACGCGCACCCGATCCGTTGCCCCGGCCATGGCGCCCCCGCCTTCGTCGGCAGCGCTTGCGACGCTCAATTCCCCGACGGTACCGTCGGAAAAGGCACGGCAGCGCCAGGTGGTGCCACCAAGGTCGCGCAGCATGACCAGGGTTGCGGCCTCGGAGAACTCCGAACTCAGCACTTCGCCGGATTGCCCATCCGGCCCGCCCACGACCCTAAGCTGGTCAATACAGCCGTCTATGGCATCCTGTTCTGCTGAAAAGACGGGGATCGCGACCAGGGTTGTTGCGACCGCAGCTGCGGTGAGTTTGCTGAATGGCACGATGGACCTCTCTACGGTTGATATTCGAAAGGCTATTGGCGACCCGAATGCTGCGCAAGCAACATGTTTGGGTTGTTAACCCGACCGCAAACTGTACCGTCAACCGGACAATAAATGGAGAATTTACATGAAATTCACATCCACGCTTTCCGTTCTGGCCATGGTTGCCCTGACCGCCTGTGTCGACGATGGCGCCTCGGTCGGCCAGCCCAGCGTCGGCAGCAGCAGCGATCTGTCGTCCTTCGAAGGCACCCGCGCCGGGCAGGCTGAAATGGGAATTCAGAACCTTGGGTACGAATTGGTGCGCACCGAAGGCCTGACCGCCTATTGGTTCAATCGCAGCACGGGCGCCTGCGCGCGTGTCGTCACCGCAGACGGACGCTATTCTTCCGTGGACATGCTGCCGTCCGGGGATTGCTGATCATCCGTTGATGGACGCGCGCCGCGACAAGCGATCTTGAAGAAGACGTGATTGATGGTGCAGGGCGCTATGCAGTCACGTTCTCAGACGACGGCAGTTGCGCGCTGCAGGCTGACTCCAATCGCACCACCGGGACATGGGCACTGGAAGACACGCAACTTGTGCTTGAGTCAGGCCCGGCGACGCTGGCACTCTGTCCGCCACCGTCGTTGGGCGACGCGTTCGCGCGTATGATGACGGCTTCGAATGTCTTTGAATTTGACGGGGACAACCTTGTCGTTCGCGTCGAGGATCCCACGTATCGGGTCATCCAGCTGGAAAGCGCAGGGGCCGCCCGCTAGGCACGCGCCACTGCCCCCCATCTGCTAACGGCCTGCGTATGATCAGGCCCTGCGGTGGCCGTGCACCCGCGCCCGCGGCGCGACCTACTGCGATCCAGAAGTGTCCGCCGCAGTCGGTTGCGGTGTATAGTCGTAGTGCCAGGGTTCATGGAGCGAGGACAGCGGCCCGGAGAAGCACGGCCCGGCGGCTGTCACGCTTGCCTTGAGTTTGTCTTCCCAGCCGCCCTGCCGCCACTCGGTCTCGATCGCGTCATAGTCCGTGCTGGCGATGATCTTTCCATCCTTCGTGATCTGGAAATCAATCGCCTGCGCACGCCCATGCCGCGAAAGTCCCGGCGCGGCGATATGCGCGCGGGTTTCGGGGGTATAGCGCTTCAGCCATTTCTCGAAACGTGCCAGCGCTTTGGGGTCGGTAGGGGAGGGTGTGGCCGCTTTGCTGTTCAGCCAGGCCTCGTGGATTTCGGCACCCGACACCCCGACGGAGTTGTTCTCGTTCCAGTGGTCGATCTGCGTGTCGAGGCTCCGCACGCGGGAATGTACATAGATCGCGTGGCCGGGATTGCGTTCGGCAAAATCGGCACTGATGGCGTCAATCTCGGATTGCAGCGCCAGTTGCGCCTCGGATCCCTGGAACGCGGCAATCTCTTCCTCGCTCCAGCTCCAACGCTCCTCCAGCTTGCCGGAAAACCGCAGGTAGCTGCGCATGGCAAGAAGCTTGCGCGGCTCTTCCGGGATCGCGGCAACGGCGGAGGCAACCTGCTCCGGCAGAAGTTGCGCTGCAATGGCATCCAGATCGGCGGTGTCTTCTGCCAAAGCGACAGTGACGCCGAAGATCAGCGCATGGAACGCGCCGACAATGGCACCAGGCGTCTGCCCGAAACGTCGCATCAAATTGCCCTCTCTATTCCCTGAGGCATGTGCGGCATCGGCTGCGGGCTATTCCACATTTCCAATGATCACATGTTGCGGCACCTGATAGGTCTGCTGACCCAGGGACACCACGATCACATCTCCCGACAACGCGCTGGATTGTGCATCTAAAGCGCTGCCTTCCGCGATGTCTGCATAGACCAGCTCGCCATCTGAAAAATGCACGGCGCGCTCGCCCGCGTCGGGATCATAGATCACCAGAACCGCCGAGTGGTCGCCGTCTCGCGCAACGCCATAGTCGCAGCTCAGGACCGGGCTGTCGTCCGAGCCCTGGCAATCGAGGCTGCCGATGTTGTCGAACACGCCCTGCTGCGCCCGCACCGTGGC
Source organism: Fluviibacterium sp. S390 (assembly GCF_049800695.1). Taxonomy (NCBI): domain Bacteria; kingdom Pseudomonadati; phylum Pseudomonadota; class Alphaproteobacteria; order Rhodobacterales; family Paracoccaceae; genus Meridianimarinicoccus; species Fluviibacterium sp. S390. The sequence goes on along the minus strand of NZ_JBNAFN010000013.1, from coordinate 93,795 downwards.
CGGTGCAGGCCGCAGGTACTCTGCCGCGGCCCAGCCGGTGGTGCCCGATGCGTCCAGAAAGGTGATGTTGCACCAGTCGTAGCTGTCCCCGACCTGGCATCCCTGATTGCGCAGAAGTGTTCCGGGCAGGACGCGGGTGACCACCGGTGCATCCGTGCCGGGCGCCTGTCGGATGTTCAGCGGTCCACGGACCCCGTCCACCGTGACGTAACCGATATCGAAAACCGACGGCAGCAATTCGGCCAGCCCCAACTGGGTTTCACCCCGGGAAAGTACGAAAGCGCCGGTGAAGGGATCATGGGCGAACGCAGTTTCCCCCTGCAGCAGTTGCAGGATCGTCTCTTCCTGCATGGCAAGGGCGTCATCGAAGCACGCCATCCGGGTCACGGCCAATGGGGTGTCCACCACCAGAACCGTGTTTTCGAACCGTGCCGATCCGGTGAAGCTGTTGCAGCCGGTGTTGCCGGCGATGGTGCCATCCGCGCCAAGCGCGATCTGGGGGTCTCCGGCCGCGGCCGAGCCGTTCACCGATACGATGGTCCAGTCACTTGCCAGCCCCAAGGTCGGCGACATGCAGGCGGTGGCGGCAAGCCCGAGCGCCCCGGCAAGGCGGTACAGATCATTCATCGGTGTCTTCCTTGATGAAATCGGATACATGGGCGCTTTCGCACCCGTCCGGCGACGGCGTACTGGGCGCGGGGGCAAGGCTTGCGCGTGGTACGGCCGCGAAGGCTCTGAAACGGTACTGCACTTTTTCTGTCCCCGGTGTCGTCATGACATGATCACGAAATCGCGCTGCGAACGGCTGTCGGGATGCAGCGGCAGGTCTGTCAGGATGTAGATCATGCCCGGATGGACGTATTGACGGATCTGCTCGGCAAATGCCTTGTCCGTGCGCACACGCTTGAGATCCTGCATCTCGGCACTCTGCGATGTGCCGTAAGTGAGGGCTTGCCAGTGCATACCCTTGGCGCCTTCGTGGGCGCCCTGCAGGACGTAGACATGAGCGCCCAGGGGATCGCCGTCCCATTCGAGCACCCCGGAGGCGACCTCCACGTCGTTTTCAATGATCACGATTTTCCGGTCATGGGAGGACGCAAGGATCGTGGTGACCGGATACGCCTCGTCCAGGGTCCAGTCCGCAGGGTGCTTGCGCCCCTCCAGGGTTGAAACAACATCCTCGAATTCGTGCTCGGCATAACTCGACAGCACCATTCCCGGATGAACCACATCCACCGGGAAGTGATGTTCGTCGGCAACGATCACCGGTGTCCCCAGGTGCGTGACCTCGAACAGCAGGGCCGAGAACTTCAAGGGCAGGCGCACACATCCATGGGACGCCGGATAGCCCGGCAGGTTCCCGGCATGAAGGGCGACCCCATCCCATGTCAGCCGGTTCATGTTCGGCATGGGCGCGTTGTTATAGGTCGAGGAGCGGTGATCCCGATCCTTTTGCAGCACAACGAAAACCCCCGTGGGCGTTTCATGTCCGGTCTTGCCCGTGGAACAGGTCGATACCGCGATACGAACGCCATTGCGATAGATGTGCACCCGCTGGTCCGTGAGCGACACGATGACCGCGACCGGCCCGGTGGGCTGACGCTCGGGATGCCACGTGAACTCGCCGGGTTTGAGCTCGTGGATCTCCTTGTAGACGTGTTGTCCGGCAAGCGGGCCGGCCAGCAGCGCCAGCGCAGCACCACCAGAGGCAGCAAGGAGCTTTCGCCGAGTCAGGGCAGTCGGATTGGACATGTTTGGAGATCTCGTTTTCTGCTCAGATGGTAGGTGGCACAAGATCGCCCACAAGATGTAGCCTTGTAAACCCGTTTTTGGGGCGAATCCCGCCGGGTGCCATTTGGCCCCCGGCGTTCCCCAGCAGACACGTGTTTCCCGAGCATCCTCGCGATGCGGTTGCGAGGCCTTAAGCGGCGCATTGGGTGGATCGGCAACTCTCGGATGTGATGTTTGAAAACCGACCTGAAGGAAGGAATGACCCGGCGCCGGATTTCAGCTCAGAACATGGTCCTTCGCGGTCAAGGCCTCGGGCGGGCGGCGGTTCAGCGCTTCCGACACCGAGATTTCGATCGTGCGGCACATCGCATCCAGCGGCAGCCCGTTCTGCACGTTGCGAAACGGGTGCTCCAGTTCGTTGGTGACGGCCTGCAGACCAAAGAACACATAGGCCACGACCGCGGCAAAGAGGGGCGCGAGCCAGCCCGTGGTTTCGATCAGTGCGAAGGGAAGCAGCCAGCAATAGATATAGGTGGTTCGACGAACCAGCAGGGAATAGACAAACGGCAAAGGCGTCGTGAAGATGCGTTCACACCCCGCCTGCGCCAGCGCCATGGAGGACAAGGTCTGTGAGAGGGTCATCTGACCGAACCCGCTGATCGCGTCAGCCTTGGTCAGCGTGCCAATCTTGTCGGCCATGGACCGCAAGGCTGCATCGGCCGGGTTTGTCTTGGTGACCATGGCGTCGGCCTGTTCCTTGCCGATCCAGCCCAGGATATCTGCTTTCACATCCACTCCGCGCAGGAAACCGCGATGCAGATGCGCGAAGGCCACCGCACAAGACAGGATCTGTTCGCGGTCCGCGTCCTTTTCTACGAAAACACACATGTGCCGCCCCAGGTTGCGCACATCAGCAATCATCGTGCCCCAAAGCTTGCGTGCTTCCCACCAGCGGTCATAGGCGGCGTTGTTGCGAAAGCCGAGGAACAGCGAAAGCGCGACCCCGAATATGCCCATCGCTCCGATCGAGATGTGCGGCAGCGTGACGACATGCCGATCGAGCAGCACGACAACGATGGTCAACAGGGCAATCATGATGATCCTGCCGATGATCTTTGGCACGACAGACCCTTGCATCACGAAAAACAGTTTCAGGGTCGAAGGGTGTTCCCGGACAATCATTTTGCGAACCTGGCTGTCGTGGGTGTCATGTCTTGCGCCTTTCCCAATCCTTCGCCCAGATGATCCAGAAGCAGCCTCACCTTGGGCGAAAGGTGGCGGTTGTGCGGGTAGATCGCCCATATCCCGTCATCGGGTGCACGGAAATGGTCAAGGACCGGGACCAGCCGGCCCGTGTCGATCTCGGAATGAACGTAGTAGTCCGGCAGTTGGATGATGCCGATGCCCTTCAGCGCGGCATCGACCAGCGACCACCCGCTGTTGCAGCGCAGGTTTCCTTTGACACGGATATGCCGCGCTTTGCCGTCTTCCTGAAACCGCCATGTGTTCAGCGTGCCTTGCAGGCAATTGTGCTGATCCAGTTCGGACAGGGTGTATGGCGCGCCGTGCCCCGCAAGATAGTCCGGTGAAGCGCAGGTGTGGTGGGTCCGCGCTGCCAGGCGTCTGGCCATCATCGTGCTGTCATCCAGTTCGCCCAGACGGATCGCCAGATCATAGCTTTCCGCCACCAGATCCACCATCTGATTGGTCAGCTTCAGGGTGACCTCAAGGTCGGGGTAGCGCGCAACGAAATCATTGATCAGCGGTGCAATCCTGCTTTCGCCAAAAGTCACCGGCGCGGTCATGTTCAGCCTGCCCCTGGGGGTTTGATGCAGATCGGTCACGGCCCGTTCCGCGTCGGCCAGCGCATCCAGCACCTGTCGGCAATGGTTGTAATAGACCTGTCCTGCGTCGGTGATCGAAACCTTGCGGGTCGTCCGGTAGAACAGCTTGACCCCAAGTCGCGTCTCAAGCGCGCCGATCTGGCGACTGACCTGTGCGGTAGAGATCCCAAGCCGGTTGCCGGCGGCCGTGAAGCTCTCCGCCTCGGCAACGGCCACGAATTCAGAAACGCCGTCCCATTTGGCCAATGTTACACCCTCTTGCGCGGTATCACTGTTGCAGAACGGTAATAGTAATTTGCGTCATGGGCTAATTATCGTACCTCAGGAATAGTGTAAATCGTAACCCAGAGCCTCTCCTCCAAAGAAAAGTGAGCCAAGATGACCGATGTAATCAAATGCAAGGCCGCCGTTGCCTGGGCTGTGAACCAGCCGCTTTCGATCGAAGAAATTGACGTGATGCCGCCGCAAGCCGGCGAAGTGCGCATCAGGATCATTGCGTCCGGGGTCTGCCACACCGACGCCTTCACCCTGTCGGGCGACGACCCGGAAGGGCTGTTCCCTGTCATCCTCGGCCACGAGGGCGGCGGCATTGTGGAATCCATCGGCGAGGGCGTGACCAGCGTTGCCGTGGGAGACCACGTCATTCCGCTCTACACGCCCGAATGCGGAGAATGCAAATTCTGCAAGTCCGGCAAGACCAACCTCTGCCAGAAAATCCGTGAAACCCAAGGAAAGGGTCTGATGCCCGACGGCACCACCCGGTTCTTCAAGGACGGCAAGCCGATCCTGCACTACATGGGCTGTTCGACCTTCTCGGAATACACCGTGCTGCCGGAAATCTCGCTGGCCAAGGTCAACCCCGACGCGCCGCTGGAAGAGGTCTGCCTGCTGGGCTGTGGTGTCACCACGGGCATGGGCGCGGTGATGAACACGGCCAAGGTCGAAGAGGGCGCAACCGTTGCGATCTTCGGCATGGGCGGCATTGGCCTTTCGGCGGTCATTGGCGCGGCCATGGCCAAGGCCAGCCGGATCATCGTGATCGACATCAACGAAAGCAAGTTCGACCTGGCCCGCAAGCTAGGCGCGACCGACTTCATCAACCCGAAGGATCATGACAAGCCGATCCAGGATGTGATTGTCGAGTTGACCGATGGCGGTGTGGACTACTCGTTCGAGTGTATCGGCAACGTCAATGTCATGCGCTCGGCGCTGGAGTGCTGCCACAAGGGCTGGGGTGAGTCCGTGATCATCGGCGTTGCCGGGGCCGGTCAGGAAATCTCGACCCGGCCGTTCCAGCTCGTTACAGGCCGTGTCTGGCGCGGGTCTGCTTTTGGGGGCGTCAAGGGCCGGTCCGAACTGCCCGAATATGTCGAGCGGTACATGCAGGGCGAATTCAAGCTCAACGACTTCATCACCCACACGATGGGCCTGGAAGACATCAACGAGGCGTTCGATCTGATGCACGAGGGCAAGAGCATTCGCTCTGTCATCCATTTCGACATGTAAACCAACCAAGCAGGTCGCGCCTTGTTGGCGCGACCTGAAGTCTTTTTCAAAGGTGCGGCATGACCCTCGACAACCTGAGCGACAACAAGAGCTTCGATGGGTGGACGAAACACTACTCCCACCGTTCAACCACGCTGAATTGCGACATGCGGTTTGCGATCTACCTGCCGCCGCAGACGGCCAAGGGGCGGAAGGTGCCGGTGATCTACTGGCTGTCCGGGCTGACCTGCACCGATGAGAACTTCATGCAAAAGGCCGCCGCCCAACGTGTCGCCGCTGAGCTTGGCGTTGCAATCGTCGCCCCGGACACCAGCCCACGCGGTACGGATGTCGCCGACGACACGGCCTTTGATCTGGGGCAGGGGGCCGGATTTTACGTCAATGCAACGCAGGCACCGTGGAACCGCCACTATCACATGTATGACTACGTGATGGATGAACTGCCCGCGCTCGTCGAGGCGACTTTTCCGGTCAGCAGCAAACGCTCGGTGTTCGGCCATTCCATGGGCGGCCATGGCGCGCTGGTCATGGCGCTGCGCAATCCTGATCGGTTCCAGTCCGTTTCGGCCTTCAGCCCGATCGCCAATCCGGTCAACTGCCCGTGGGGCCAGAAGGCCTTTGCCGCGTACCTCGGCAAGGACAGCGCCGCATGGGGCGACCACGATGCAAGCCTGCTGATGCGCAAGGCAACCGGGGCTGTTCCCGCGCTTGTCGATCAGGGCGGCGCCGATCCTTTTCTGGAAGAACAGTTGAAGCCCGAAACGCTGGAGGCGGCGGCCAGGGCCAGCGGCTATCCTTTGCAACTCAACAGGCGAGAGGGCTACGATCACAGCTACTACTTCATCGCCAGTTTCGTTGAGGATCACCTGCGGTTCCACGCGATGCATCTGGACGAATAGAGCACGAGAAGACATCCAATGAGCAAGGCATTCACCAAAGAGGACGTTGGCACCGAGAACATCCGGCTGGACGATTTGCCCCAAAGCCCGCACCCGAACCTGGTCACCCCCTCGGGCCTTGCGGATCTCAGGGCCCGGCTGGCGGCCCGTCGCCTGGATCTGGCCGAGCTGCGCAAGAAACCCGACGAAATGGATCGCAAGCACGCCGTTGCCGTTGCCGAGCGTGACATCCGCTTTCTCGAGGCGCGCGTCAGCCGGGCAATCCTGGTTGATCCCACCAGTCACCCCAGTGGACGTGTTGCCTTTGGCGCAGAGGTCGATGTTCTTGACGAGGCCGGCAGCGCGCAGACGTTTCGAATTGTCGGCGAAGATGAAGCTGACCCGGCGCGCGGCCTGATCTCTCCCTACTCACCGCTTGGCGTCGCCTTGCTTGGAGCTGAACGCGGCAGCGCTGTGGAATGGCGCAAACCCAACGGAGTCGTTGATCTTGAAGTCGTTGCGATCCGGTTCGAAGGGTTCCGGATCAACTAGGGCCCCGAAAATCGCCGCGCATAGGCCCGTCATGGATCGTTCAATAGGGACCAGCATCCGAAGACGCGGCCCCACGTCGGTGCATCGTTGGGCTGTTGATTGCCGCCGTTGACGGCTGCCGCTGCGATCCTCGGGAAATTCCCTTCCCGGATCCACTTTGCGGGATGGAGGCATCGGGTTCGGGATCCGGGTTTTTTACACGAACGGGATTGATCTGCACCGGGTCTTTCAAAGCGGCGCAGATCATTTTCGTATCACTTCGTCACATCTGCGATCCAGGTTCCCGCAGCAACCGCGCGCGGCAGACCAAGCGGCCCGATCGCGAGCAGGGCCACCTGGTGCAGATCGTCCTTTGCGACGCCTTCGGCAAGGCCCCGGCGGGAGTGAGAGTGGACAGCCCCTTCGGATCCCGCACCGATGGCCAGCGCCAGCTTGACCAGACGCCGTTCGCGTTCGGTCAGATTGCCCGCTTCAGCAGTGGCCGCCCCAAGTGCGGCATAGGCCTCCCAAACCGAGGGGTAGTTCTTGGCGAGATCGCCTGCGGCACCCGGTAGGTCTTTGCTCATGTTCTGTCCTTTCAGTCTGTGGTCGGGTTTTCAGCAACAATGTCCTAACCCGTGGATTTTGCTCTTTTGGGCATCTTGACGTCAAGAAAGCCCACTTGCGCTTTTGTGCCGCCAATCCGAATGACGATGATCATTCCGGGATGCGGCTTTCAGGTAACCGCGATCATCCTTTCGGTGGTCCGGGCGCCGGACATGTCCGTGCCGAGACAGACGCGGATCGTCCTGCCCGGTGTCAGCAACGGTCCGCGCGGCGCGGCTGTGGTGCCTCGCGTGCAGTGGTTCATGCCGCGTCGCGGTCCTGTCGAACGCAAGCCAGCCAGTGCAGGACCGCGTCCTCATTCATCGGCAGGTCACAGGCGCAGCCCGCCCCAAATTCCGACCAGCTTTCCGCATAGGTTGGTCGAACAGCCGTCAGCACCGGCACGTCCAGCGCGATGGCCTTGACCATCAGGTCGCGAAACCCGCGCCCTTCGCTTTCTCCGCGCCCGAAGCGATTGAGGATCAGCAGATCCGCCCCTTGCTCCAGCTCGGCCTCGATAAAGGCGGAGCAGTCGGCCAGGACGCCCGGATGCAGACGGCACCCCCGCGATCCATTGCCCAAGGGTTGCGAGATGCGGAATGTCCGCCGCGATCCAAAGGTCGTCAGGTCCATGTCGGCGCAGTGGCATTCGCCGCCCTCTGCGCCACGGGTTTGCACGGCCCCGCGTATGGTCAGTCCGCGGTCGGCCAGGGTTCGCGCGATGCCTTCCAGAAACGCGTCGATATCACCATGATCCAGTCGGATTGCGGCAAGGGGAGAGAGGCTCACTGGACATCTCCTTTTTGACAGAACGGACGCCACATCAAGGGCGTGCCGGGGGTGATGTGATGGCATTCGGACGGCACGATCGCCAGCCCGTCTGCACCGCTCAACGGAAACAATGTGGCCGATACGCTGTGGCCAAGGCGTTCGAGGACAGGCCGCCCCAGATCATCGTAGGATGCAAGGCGCACCGGGAAGACCTCGGCGCGTCCCGGTTTGCGGGTCCAGTCGAAATCGGCAACAGCCGGCACCGGCGCGAAGGTTCCCGGCCGTTCCCCAAGAAGGCGTGCGATCTGGGGCAGGACAAACATGTGAAATCCCACGTGCACCGCGAAGGGGTTTCCCGGCAGACCTGTGAACGCCGCGTTGCCCAGCGTGCCGAACATCACCGGCTTGCCCGGCTTCAACGCCACGCGCCAGCCGTGCACCGTGCCGCCGGCAGAACTCAGCGCGGCGCGTATGTGATCTTTGCCACCCATCGACACAGCGCCGGATGACAGGATCAGATCATGGCCGTTGCCGATGCCGGCGAACGCTGCCGCGGTGGCGTCGGCGTCATCCGGCAAGATGCCCAGATCCACCGCCTCGGCGCCTGCCTGGTGCAGCATTGCCAACAGCATCGGGCGGTTGGCATCGGGGATTTGACCGGGGGCGCATGGCCCGCTGTGCAATTCGTCCCCGGTGGAAAACACAGCGACACGGGGGCGTCGAAGGACATCAACCTGTGCGATGCCATTGGCGGCCAGCAGGCCGATGTGATGTGATCCGATCCGCGTGCCCGCTGCCAGCAGGACCTGACCGGCGGCCTGATCACTGCCCATGCGGCGGATATTTTCGCCCTCGCGCGGTGCCGTTTCGACATGGACCTTGTCAGCCTTGTCGACGCACGCCTCGATCATGACCACCGCATCGGCACCCTTCGGCAGGGGGGCACCGGTGAAAATGCGCATCGCCATGCCCTTGGGCAGATCGCATGGCGCATCGCCCGCCGCGACCGTGCCCGCAACCGGCAGGCAGCACCGGCCCTCAAGATCGGCACAGCGCAGGGCGAAGCCATCCATCGCGGAATTGTCGAAGAAAGGCATCGCCGCAGCGGCGCGGACAGATACGGCGGTGGTCCGGCCAGGAGCCTCCAGAAGCGGCACCGTCTGGCTTTCCCGGATCGGGGCGACCAATCGGTGCGCGTGGCCTATGGCGTCATGCAGGCTCATCATGTCGGTGGGCGCGGACTGGCTGTCGCAACTGCATCCACCCGGGGCGGGACCAACAAACATCTGCCAAATCCTGAGGTTTCTGGGGGAGGAAAGGTCAGAAGGCCGGATGCACCGGCCTTCTGAGGTGTGGTCTTGACGCTTACTCCGGTGCGTCGGAAGCGTTCGCCATGAGGTAGTCCATGACCAGCGCGGCTTCTGCGCCTTCAAGGCCCGCGCGGGGGAACATCGACGGGGTGATGCCCTTCCACTGCTGCTGGGTGAAGTGCGTCACTTCACGAGGGGCGTGGCAGACGGTGCAGCGCTCGAAGTAGATCTTCTCGCCCGGTCCCATATCCGCATAGAGCTTTTCGGTCAGCTCATAGAGACGGTCCAGACCCAGCAGATCGTCATCGATCGCGGCCACTTCATAGTCCTCGATGATCTCGGGCTTTTCATAGGCCAGGTTCGGGCCTTCTGGATCCTCACATTTACGCATGTAGCACAGGGTGGTGTTGGCGGTGGTTGCCTGCGCCACGCCCGACGACCGTTGTGTCGAGGTCAGGAAGTTGACCAGACCCGAGTTGCACCGGCCCTTGCTGTCAAGCTGTGGCCACGCGCCCTCGTAGATCGACACGACGCCCGGCATGATCTCATCGCTGACCACGGCCCCGGCAATGACGGTGCCCCGATCGTTGTACAGTTCGACCAGATCGCCATCTTCGATCCCGCGCGAAGCAGCATCTTCGCTGTTGATGCGCACCGGTTCCCGCCCCTGCACCTTGTAGAGTTTGCGCAGGTTTTCCGACTGGTCCATCTGGCTGTGCAGGCGGAACCACGGGTGGGGCGATACCACGTGCAACTGGCCTTCCTTGGCGTTGCCGAGATACTCGTGCTTTTCCATCCACATCGGCATGCCGGGCATGTCGTCGATGTCGAGCTTGGCGAAGTCTTCGCAGAACATCTCGATCTTGCCAGAGGCCGTGTGCAGCGGGTTGCCTTCCGGGTCATTGTAGAAATCACCGTGGCGTGTCCACTTGCGGGCCTCTTCCGGGACCTCCATGCGGGCATAGCCTTTTTCCCAGAACTCCTCGAACGAGGTGTGCTTGGCCGCCGAGGATTTCTCGTAGGCGAGCTTGATGTGATACATCTTGTCTTCGCTGTCGGTGAACTGCGCCCACAGGCCCAGTTTGTCGGCCAGGCCTTCGAAGATCTCGTAATCCGGCAGGCTGTCGCCCAAAGGTTCGATCACCTTCTTCATGGCATAGACCTTGTCGTTGGAATAGGTGCCACCCGAGGTGATGTCGTCCTGTTCCAATGTCGACGCCGCCGGCATCACGATGTCGGCCCAACGAACCGCGGCTGTCCACCAAACATCGACACTGATGATGGTTTCCACCTTTTCAAGCGCACGGATCAGGCGGTTGGTGTCCTGCTGGTGGCTCATGAAGTTGTTGCCAGCGTTGAAGATCACCTTCACATCCGGATAGGTGTGCGTGTTGCCGTTGTAGAAAACTTCCTTGCCGGGGTTTTCCAGCATTTCGGTGATCCGGCTTGCCGGGCAGACGCCTTTGACAAAGTTGCGGCCCTGGCTCATGCCCGCCGGTGTCGATTTGCCCGACGCCGGCATGCCGCCGTTGCCATAGTGCCAGCTGAACCCGACACCGCAGCCCGGCTTGCCGATCTTGCCGGTAAGCGCCGCGAAGTTGATGATCGCCCAGTGGGTCATCTCGCCATGCTGCGCCCGTTGCAGGGCCCATGCCCCTGCGATTTCGGTGTTGGACCTGGCGAAAAGCTCGGCCATTTCGCGGATCTTGTCGGCGTCGATGCCGGTGATTTCAGCCGCCCATTCCGGGGTTTTGGCAACGCCGTCGTCGTCACCCTGGACATAGGCAATCCACTTGTCGGCACCGACCGTGTATTTGTCCATGTAGGCGCGATCCTCAAGCCCCTGCGCAAGCACATGGTTGGCCATGGCCACGAACAGGGCCACGTCGGTGTTCGGCACGATCTTGACCCACTCGGCGTCAAGATAGTCGTCGGACGCTGTTTTCTGCGGGTTGATCGAGATGAACTTGACGCCGGCGTCGCGGATGGATTCCCAGTGCGAATACATGCCGTGGTCGGCCACGCGATACTCGATCCGGTTGTTCTTGATCGGGTCGCAGCCCACCAGGACAAAGACTTCGGTGTTGTCGCGGATGGTTTCCCAGGCGGATTGCGCCGAGTAGACTTCCATGTCGCCGATGATGTGGGGCAGCGACACCTGGCTTGCGCCGGCGGACCAGTCACCCGAGGTGTTGGTGCAGCCGCCCAACAGGTTGATCAGACGGCCCTGAAGCACGTTCGGGCGGAACGTACCCGCGTTCGACCAGCCGCCGTAGGACGAGCTGAAGATCGCTTCGTTGCCATGGTTGGTCGCGGTGTCGAGCAGGGCCTTGGCCGCCAGGCTCCAGACCGTGTCCCAGTCCACCTTGACATAGGGTTCCTTGCCGCGCAGTTCGGGCTTGGTGTCGCCGGTTTCCCAGCCCTCAAGGTAGGATTTGCGCACCATCGGATAGTCGATGCGGGATTTGTCATAGGTCCGGTCCATGACGCCTGCGGTCAGCATTTCTGTGGGCCGCGCATCAATTTCCATGATGGTGTTCAGCCCGACCAGTTTGCCGTCGCGGACGACCGCTTCGAAAGGGCCGAAATGCGTGGCATGGAAAATACGCCCGTCGAACGAGTTTGGATCGAGGGCGGCGAGGGCGGTTGTTCCCATCAGGTTGGCGACACCGAATGCGGCGGCACCGCCCTGAAGAAAAGCGCGGCGGGTGGGTTGCGAGAACGACATGCTGGCCTCCTGTGGCTTGCGTTTGTCCCACACTACTGTTTGGGCGGCCCGAGACCTTGACCCTGCGCAATCGAGGTTGTTCGAAGATGTAAGTAAATGTAATAAACCGGCATGGGCCAGCATATCCTGATTGTCGAAGATGACCGCACGACGCGCATGCGAATCGCTGCCTATCTGCGCGAGCAGGGATACCGCGTCAGCGAGGCCGAGAATGCCGAAGAAATGGAACAGATCCTTGGCGAGGATCCGGCCGAGCTGTTGTTGGTCGACATCAACCTGGACGGCAAGGACGGGCTGACCATCACCCGCGAGCAACGGGCCGTGTCGCGGGTCGGGATCATCTTGCTGACGGCGCGCGACGACCAGATCGACAAGATCGTGGGTCTGGAAATGGGGGCCGACGACTATGTCACCAAGCCCTTTGACAAGCGCGAGCTGGCGGCCCGTGTGAAAAACTTGCTGGCGCGCATCGCGGATATCGGACAGGCCCCACAAGGTGCGGCGCCGGTAGAAGAGTTCGGACCGTGGTGCCTTGACCGCATCCGGCGCAGGCTGGTGTCTGCGGCCCGCACTGAAGTTCTGACAAAGCAGGAATTCGATGTCCTGGCCGCCCTTGCCGACCACCCCGGCCAGACGCTGAGCCGCGCACGGCTGGCCGAAATGATGGGCCGCAGGGCGATGCGGTCCAATGACCGGATGATCGATGTCGTCGTCGGGCGTTTGCGCAAGAAGCTTGAGAAAGACCCGGCCAACCCCGAGTGGATCTTGACCGAACACGGCGTGGGCTATCATTTCGTGGATCCGGGCGCGGTCTGAAGCCCGGCCTGGGCGGCGGCCGTTTCCAGGATGCGCATGGCCTCTATGGCCAGCCGTTCGACGTCTTCCATCACTGCGGCATCCGCGTCGGCCCCGGCCTTTTCGACCCGTGCCAATGCGGCACAAAGCTGATCCAGCCGAAAATTCGACGCCGCCCCTTTCAACTTGTGGGCTGCCTTGGGCCGCGCTTCGGCGGGTGTCGACAAAAGGGTGTCGATCGCGTGCGGCAGGTCATCGCGGAACGCCTGTACGATCTGCGCAGTGGCCTGCATCCCAAGATCGGCAATGTCGGCGCGCAGGCTGTCCAGAACCATCGCGTTTTCCGGGGGCAGGGTGGCAGGCCCGCCCGCGCCCAGCACTTCTGCCAGCGCACGTGGCGAGATCGGTTTCGCCAAGATGCGTGAAAACCCGAGCCGTTCCCGGTTCTCGGGCGTGTCGTCGATCAGGTGCGCCGTCAGGGCTACCAGAATGGGCACGGCCCCGTCTTGGGCCATCTGCGCCGCGACCTCCTCGCCACGCATGTCGGGCAGATCGAGATCAATCAGCGCCAAATCGAAGTGCCGTTCCCTGCTGAGCTTCAATCCTGCGGTGCCGGTCTCTGCTTCGCTGACGCGACAGCCAAGCCGCTCCAGATAGCCGCGCGCCACCATCAGGTTCACGGCATGATCGTCGATCACCAGGACCTCGCGGCTCAAATCGGCTTGCAGGGCACGTTCTTCTTCCTGTGCTGCAAGTGCGGGATCGCCGATCTCCAGCGGCACCGTCAAGGTAAAGCGGCTGCCGACGCCTGCCTGGCTTTCAACACTCAGCACCCCGCCCAGGGCTTCGGTCAGACTGCGTGAAATGGCAAGGCCCAGACCCAGGCCCTCGATCCCCGCGCGTTTGGCCGAGTCCGCCCGCGCATAGGCGTCAAACGCATGGGCGATGGCCTCGGGGCTCATCCCGATACCGGTGTCGGCCACGACGAAGCTCAGCACGGGCTGCCCGGATCGGTCGTCAATCGCATGTTCCACCAACAGCATCACGGTCCCGCTTCTGGTGTATTTTACCGCATTCGACATCAGGTTCCCGACAATCTGACGGATTTTCACCACATCCCCGAACAAGGCCGGGGGCGCGGTTTCTGAAAGGTCGACAACCGCATCCAGCCCCTTCTGCGCGGCGAGAGATTGCAATTGATGCCCCATCTGACCGACCAGTTCCCGCAGACGGAAATGCACGGGATTGTCGCGATTGGTCCTGTCTTCGTTGCTTGCGAAATTGAGGACGTCGTTGGTGATGTCGAGCAGGTCACGCGCCGAATTCAACGCCGTGCGTGTCCGCGCCTTGCGGTCGCTGTCCTGCACTTCGGTCTCCAGCAGATCCAGCATGCCGATGATGCCGTTCAGCGGGGTGCGGATTTCATGGCTCATGCGGGCAAGAAACTCGGTCTTGCTGCGATTGGCGGCTTCGGCCTCGGCACGCGCCTTGTCAGAGGCCTGCATCTCGCGCACGACATCACCCGTGCGGGCGATCACCGCTTCCTCAAGACTGTCGCGCAGCCTGAGTGCGTCGCTGGCGCGCCGGCGCAGGATGTTGAGCGCTTTTTCCATGCGTCCGATTTCGTCATGGCCACTGATCGGAATGGGCTCTCCAGAGGTGCCGCCCGCCACCGCGATGATCCGCCGTGACAGGTTGCCCAGCCGTCCGATCACTTTCTTGCGGGCATATAGCGTCAGCAATGCGGCCGTCGTGACAGCAACGGCGACCACAAGCAGAAGCCCGAAGAGCATCACTGATGACCGCTGCTTTGCCGCCGCGATCCGCGCCAGCCCGTCCGCCTGAACCGCGTCACGGGCTTGCCTGGCGCGATCCGAGAGGTCTGCGATGACATTCTGCAGCCGCACACCATCCTGCGCGATGGACGCCTGCAGCACGATCCTGTCGTGTGACAGTTCGGTCAGGCCGCCCGGTCCGATGGCGGCCTGTTGCCGGTTCAGCAGCGATGCCGCTTCCTGCGTAACCAACGGCGAGGACAGAAAGCCAACCCGGCGCAGGGCCAGATCAAGGCCCGCTGCCAGGGTGTCATGGGCAGCATCCACGTCTTGCCGCGTCGCCATTGCCGGCACCTGCTGGAACTGCAACCGCACGGCATCAACCATCCTTGCCAGTTCTGTCAGGCGCTCGAACGCAAAGAAATAACGATCGGCCAGGGCATCCAATGCCGGGCGCGGGGCGGCGTCAGGGGCAGCATACAGGTCGGCAATGCCTGCGGTGATCCGCAAGCGGGCCAGATCGGTCTCTGCCTCGATCAGGTCTTCCAGCAGAACCCCATCCTGCGCGACCTCGGCCGCTCTGGCCGCGATGCGATCCGCAAGCGCCAGTTCCTCCTGTGCGTTGACGGTCATCCGCGCAACGATATCGCGTGCCTGTGACTGCGGCGGATGTGCGGCGGGCTCCGGGGTCATTGCAACCAGCGCCCGCACCCCGTCCTCGATGCTCACCACGGCGCGTTCAAGGGCGGCGGCGGTCTTCTCGACGTCTTCGCGGGATCCGGCCTGCACGAAGGTAGACGCCAGCGAGCCGACCAATTGGGTAGAGGCATCGATCCTGCTGGTCAGCGCGATTGCAGGCAGGCTCTCTTGAACGAGCGAGTCCTGCGTGCGCACCAGATAACGGTTGACGCCTATTGCGGCCAATCCCACCATGATGGCCAAAGCCCCCATGGCGCCCAGGATCTGGATCAGCCTCGTGTCAAAACTCGTTCGTCGCATTACCAGACACTACGTGGCCGTTTGTGTGCGTACAATCGTCGGCGCATGCCTTGCAATCGGGATTGGTCTTTCGATCGGGCAGCCCGCAGAGGCGGCCAAGACGCGGTCCCTGTTTTGCGTCCTTGTCCCGCATTTCAAGGATGAATACTGGCTCAGCGTCGGGTTCGGGCTTGAACAAGAGGCCGCGCACCAGGGTGTCGAGCTTTTGTTCTTCGAAGCAGGGGGCTATCGCGCCCGTGCCGCGCAGATTGCGCAGCTTGATATCTGCGTCGCGCGCGGGGTCGATGCGATCCTTATCGGTGCCGTCACCTCTGATCATCCGGATCTGATGGATGCCGTTTCGCAGGCTGCGCAGGATATCCCTGTCTTCGGCCTGATCAACGAATTGCACGCGACGGGGTTGCACGGCAGCATCGGGGTCGACTGGCAGGACATGGGGTTTGTCCTGGGCGATCATTTGCGCGTTTTGCACCCCGCCGGATCGGCCCCAAGGACCGCGGTGTTCCTGAACGGACCCGAGGAAGCAGGCTGGACCGGCCCGCTTGAGATCGGGTTGCGTGACGGGCTTGCGGGCAGCGCCGTCACCGTTCTGGAGGTTTTTCGGGCGGATACCGGCCTGCGACAGCAACTTGCCCTGATAGAAACGGCGCTCGAACGGCACCCGGATGTGAATTACCTGATCGGAAACGCCCCGGCCATCGAAGCCGCGATCGGATTGCTGGCCAACCGTCCGGACGCGGAAAGGCCGCTGTTGCTGGCGACATATGTCAACCATACAATCAAGCGCAGCCTGATGAACGGAAACGTGCTGGCGGCGTCCTTCGACGACCCCATCCTGCAGGCCCGCATGTCGATCCGCCAGGCCGTTTCGGCAACCACACCCGGCCAGCGGCCGATTGGTCCCGAGGTCGTGCTTTTGACGAACAGTGACGACAATCTGGGCCAGGTCGGCATTTCACCCGCCGAGTATTTTCCGTCACTTCAGTAGGTCAAATTGCAAAAGGCACGCAGTCCGGTCTGAAAGATGACCAGCGACGAGAACCTGGGTTCGGTCAGATTTCGGCGACCAGTTTGACCTCCATGAACTCTTCGATGCCGAATGTCCCGCCTTCGCGACCGATGCCCGAGCGCTTGACGCCGCCGAACGGACTTCCCGGAGAGATGTCTCCGCCGTTGACAAGCACCATGCCGGCCTCCAGCGCTTCGATCAGGCGTTCTGCACGGTCCCGATCGTTGGAATAGACATAGGCGGCAAGTCCATAGTCGCTGTCATTGGCAATTTGCAGGGCGTCGGTTTCGTCCTCGAAGGGGATCAACACGATGACCGGACCGAATATTTCCTGAACTGCCACCGGCATGTCATTGCGTGCGTCGGCAAGAACGGTTGGCTGTACGAAAAAGCCTTCGGAAAGCTTTTTGGGCACGTCCAGCCCGCCGGTTACAAGCCGTGCGCCGGACTCCAGACCGCTGGAAATCATCGCGCGCACATGCGCATGTTGCCTGGCATTGGCCACCGGCCCGATATGGGGGCCCGGCTGGTCAGGTGCGCCGATGGTCCAGGATTGCGCGGCCCTCTGCACCGCGTCGATTGCCTGTGCGTAGACCGACCGCTCTACCAGAATGCGTGTCGGCGCGTTGCAGTTCTGGCCGGAATTGTTGAACGCCTTGCGCAGGATCGTCGCAAAGGCCGTATCCAGATCGGTATCCGCGAACACCAGGCAGGCGGATTTGCCGCCCAGTTCCAGGGCCACCCGCTTGAAACCTTCGGCGGCGGCCCTTGCGATGTTTGCCCCCGCGGCGGTGGAACCGGTGAACGAGATCATGGCGACGTCGGGGTGGCTACAAAGCGCCGAACCCGCGCCCGCCCCATCCCCGTGGATCATGTTGAACATGCCTGCGGGCAAATCGGCCGCCGCCATGACCTCGGCAAAGATGGTGGCGCTGATCGGGGTTTCTTCGCTGGGCTTCAGCACCATGGGACACCCGGCGGCAAGGGCGGCGGCCACCTTCAGGATGATCTGGTGGATCGGCCAGTTCCACGGCGCAATCAACGCCGCAACGCCGACGGGTTGCCTCAGAAGACGATCACCATTGCCCAGTTTCTCGGTCAGCCGGATGCTGTCGGTGGCGTCGATAAAGGCGTCGATCTTGCCCAGAACCGCGGCAGCCTGCCCGTTGCGGGACAGGTCGATCGGAGCGCCCAGTTCCAGCACCAGGGCCTGCGCGATGTCCTCGATGCGCAGCTTATAGGCCGCGCGGAGGCGCATCAGCATGGCCTTGCGATCCGCCATGGTGGTTGACGCAGCGGCCCGCAACGCGCGTTTTGCTGCCGCAACGGCCAGATCGACATCTGCGGCGGTCGCCAGGCCAACGGTTGTCACGACCTCTCCGGTGGCCGGGTTGACCACCTCGCGCTGCGCACGATCCGCGGCTTCGATCCATTTGCCGTCAATATAGAACCGCCGGGGATCGCAGAGATGTCCGGTCGGCTGTGTCGTGTCGGCCGTGGTCATTGGGCAGTCTCCGGCTGGCGTGTTTCAAGGGTGATCTGCACATCCGGCAGTCGCGGCGTGGAAACCGTCACGCTGATCTGGCCGGGTGTTCCGTCCGAGCGCAGCCAGAACCCGGAATGTCCGCCGCGCAGCGTAATCTGATCAGGGCCCAGAAGGCGGCCCGCCCCGGTGACGGCAACCCTCACCGGCAAATCCGCAAAGGGTGTCAGGTTTCCCAACTGGTCAACCGCGCGCAGAATGACCCGCATTTCCTGGCGGTCGCAGCCAAGGACCGTGGCGTCCGGTTCGACCTGCAGCGCGGTCAGTACCGGCTTGGCGCTGAAGCTCTGGGTGGTGACGCAGTCCTCGCCAAGGAAGCCCTGGAACACGACGTCTGGCCAGGACATGCCCCAGCGGCCGAGAATGTTCTCGTCGATCTGATCGATACGCAGGATCGCGGGCGGATGCGGCAGATGCGGGAACCGCTCCCGGTCGGGGTAGATGTCCACATGCTGGCCGTCCGGCAGCGCCATGCGCACGCGGTCGCAGTTGGTCAGGATCATCAGCGGGAACACGCCGCCGATGTTGCGCTCTCCGCGCGCCCAGTGGGTGACCGGTTTCATCACAACCTTCTGCGCCGGATCCACCTGGCTGGCATAGGCGTAAGCGGCGAATTTCGGTTCGCGGAACATCGACATCACGCCGTGGTGGCAGACCCTGTCGCCCGATCCGAAATCGGCGTGGGTGTTGTAGTCGAACATGCACCAGCCGATGCAGCCCGAGATGCCCGGATCGGCATGGGCGGAGTCCAGCACTTCGAGATGGCGGGTCACATGCTCCATCTGCCGCAGTTCATTGTCCATGACCTTGGTGGGGAACATGTGGCCATTGTATTCGGTGATCAAATAGGGAACGGGCGTGCGCAGGCCGGTGACCTCGGCGCGGTCCCGAAGCCCGCGTCGTTCGGCATTGGCAAAGGGGCGCTCGAACTCGCCCAGAACGAAGTCGTTGAACGTATAGACGTCCTCCAACAGGGAAGACTCCATGTGCTTGCGAATGCCCCCTGTCTGCCGGGTTGTATCCAGCGCATGGGCCAGGGCGTTGGTGCGTTCATAGAACGGGTCGTCATCCACGGATTCATTGATCCGCACGCCCCAGAGGATGATCGAGGGGTGGTTCCAGTCCCGTTCGATCATCCGGCGGACATTCTTGACGGCCTCGTCCTTCCAGACGTCACCGCCAATGTGCTGCCAGCCGGGGATCTCTTCGAGCACCAGCAGACCGATACGGTCACAGTGGTCCAGAAACCACTTTGATTGCGGGTAATGCGAGGTGCGCACGATATTGCAGCCCAGGTCATGCTTGACCATTTCGGCATCACGCTGCTGTGCCTCGCGCCCGGCAGCATAGCCGACATAGGGAAAGGACTGGTGCCGGTTCAGCCCCATCAGTTTGAGCGGCGATCCGTTCAACATGAAGCCGTTGGCCGTGAAGATTGCCTCGCGAACGCCGAAGCGATCTGTGCGGCTGTCGGAAAACCCGATGCCGGAAAGGGTTACGGTTGCCGAATAGAGGGTTGGTGCCTCTGGTGACCAAAGCTCGACGCCACTGATCCCGTCGATGGTGAGCGACGCACCGTCTTCGGTCAGCGCGGCGCTGGCCTTGCCGATGATGCGGCCTGCGCCATCCTGCAGGGTGACCTGGCAGTCTCCGGCGACGGGCAATTGTCGGGGGTTGTCCAGAAATGCGCGCACCCGGACGGTCTTGGTGTCCGCCAGCGGCTCCGGGGTTTCAATCTTCACGTTCAGGATCGAAACCGGATCGGCATGTTCAATCCAGACTTCGCGGTAAATGCCCGCGTAGGTCAGATAGTCGATCTGTCCGCCAAACGGGGGAATGTCGGGATTTTCGCTGCCGTCGACAACAACGGTGACCAGGTTTTCCCCCATGGTCAGATGGTCGGTCAGACGCATGCGAAATGGCGTATACCCATCTGGGTGCTGGCCAAGCGGCTCGCCGTTCAGGAATACGCGGGTGTTGGCCATGGCCCCGTCAAAGCGCAGCCACACTTCCTTGCCGGCGTATTCATCCTTCCAGGCTATCGTGTTCTGATAGGTGAATTCACGCTGATAGACCGTTTCGTCGAAATAGTCGAAAGGCAGATCCACGGCGTTGTGGGGCAGGGCGACCGTGTCGCCAGGCTGCCGCGTCTTTGCCCAGGATTGCTTGAAACCGGGGCGGAAGCTCCAGTTCTCACAATACAATTCTGAATGCGGCATGGTGGTCTCCATTTATCGAGAGGGGGTCGTGCAGGGGCGTGCGGCCGCTTCTGTGTGGCGGCTGGCCTGCGTTATCTGGTGCTGGCGCGGATGGTGACGGCCGGCTGGATCTGGACGTGTTTCGTTGTCTTTCGCCCGGCAAGCTGTTCCATCAACAGATCGACGGCGGCCTCGCCGATCACCCCGGCATCCAGGCGGATCGTCGTCAGGTTCGGCCGCAGGACGCTTGCCACCGCGCTGTCGTTGAAGCCCACGACGGAAATATCGTCGGGAATCTTGAGCCCGCGTTCCTGCAGGCATTGGTAGACCTCGACCGCGGTCTGATCCTTGTTGACAATGATCGCGTCCGGAAAGGTGTCGCCGCCGGCTTCGAAGCGATCAAACAGTTCATCCACGGCGGATTTGTTGGCGGATTCGGTCTGGGCTTCATAGACGATCAGGTCAGGATCGAAGGACCCTGCCGCGGTCATGACCTGTCGATATCCGTCAAGCCGCCCGTCGGAATCGCTGGCCAGACCAACAAGTGCTGGGCGCTTGATGCCGCGCCCGATCAGCCATTCGCACAGCATCGCCGCGGCAGAGGCGATATCGACATAGGCGACATCCAGCGCCGTCGGGGGTTTGGCCGGATGCGCCAGAACGATCGGAATGCCATGTGCCTCGATGGCTTCGACAATCCGCGGGTCCAGCGCACCAATCGAAAGCACGCCGGTATGCCGCGCATTGTGGAGGGAGGCCGGGTCCATGTCCTTTTCAAGAACGCGCACGATATTGATGCCGTATGCTTCGCAACGGGCCTCGATGCCCTTGCGCAGACCGATGTAGAAGGGGCGTGTCAGTTCTTCCTCGCTGGTCAGGAAATGGACCAGTACCAGCGATACAAGCTCTTCGGGCTTGCGCAGGCTGATCGGGTCGGTTCCGTTGCGGGCGCGCCGGCGGCGGGGGGTCACATACTGCAGCTTTTCGGCGGTCTCGATCACCAGCGTCCGCTTTTCGTCCGAGATCGACAGCGTCGGGTCGCGGTTCAGCACCCGCGATATGGTCGACTCGGCGACGCCGGTCATCTTCGAGATCTGTTTCAACGTCGCCATAGCCAAAAAGTCCGTTGTTTCCCCAGGGCCGGTTGCGCCGTGCCTATGCTTCCTTGAGCGGTTCGATGCGCGGCGGCAGTTCGCCCACTTCGACCATGCGCGCGGTCAGTCGCGCGGCAAGCGATGCGCGAACGTCCTTGTGGTCTGCGGATGCCACCAGGTTTGTCAATTCCCACGGATCGCTGTCCAGATCATACAGATGCGTTTCGCGATAGCGGTCGCTGCCGGCGTGCTCGAACGGGTTGAGGTGATCGGCCGAGACGCAGTATTTCCACTGGCCATGGCGCAGGGCCCGGCCCACCTGGCTTTCGCTGATCTGGATGAAGATATCGTTGGCCCCGTCCATGGGCTGCAGCAGGGAATGCCCCTGCATGGATTGCGGCACCTCGATACCGGCGGCGTCCAGAAGGGTCGGCGGCAGATCGGCCAGCGAACAGTTCCGCGTGATCGGGGTTTGCTTGTCGAAGCCGGGCCCGTGGAACATGGTTGGCACGCGGATCGACGCCTCGTGGCAGGATCGCTTGTATTCACTGTTGCGGGTCTTGAAATGGCACCCATGGTCCGAGGTGAACAGGATAATGGTGTTGTCGAGCTGATCCAGGGATATCAGCGCGTCGACAACCCGCCCCAGGGCTTCGTCCAGCCTTGCAACCATGCCCATGTAACCGTGGTAGTGCTCTTTGGTCGTGCCGCCCAGCGTGCCCAGATCGGGCGGGTAGGAGACGGCGCGCGCGGCCAGTCGTTCCTCATAACCGACCGGCGCAGGGTAACTGTCATGCTGGTTCTGATGATGCGGTTCCAGGAACGACAGGAACATGAAGAACGGATCGTCGCGCGGTTCAGCCAGATAGCGGATCGCGGCGTCGGTCAGGGCATCGACACGATAGCCGGGCAGGTCATGGGGGTTTCCATCGCTGTCATACAGCGTGGTCTGATAGGGCCACGAGGTGAATTCAAGAATGTTGGAGGCCAGCCAGTACTTGTAGCCGCCCTGCTGCGGCTTTTGGACGGGTTCGCCCTCGGCCAGATGCCATTTGCCGATATAGGCGGTGTCATACCCGGCAGCGCCAAAATAATGCGCAAGCGTCTGTTCGCCGTCGGGCAGCGGGATGTCGTTGCGATAACAGCCCGTGGCCGTCGGATAGCGCCCGGTCTGAAAGATCGACCGCGCCGGCCCGCAGACCGGCTGTGCGGTGAACGAGTTGGGCACGAAGCACCCGGCCTTGGCAAGCCGGTCGAAATTGGGTGTCACGTCCAGGCCGTTGCCGTGGACGCCGACCGTATCCCATCGCTGCTGATCGGTGAAGAAAACAAGAACATTCGGCTTGCTGGACATCGTCTATTCCTTGTCAGTCTATTTCATGCCCGACAGCATGGCGCTTTTCACAAAGTGCCGTTGCGCGATCAGGTAAAGCAGGAAGCAGGGCAGGAAGAGCAGCATGCCGCCCACTGCGGTCAGGTTCCACTGCGTGAAGAATTCCTGGTTGAAGAGGGTCAGCCCGGTGGTGATCGGGCGCATGTTTTCCGATGACACGACAACCAGCGGCCAGATGAATTCGTTGAACTGGAACACGAAGGTCAGCAATGCCACGGTGGCAATCGCGGGGCCAAGCTGCGGCAGCACGATGTCAAAGAAAATCCGCGGCTCGCTTGCGCCATCAAGACGGGCCGCCGCGATCAGGTCATCGGGAATGGGCAGAATGAACTGGCGCATCAGGAAGATGCCGAAGGCGCTCATCGCGAAGGGCATGATCAGCCCGGTATAGGTGTTCAGCAGCCCGAACTTGGCGGTCATGATGTAAAGCGGGATCAACCGCACGAAGAACGGGATCATCAGCGTGGACAACAGGGCGACGAACATGAACCGTTTGCCTGGAAACTCCATCTTTGCGAACACATAGCCGATCAACGGGTCGAACAGGACGTGCAATGCCGCGATCGTTCCGGCCACGAAGAACGAGTTCAGGATGAAGCGCGCGAACGGCGCCTTTTCCCAGATCGTCACGTAGTTGGTGAATTGCAGTTCTTCCGGAATGACCACCACCTGACCCGAGAACATCTCGGCATCGCTCTGCAATGACAGTGAAATCATGTACAGGAATGGCAGAACCGACAGCAGGACGAAGAAGGCCATGACCGGATAGATCCAGATTTTGGCGGCCAACGAGTAGGTGTGTTTATAAGCCATGCGCGGGTCCTATACGTGGCGGATGTCACGGTTGAGAAGCTTGAACTGCACCCAGGTGATCAGCAGGATCAGCAGGAACATCACGAAGGACAACGCCGAGGCGTAGCCGATGTTCAAACCCTGGAACGCGGTTTCGTAGACGTGCAGCGAATAGAGCCTCGTGGCATTGGCCGGGCCGCCGCCGGTCATCAGGTAGGGCAGGGCCATTTCCTGCATCGACGCGATCATGATCACCACGGCCAGGAACAGCGTTGTCGGCATCAGCAGCGGCAGGGTGATGTCGCGAAACAGGTGGTGCCGGCGCGCCCCGTCCAGTTCGGCCGCCTGGTAGAGGTGGCTGGGGATGCCCTGAATGGCGGCGATATAGATCAGGACCGCATAGCCGATGTCCTTCCAGACCGAGACCGCCACAAGCACCCAGATCGCGGTATCGGGATCGGTCAGCCAGTATTGCGGCGGCAACCCGACCTTCAGAAGCGCGGCGTTCAACAACCCTGTATAGGGGTCTAGGATGGACTTCCACATCAGGGCAGAGATCACGAACGACACGATGTAGGGAAAGAACAGGATCGCGCGGATCGTGTTGCGGGCTTTCAGCGGGCCGGCCAGGATCGACGCCAGCCCCAGGGCCAGAAGAAGCGTGAACACGGTCGATCCCAGGGCGTAGATCATCGTGGCGCTGATCGCCTTGATCGCCAGCTTGTCCTGAAAGATGTAGAGATAGTTCTTCATCCCGGCGAATTCGGACTTG
The DNA here is from genome assembly GCF_049800695.1 of Fluviibacterium sp. S390. NCBI lineage: Bacteria > Pseudomonadati > Pseudomonadota > Alphaproteobacteria > Rhodobacterales > Paracoccaceae > Meridianimarinicoccus > Fluviibacterium sp. S390. The sequence goes on along the minus strand of NZ_JBNAFN010000013.1, from coordinate 69,520 downwards.
CCGATCAAGGGCTGCCCCGACCGGAAACTGGCCCAAAGCTCGATCGCGATCGGCCAGAAGAAGAACACGATAAAATACAAGATTGCAGGCAGCAGAAAGGCATAGGCCGTCAAGGCGCGTCGTTGGCGGTATGTCATGGCCTCTCCTTTCAGGTGTGGCCCCGGCGAACGGTCGCCGGGGCCGGGGTGCTTACTTGCTGGCGATGATCTTGTTGGCTTCTTCCGCCGCGACCGGCAGGACTTCTGCCGCGGGCTCGTTGGAATACAGCACTTCTTCGACCGCCTGGCGCATCACAGCATCGACTGCCGGATCGTATTTCCCGGTCAGCGTCAGGGGCAGTTGCACGTCCTTGGAATAGGGCAGGCAGGACCCGAACTGACCCAGCAGCGGGTCGGCCTGCACACGCTCATCCGCAAGCCAGGATTTCCGCGGCATGGTCATCGAGTATTGCAACGAGGTCGCGACCTCGACCTCGACATCGGTCAGGCGCTTTGCCAGATCCCACGCCATGTCGGCATGCTGGGCGCCTTTCGGAATGGCAAGCGCAACGCCGCCCTGCACGGTTGCCTGCGTCGCATTCGACAGCGACGGCGCAACGGCCCAGTTCAGGTCAGGGTTGCCGGTGCGGATTGGGTTGATGTCCCAGGGGCCGGTCAGGATCATCGCGGCGCGTTCCGAGGTGAACAGCTTTTGCGGCCCTTCATAGTCGGCACCCGCCACCGGCACGGGGGCCGCGCGGTCCTTGTGGATCAGGTCGGCCAGGAATTGCATCGCGCCGATGGTTTCCTCGGAGCCGAACCCGACTTCGCCGGTTTCGGTGTCAAAGTACTCGCCACCGTTCTGGAACACCCAGGGCCAGTAATAGAAGAACGACGAATTGGGCGCGAAGCCGAAGACACCCGGCTTGGTGGTGGCTATGGCCACCTCGCGGAATTCGTCCCAGGTGGTGGGCGGCGCGTCATAGCCTGCCTCGGCCAGCATGTCCTTGTTGTAGACAAGCGTGGCGCAGGTCAGGTGGATTTGCAGGCCGTAAATCTTGCCGTTCACGGTGTTCTTGGCAATGGCTGGGTCAAACCAGTCGCCGGGGAAATCGAACTCGGCCTGATCCCGGGCGGCCAGATCATCCAGCGGCAGCAACAGGTCCTGAAACGCGAATTCCGGCACCCAGCCGCCCGCCGTCGCCACCAGGTCCGGCGCGTTGTCGGCAGCGAAATCGGCAACCAGCTTGGTGCGCAGATCCGGCCACTGGAACTTTTCGAACTGAACTTCCCAGCCGGGGTTGTCGGCTTCGAATTGCGCGATGGCCTCAAGATAGGTGTCGTAGGCGTGTCCGGCGTTGAAATAGACCCGCAGCGTTTCGGCCGAAGCCGAAGCCGCCGTCAGCCCCAATGCCAGGGCCAGCGCAGAGCTTTGCAGCCATTGTGATTTAGACATGGTATCCTCCCAGATGTTGTCTGTCAGTTGTCGGCGTCGATTATCGAATTCGAAGTTCCGTATCCGCGTCAAAGACCAGTGCGCGTGACGGGGGAATGAGCAGACGGATGGTGTCGCCTGCCCGAATGTCGCGGCGGCCTTTCAGGTCAACGCAGAATTCCTCGCCGGATTGCAGGATTGCATAGCCATAGGTGACGCCGCCCAGTTGTTCGACCGATCGCAGCGGCAAGGGGGCTCCGTCTTCGCTGATTTCAAGATGCTCTGGCCGGATGCCGACCATGACGACCTTGCCGGGCGTCGGTTCGGTGCCAAAGTCCACACAGGCGCCATCCAGATCGGCAAATTGCAGACCGTTCGCGGTCATCGTTGCCGGCAGGAAATTCATGCTGGGGGATCCGAGAAAACCCGCGACGAACTTGTTGACGGGGTTGTCATACAACTCCAGCGGAGAGCCCACCTGTTCGATGCGTCCGGCGCGCAGAACGACGATCTTGTCGGCCAGCGTCATGGCCTCGACCTGATCATGGGTCACGTAGATCATGGTCGTGCTGAGGGTCTGATGCAGTTCCGACAATTCCAGCCGCATTCTGGTCCGCAACTCGGCATCCAGATTGGACAGCGGCTCGTCGAACAGAAAGACCTTCGGATTGCGCACAATGGCCCGTCCGATGGCCACCCGTTGCCGCTGACCGCCCGAAAGCTCGGCGGGCTTTCTGTCCAGATGATCGCGCAGACCAAGGATGTCGGCAGCGCGTTCGACTTTCTGGCTGATCGTGCTTTTGGGTTCGCGGGCCAATCGCAGTGCGTAGCCCATGTTCTGGCGCACGTTCATATGCGGATACAGCGCGTAGTTCTGAAATACCATCGCCACGCCACGCTCGCCCGGATGGCGATCACTGACGTCCTGATCGCCAATCAGGATCTGGCCATCGGTCAGGTCTTCCAGCCCCGCGATCGTGCGCAGCAAGGTCGACTTTCCGCAGCCGGACGGCCCGACAAACACGCAAAACTCGCCATCTTCGATTTCCAAGTCAAGCTCGGGAATGGCCAGGAAGGTGCCGTAGTCCTTGCGGACTGCATTCAGGGTGACGCCAGCCATTCATAGTCTCCAAAAAACTCACGATCCGCTTATTAGTAAACTTCACTGAATTTTATCAGACGTCAAGTGTTCACTTGTCAGGCATCGGAAAAGAGATTGGAAACAGGGAAATCCAAGCATAAATACAGGATGTTAGATTGACGCCTTTGGCGGCCTTATGGCCGTGGCGCGCTCAGGGTGCTGCCCGCGCCGCGCATGGCTGCGGCGGCGGTTAAGGCAATGGCCTGATTCTCGCTCGTATCGGGAATGGCATGGCCGCCGCCCTCGGGCGCCTGCTTTGCAAGGCGACCCGAGGCGCACCGATCATGTGTGTGACAGCATTCGTCGTGTGCGCCGTGCCGGGCCGCGGCACGGCGCGCAGTCCATCATCAGAACTGGAAATTCACGCCCGCGAACACGCCCCATTCCGGCTGGCCGTCGCCGCTGGTCCAGACATATTTTTGCGGTTCGGCGTAGATGTTGATGACCGCATGCTCCGTCTCGATCACTTTGCCGAGGCCCAGGCTCAGCGGCACACCGTAGCTGTCGGTTTCGAAGTTGTATGTCCAGACGCTAGCAGAGCGCAGATACCAGCCCTGGCCCAGCTGATAGAACCCGAACGGCTGGAAGGCCCCGATGTTGACGTCGTCGCGGTCCTTGTCGCCGGCCACGCTTGCCTGCCAGGTCAGCAGGTACCCCCACTGGAACTTCGGGTTGGTGGCATTGAACAGAACGTTGGCGAGCCCGACGGACCATTTGCCGGACCCCAGCTCATCCTTCGTCGCCGTGGGGGCCGTGACCTGCGGCCCGATCCCGAAGCTGATGGCCGGGTTGCCGGTGTCGAACAGGTAGGCGGCAAAAAGATTAAGATCCCCCAGCCCGGTCTGATCGCCGCTGCCGACTTCCGGAAGAGTGTTCACGGGGGCTGTGAACCGGGCCAGCCAGTTGCCGCCGAAGGCGCCGAAGGGCTGTGCATATCGCAGGTAGAACTGGTTGGCGTCGCGATCCAGGCCCTCGATCTGGCCGAAATACTGGTTCTGGAAGTTGAGCGCGGTTGTGTTGGCCAGGGGGTTGTTGGCTTCGGCGTCCGCATCCTGGGCCTCGGACGCGGTGGCCAGAAATACGGCCGCCGTCAGCAGGACGACAGAACGTGCAAGGGGCGGAAAGTCAAACATGCTGTGTTCCTTCGCGATCACATCGGATCGTCGGTTGCGACTCTGGCGGGCGTGTCTGGCAGGATACTAGGTTGTGTGCAGGCGCTGGCCAAACCAAAGTTTTGGTCCGGCAGCGTCTGGTTTGAGAAAGCTCGGGGACGGCGGCGCCAATCAGACCGTTGAGTGCGTCACCCTTGCGGGGACGCCCGCACGCGGTTGGGGCGTGCAGGCGCATCTTCGTCAGGTGGGCGGCTTCAGTTCGGCAGGACGGAACTGCCGCTGGATGTCTTGACCTCGAAGGGTCCTTCGCCGGTCGCTGCATCCACGGTGTCATACCGCCCCGGTACCGCCGTGGCCCCATCGGTGCCGGGCATGACTTCGAAGGTCATTTCAAAGTCGGTCAGCAACGAGGCCATTTGCGTGAGGACCGTCCGGTCGCCCTCGGCCCGGGCATTGCCGGCGTCGATCTGTGCGTCGATCGTCGCCTCGCCGATCATCACCGGCACAAGCTGTTCGCGGTCGATGGTCACCGTCAGATCAGCGTCGTCGGCCTGGTACCCTTCGATGTTGGTCAACGTGGCGTTGCTCAGTTCAAGGATGTACTGCTCGTCGATGTCCGGATGCACGATGTTGACGGTGAACGCGAGGTCGCCGACCTTGCGACTGTCCATCTTGACACCGACGTAGTCGAGAAACAGCCCCGTGGCCATCGCCTGGATCACATCGGGGGTCGCTGTCTCGGTCGCGGTGCCCTGCGGCAGCGGCGAGCGCAATTCGTATGCGCCTGCCAGGAAGCTGTTCCGCAGGCCCGGGTTTTCCTGCTGGTAGCCGATGGTATTGGCGGGTTCCGCATAGACCAGCTTGTTGAGTATCTCGACCGCCTGGAAATACGCACCCCCGTCGAACAGCTCCTGACCTTTCGCCATGATCGCATTGGCACCGCCCATCATTTCGACATAAAGAGGGGCGGCGTCGGCAGGGGACAGCGGGATCAGCATTGCGGGGTTCGCATCCCAGTATCCCAGATAGCGGTTGATGACGGCGCGCACGTTGTGCTGCACCGAGCCATGGTAGCCCCGGTTGAACCAGTTGTTCGCGATGCTCGCGGGCGGTTCATAAACGTTGTGGATTTCGTTGATCGTTACGCCCTGGTTGGCGAAGTGCAGCACCTGGTTGTTGAGGTTGGCGTAAAGATCCCGTTGCGCCCGCAGCACCTCCTGGATGCGGGCGTTGCCAAAGCGCGGCCAGTGATGCGAGGCGAACATGACCTCGGCGTCCTGGCCGAACATCTGAAGCGCTTCGTTGATGAACTGTGACCAGCCGAGCGCATCGCGCACCTGCGCACCGCGCAAGGTATAGATGTTGTGCATCGTCCCGGTGACGTTCTCGGCCATACACAGCGCCTTCATGTCCGGAAGATAGGTGTTCAACTCGGACGGCGCCTCGGTGCCCGGCGTCAACTGGAAGACCATCTTCACGCCGTCGATGATGTGCTCTTCAATCGGATCGGTGATTTCCATCGTCGGTGCGACAAGACCTGTCGCGCCGCTGGAGGCAGACTGGCCCAGACCCTGCGTGACATAGCCAAAGGGGCTGGCCGGCAGCAGGAAGGCATACTGATAGACCATCCAGCCCGTTTCGCTTTCGATCAGCGTCAGGTTTGACAGGTCGTAGCCGCGGACCTGGTAGATGCCGTCCATGACCTCGTACAAGCCGAACTGGGTGGTCAGCCGGGCTTGCCGTTCCAACGACGGGTGGATGCTGTCGAAGTTTTCGCCCTGTTTCAGGAAGTCGAAGCGCTCCAGATCCCAGGCGAACCCGCCCGCCTCGGCTTCGATCTGCAGGCTGTCCGGCGCCGCGATCAGCCTCTGAAATGCCTCGTCGAAGTCCTGCGTGTCGTCAAAGGGAAATCGCGCCGCGGACGGCAGAGGTCGGGCTGTCCTGAATGCCGGAGCCCGTATCGCGACCGTCATACCGGCAGTCGCGCAAGGGAGTTTGTCAGTGCGGGGGTGTGTTGCGGCCATCGGGGGATTTGGTGCAAGGGCCGTCATCGATCGCCGATGTGATCATTCGCTGCGGTCCCGTCCGGAAGGTGACCGCCGCAGTCGGGCTGCGACGGTCGTGTCGTTCAATCGAGGGCGGGTGCGGGGCGCAAGGTGCCTGCGCACTCACCAAACCCGATCCGGTACCCGTCGCCCTTGGCGACGCCGCGCAGGGTCAGGGTGTCACCGTCTTCCAGGAAGGTCCGCGTCTCTCCGGTGTCCAGGGTCAGCGGCTCTTTCCCGCCCCAGCTGAGTTCCAAAAGACTGCCGCGGTTTTCCTTTTCCGGGCCCGAAATCGTGCCCGATCCCAGCAGATCGCCAACCCGCATCGGGCAGCCGCTGGTGGTGTGATGGGTCAGTTGCTGGGCCGCAGAGTAATACATCACGCTGTAGTTCGTGCGCGACAGGATCGTTTCCGACTTGCCCTCGGGGGCGAGGCCGACCTCAAGATCGATGTCATAGAGCATCGGTCCGGGTTCCTTGAGATAGGGCAGCAGTTCCTTTTCGCGCGGCGGGGTCGAGGCGCGGAAGGGTTCAAGTGCGGCTTTGGTCACAATCCAGGGGCTGATGGTCGTCGCCGTCGCCTTGGCCTGGAACGGACCGAGCGGCACATACTCCCACGCCTGAATGTCGCGTGCGGACCAGTCGTTCAGCAGCACATAACCGAAGATCATGTCGTCGGCCTCTTGCACCGAAACGCGGCCCTTGGACGGTTTGCCGACAATGGCACCCATTTCCAGTTCCAGGTCGAAACGCTTTGAGGCCTCGAACACCGGCATGTCCATGTCCGGCGCTTTCAGCTGGCCGTTGGGGCGGGTGACGTCCGTGCCGCTGACCACAACCGAGGACGCGCGGCCGTTATAGCCGATCGGGATGTGCAGCCAGTTGGGCGGCAGGGCATTGGCCGGATCGCGGAACAGGCAGCCGACGTTGAACGCGTGATGGCGGCCTGCGTAGAAATCAGTGAACTCGGTGACGCTGAAGGGCATTTCCAGCGTGGCATCGGCCATCGCCACAAGATGCCCTTCAAGATCGGCTTGCTGCGAGGCACCTTCGGCCAGCGCCTTGGACAGATAGGCCCGGAAGCTGTTCCAGACATCAGCGCCAAGCGCCATGAAGTCATTCCATGTGCCATGGGCAAACACATCACCTTGCGGCAGGTCGAGCATGCCGGCCTGTTCCAGAGCCGTTACATCAAGGATGTGATCCCCGATGGCAACGCCTGCATGCAGGTCGCCGCCCGAAACGCGGAAGGCGCCATAGGGCAGGTTGTTGAGCGGGAAGTCGGTGTCGGGCGAATTTGCACTATCGACCCAGGAGCGGAGTAGCTGTGTCATGAGGTGTCCTTCAGGTGGCGTCGGGCTGGTTTTCAGGGCGCGCGGCATCAAATGCCGGCAATTTCAGGGCCTGCTCTTCGATCTGGAGCAGACGGGCAAAGGGCGTCAGGTCGACACCCCAGCGATGGGCATTGTAAAGCTGGGTGACAAGGCAGATGTCGCACAGCAACGGAGTGTCCGAAAAGCTGTAGGCGGGGCCTTCGGGCAGCAGCGCCTGATAGGCGTGCAACCCTTGTGTCATCCAGTGACGCATCCATTCCACGCCTTGATCGGCGCTCAACCCGTATTCGGACTTCAGGCGGTTCACGAGTTTGAGGTTGTTGACCGGATGAATGTCCGTCGCGATGACCTGTGCCGCCGCCTGCACCCTGGCCCGCAGCACCGGGTCGTCCGGCAACAAGGCAGGGTCGGGCGCGATTTGATCCAGATAGTCCAGGATCGCCAGTGATTGGGTCAGCGCGGTGCCGTCCTCCAGCACCAGCGTCGGCACGCCCTTGATAGGGTTCAAGGCCACATAGTCCGGCGCGTGTTGCGCGCCGGCGACAAGGTCCACCGGGACTGTCCGATAGGACAGCCCCTTGAGGTTCAGCGCCACCCGCACCCGGTAGGATGTGGTCGAGCGCCAATAGGAATAGAGCGTCAGCATCGCCGTCACTTCTTGCCCGGCGTGCCGTCGAACTTCTTCTCCATGTCCGCCCAGCAGTCGATGTAGTCGTCCTGCAGCGGGGCGTCCTTGCCCGCGAACTGTGTCAGTTGCTGCGGGAAGCGGGTCTCGAACATGAAGGACATGGTGTTGTCCAGCTTGTCGGGGCCGAGATTGGCGTTGGAAGCCTTTTCGAACGCTTCGCGGTCAGGACCGTGGGGCAGCATCATGTTGTGCAGGCTGATCCCGCCGGGCACGAAACCCTGCGGTTTGGCATCGTATTCGCCGTAGATGTTGCCCATCAGCTCGGACATGATGTTCTTGTGGTACCACGGCGGGCGGAACGTATCTTCCATCACCATCCAGCGTTCGCGGAACAGAACGAAGTCGATATTGGCCGTGCCGGGCTGGCCCGAGGGCGCGGTCAGAACGGTGAAGATGGACGGGTCCGGGTGGTCGAACAGGATCGCGCCGACCGGGCAGTAGTTGCGCAGATCGTATTTGTAGGGCGCGTAGTTGCCGTGCCATGCCACCACGTCCAGCGGGCTTTGACCGATCTTGGTTTCGTGGAACTGGCCGCACCATTTCACGGTCAGGGTCGACGGCACTTCACGGTCTTCATAGGCCGCGACGGGCGCCTTGAAATCGCGCGGGTTGGCCATGCAGTTGGCGCCGATCGGGCCACGGCCCGGCAGTTCGAATTTCTGGCCGTAGTTCTCGCACACGAAGCCGCGCGCGGGGCCGTCGATCACTTCGACCCGGTAGACGAGGCCGCGGGGGATGATCGCGATTTCCTTGGGCTCAAGATCAATGATCCCCAGCTCTGTCGCAAAACGCAGGCGGCCTTCCTGCGGAACCACCAGCATTTCGCTGTCGGCCGAGAAGAAATACGCGTCCTTCATGGATTCGGTCACCAGATAGACGTGCGTTGCCATGCCCACCTGGGTGTTTACGTCTCCTGCCGTGGTCATCGTCCGCATGCCGGTCAGCCACGTCAGCGGCTCGTCTGTATGCGGGATCGGATCCCAGCGGTACTGACCCAGCGAGGTCACATCCGGGTGGATATCCGGAGCCGACCGGAAATGGGGCAGGTCGATCTTTTCGTAGCGATGCGAGTGCTTGACCGACGGACGGATGCGATAGCACCAGGTCCGTTCGGGACGCACATCGGTGAAGGCAGTGCCGGACAGCTGTTCCCCATACAGGCCATAGTTGCATTTCTGGGGCGAATTCATGCCTTGCGGCAAAGCGCCGGGCAGTGCCTCGGTCTCGAAGTCGTTGCCAAAACCGGGCATGTAGCCGGGGTTTGTCAGCCCGCCATCGGCCTGAATCATGGGGTTGGTATCCGGGTTGTTCATCGCGCGTCTCCTTGCATTGGGGGCGAACGCACCGAATCGATCTTCGGTGCGTTCTGGCCGGTTCAGGCGTCTTTCTTGAGCTCTTTTGCGTGCAGCCAATCTGCATGCTTCGGAGCGCGTTTGGTCTGGGACCACTCTTCAAGCATATCCCATTTCACCTCATCCATGCGTGCGAGCATGGCTTCTTCTTCGGGATCGGGACAGGCCAATTCGACCCGGTGGCCGCTCGGATCGAAGAAATAGATCGAGTGGAACATCGAATGGTCGGTGATGCCGAGAACCTCGACCCCGTTGGCCTCCAGATGTTCTTTGAATTCGATCAGCGTGTCGCGATCCTTGACCTTGAAGGCGATGTGCTGAACCCATTCAGGCGTGTTCGGGTCGCGGCCCATTTCCGGCTTTGTCGGCAGTTCGAAGAACGCCAGGACGTTGCCGTTTCCTGCGTCCAGGAACAGGTGCATGTAGGGGTCAGGCTCATGCGTGGACGGCACCTTGTCCTCGGCAATGGCCAGAACGAAGTCCATGTTGAGCATCTTGCCGTACCATTCGACTGTCTCTTTTGCGTCCTTGCAACGGTAGGCGACGTGGTGGATTTGTTCGATCTTCATAGGGTTCTCCATTCAAAGGGGACACGACAATCAGGGTGGCCTGGCTTCCTTCGGTTGGCGGAATTCTCAGAAAGAATGCCCGCCGCATGTGCGTGAAGTAGACCTTGCAAGTGGCTGCCCTGAAACATTTTACTTCCGGTCCTGTGGTTCGAAGTCTCTGCTGCTGTTTGCACTCTTAAAATCGTTTCACTTGCAACGAATACCATTCTGTGGGAGGCTGAGTCAAGGTCATTTCATTTGCAACGAAATAAAGGGGGCCGGATCACATGACCGCAGACGACTTCAACCTGTCTGAATTCTTGCCTTACAAACTGTCCGTATTGGCATCGCGCACGACCAAGGTTCTGGCGAAAGTCTATGGTGAGAAATACGGTCTTTCGACGCCCGAATGGCGGGTGCTGGCGCATGTCGCGCGCCGTGAAAAGATGTCGGTCCGTGAAATCCATGACAGTGTCGATCTGGAAAAGCCGAGCGTCAGCCGCGCGGTTGCCAAGCTCGAACAGGCCGGACTTCTGCGAAAATCCACCTGCGATTCGGATCACCGGCTGGTCGAAATCGAACTGACCCAAGCCGGGCGTGAGGTCTTTCAGCGAATCGTGCCCGAGGCACTTGCGTTGGAGGCTGTGATCCTGAGTGCGTTCTCACCTGCCGAGAGGGATCAGCTGCACGACATGATGGCGCGGCTGCATGACGAACTGGACAAGGTCGTCACAAAGGTCTGAGCCGCGGTCCTGACCAAGGATGGCGATTGCGTGACGCCATCCGGTTTGTCGTCCCCGGTGGTCTGCGCGCGCTGTTGGCCGCGCCAGAAGCACGATTTCTCAAAACTGGCCAGCCGCACGGGCGGTCGCTTGTCTTTCCGAAGGGGCAATCCGACGGCAAGAATCAGGCCTGGCTGACTAGACAAGCCCCTGTATGGCGACCTAGGAGGCTGCTCCGTCCGGAAGGCGGACGTTGGATTCGAATTGCCTGCCGATGGCAACTGCTGCCGATGTCAGCTGTTTCAAATGCGCCGAGGCGACCTCATCGACGCTAAGCTTCTCGGCAAGCCAAATCAGACTAACGGCGCCAATGACGCGCCCCTCGGCACGGATGGCAACGCCGATCGCACTGGGAATGCCGCCGTAATCCACCGCACGTCCCCAATAGCCGAACTCCCTTGTGGCAAACCCTTTTGCCCGGATCTCCTTGAGTATTCCGGGCAGGCTCAGTGCGGCCTCGCGGTCTTTTCCCTTGGTGTTCACAGCCAGTTTGGCAGAGAAGTCTGCCCTTGCGTCGGCATCATGGGCCGCAAGGAACGCACACCCCAGGGCCGAGCGGAATGGCGACGGGCGATAGCCGATACAGTCAGGAAAGATGCCATGGTCGGAGAAGGTTCTGGTGGTGTCGACGATCTCGACACGTCCATTTCCGATCCCTGCCGCCAAGTCTACGCCCAATCCGGTTGCTTCGGACAGACGAACGATTTCCGAACTGCCTGCTTCGACCAGTGCATCAATCGAATCGGGGGCAGTGCCCAGGCGAGGAAAGCGTGAACCAATCCTGTATCGGCCGTCACTTCGGCTTTGTGTAAGCCACCTTTGATGGACCAGAGTGGCACAGATTCTCAGGATCGTGGGTTTTGGCAGACCAGTTTGATCCGCCAGAAAAGCCAATGAAGTCACGCCACTACCGGAAACGACTTCGAGTATTTTCATGCTGCGCTCGACAGAGCGGTTGAACTTGGTCATGGCATTCCACCTAGTGAAACGCATGTTCGACTGGATCCAGTTTCCTGTCTAGTCCTTCATGACGGAGCGTCGTGGGCGGAAACGTTTTTCGTCACCGCATTCAGAGGAAGAGGAAACCGATGCAAAGCGTGCTTTCAAAATCAGTTACCGGACTGAACCTGGCATTGTCCGGTTTGGTTATTGCCGTTGTTTTCTACGTCTCTGTATTTGGCGTGTTCAGCGAATCCTATCTGCGGGTCGGCATGTTGCTGGTCGGCGGTCTGCTGATCCTGCTGGCACAGATCGACAGCAGCGACAGCCCCATGGGAAAGGTGCTGGCGCTTGTCACCGCCGGTTTCCTGAGCATCGCGGTCTTTCAGTATTTTCGCGCCGCAGCCGAGATCGAGACCGGGCTCTATTTTCTGACCTCCACGGATATCTGGCTGGGCGTCCTGGGGCTGATTGCCGTGATCGACCTTACACGCAGGTCGGTCGGAATGGTCATGGCGGGCGTTGCAGCCGTGGTGCTGATCTATGGCGCCTTCGGGCAGTATGCGCCCGGCTTCATGCGTCATGCCGGGATGACGTCAGAGGAACTGATCCAGGTCCTTTGGTATTCTTTCGACGGTGTGTTCGGGCGTCCCATGGCCACCGTTGTGTCGACGATCCTCATCTTCATCATCTTCGGCGCCATCCTGGAATTTCTGACGATTGACAAGGTGCTGGTAAAGCTGGCGCTGGCTGCCACGGGCCGGGTGCGCTCGGGTCCCGCTGCAGCGGCCACCATTGCCAGCGGCTTGTTCGGAACAATCTCGGGCAGTGCCGTGGCCAATGTCGTGGGCACCGGGGTCATCACGATCCCGCTGATCAAGAAGCGCGGTTTCAAGGCGCATTTCGCGGGCGCCGTCGAGGCCGCGGCCTCAAGTGGGGGTCAGATTACCCCGCCCATCATGGGTGCGGTCGCGTTCATCATGGCCGACATCACGGGCGAACCGTATCTGACGATCTGTGTCGCGGCCGCTGTTCCTGCGATCCTGTATTACGCGGGTCTGTTCATGGCGACCTCCAGCGCTGCGCGCGACATGGACCTCGACACCTCCGAACAGCCCAAGCTGAGTTTCGGCTGGCGTGAAGTGGCGCAGATCATCGTCTTCATGCTGTCCCTGACCGCAATCGTCGTGGCCATGGTCGGAGGGTCGTCCCCAGCCTATGCCGGATTTATCGGTGTCGCCTTTGCCATCGTGTTTGGCTTCGCGCTGAAACCCAGCCTGCTGGTGGACCTGCAATCCTGGCTCACGTTCATTCGTTCGGCTGGCATGATCTCGGCGCAGCTGGTGGTGATCGTGGGCGCCGTGGGCATCATCATCGGCATTCTGAACCTGACCGGTGTCGGGCTGCGGTTTGCCTCTTTGGTGGCAAGCTATGCCGACGGACAACTGGTGGTGTCGCTGCTGCTGATGGCGCTGGCCTGCTTGCTTCTGGGCATGGGAATGCCGACGGTGCCCGCCTATCTGATCATCGTGCTTGTCATGGGGCCGGCCCTGCAGAAACTTGGTGTGCCGATCATTCACACCCATATGTTCGTCCTGTATTTCGGTGTGTTGTCCGCCGTCACTCCACCGGTTGCACTTGCAGCATTCGCGGCAGCGCCCATTGCCGGAGCCGGGGCGATGCGCACGGCGGTGGAAGCATCCCGGCTGGCCCTGCCTGGCTTCGTCATCCCCTTCGCCTTCATCTACCAGCCCGCGATGCTGCTTGGCACGGGCTACCCGCTGATGGAGTCGGCACAGTCCATCCTGTTTGTAACCCTTGCGGTGCTGCACATCTCGCGCGCCTGCTATCCGGGCAAGGGCAAGGCACGTTATGCGCCAATCGGCCTTGCCCTGGCCTTTGCCCTGTTGTTCTTTGGACCCCTTGTTTCGTGGATTGCCGTCGCAGCCACGCTGGCACTTTGGTCCGCTGTCCGCTTCGGCAATTTCCTGACACCCGAAAAGTCCTAATCCAGAGGAGGAACTACCCATGAACAATGTATCCCTGACCCGCCGGTCGCTGCTGGGCACTGCCGCAGGAGCCGCCGCATTCGCCGCGATGCCCCGTGTGGCCTTTGCCAAGGAACTGCTGCGCATGTCCACGCTGGGGCCGGGCACAAGCCCGAACCTTGTGATGACGACCTTTGTGAACATCGTGAACGGCGCGCTGCCGGACTATGAAATCCAGCTGAACGCCACTGGCGCCGCAACACGTCACGTTCTGGAAGTCGCCATGGGCCGCAGCGATTTCTGCATGTCCTCGCCCGTCATCCACTCCTTGATGCGTCGCCAGGCCGCGATGTACGAAAAGATCGATCAAGCCCCCGAACTGGTCAACAACCTGCGCACGGTGCTGAACTTCCCGATGGGGGTCTATCACATCGCCGTCTATGGCTCGTCCGGCATTACATCCATAGACCAGATTGCTGGCAAGCGCGTCTTCCTTGGACCTCCGGGCGGTGCGGCCTACACCACGATGGAGCGGCTGTTCAAAGCGGTCGCAGGTCTTGAGGCGGGAACGGACTACGAAGCCGTCACCCTGGGCTGGGACGCCGCTGCCGCTGCCTTCCAGGACGGCAACATCGACGTCTATTGCAACCCGACCAACGCCCCAAGCCCGGCCTTGACGCAGATCGCCGTGACCAATGAAATCCGCTTCCTTGGCATTCCCGCAGAAGCGCTGGAAAGCGAAGGCGTGCAGGCACTAGTGGGCCGTCCGGGCTTCAGCGCGGCCACGCTGCCGGCGGGCGCTTACGGGGAAAATCAAATCAACGAAGGCGACGTCACCACCCTGGGCGTCACCGTGGGCATCGTGACGAACAAGGACGCTGATGAAGAGATGATCTATCAGATGACCAAGGCGTTCTATGCCGGCGTGCAAGAAGCCGGGCAAAGTTCGCCCTGGATGCGGGCCATCACGCCGCAAGGTGCCGTGCAGGATATCAACCTGGAACTGCACCCCGGCGCCCTGCGCGCGCTTACCGAGTTGGGCGTAGAGATCCCGGAAGCCGCCAAAGGCTGATCTGGACGGCCGGGGTCTCTGCGGCCCCGGCCATTTGCCTGCTCCCCTTCAACTTTCTGACCCGGATAGTCCCATGTCAAAAAACGTGCTCTTTATCATGTGTGATCAGCTTCGGTGGGACTACCTGTCCTGTGCGGGGCATCCAGGCATCGAGACACCGCACATTGACGCCTTGGCCAAACGCGGCGTGCGCTTTGATCGTGCGTACGTGCAATCCACCATCTGTGGGCCAAGCCGGATGTCGTTCTACACCGGGCGGTATGTCAGCTCGCACGGGTCGACATGGAACAACGTGCCGCTCAAGGTCGGCGAGATGACCCTGGGCGATCACTTGCGCCCCCTGGGAGTTCGCACGGCGCTTTGCGGCAAGACCCATATGACCGCCGATGCGGACGGGATGAAACGCCTTGGTCTCGCGCCCGACAGCACCATCGGTGCCCTGGTCTCGGAGTGCGGGTTCGAACCCTACGAGCGCGACGACGGGCTGCATCCCAGCACCAGCTATGGCAAGCGCAACAAGAACTACGATCAATACATGAAGGACCGTGGCTGGGAGGATGAAAACCCCTGGGACTCTGTGGCCAACAGCGGAGAGGATGAAGACGGCAACATCCTCAGTGGCTGGTTCCTTGACAATTCCGACCTCAAGGCGCGCGCCGCCGACGAGGAAAGCGAAACCCCCTATATCACCCGCCGCGCGATGGATTTCATCCGCGAGGCCGGCGACAGCCCCTGGTGCCTCCACCTGAGCTATATCAAGCCTCATTGGCCCTATATTGTGCCGGCACCCTATCACGACATGTACCCGCCCGAAACGCACATGCCCGTGCTGCGCAGCGACGCGGAACGAAACGACCCGCACCCCGTGTTCGGCGCCTTCATGGAAGAGCGGGTGTCGAAGGCCTTTACCAATGCGACCACCCGCACCAAGGTCATCGGGGCCTACATGGGGCTGATCAAGCAGATCGACGATCAGATGGGCGAGCTGATGGCCTTTCTAGAGGCGCAGGGCCTGACCGACGAGACGATGATTGTCTTCACCTCCGACCACGGCGATTACCTGGGCGATCACTGGATGGGTGAAAAGGAACTGTTTCACGATCCGTCCGCGCGTATCCCGCTGATCGTGGTGGACCCCAGCGCAGAGGCCGACGCGACGCGCGGCACGGTGTCTGACGCCCTGGTCGAGGCGATCGACGTGGTGCCCACAATCCTCGACTACTTCGGTGGACAGGAGGTCAGCCACATCATCGAAGGCAAATCCCTGCGGCCGATGATGCACGGCTCATGTGCCTCGGTGCGGGATTTCGTCGTGTCGGAGTACGACTATTCCTTCCGCCAGGCCCGCCGCCGCCTTGGGGTCGGGGTTTCCGAAGCCAAGCTGACAATGCTGTTCGATGGGCGCTGGAAATACATCTTTGCTGAAGGGTTCCGCCCGATGTTGTACGATCTGGAGGCCGACCCGGAGGAGTTCAACGACCTTGGCGGCAAATCCGAACATGCGGAAGAATGTGAGCGGCTGCAAAAGTTGTTCTTTCAATGGACCCGGCGCACCAGCCAGCGCACGACCATGTCCGATGCCGAGATCGAAAGACGCGGGGCGGACCTGGGCGAAGCGAAGGCGGGGGTCATCATCGGATTTCCCACCGAAGCAGACCTGTCAGCCGCGCTTGCGGCAGATCGGGATCGACAGAAAGGCTGATCCTTCTGGCTTGAAACGCCTGTCGCACCAGTTCGGGACCCCCTTATGCACCATCGGCTGACCGCATTGCTTTCATCACTGAGCCCCGTCCGCCCATGGTTTTGGGTGGTCAATGGTGACACGCTCAAGGCCGATGCGATTGCCGGTCTGACCAATGCGGCAATCGTTCTGCCGCAGGGTGTGGCCTTTGCCATCATTGCGGGGCTGCCCCCGGAATTCGGCCTGTTCACGGCCGTCGTCGTTGCCTTGATCGCCGGGATCTGGGGATCGTCGATGATCATGGTTTCCGGCCCGACCACAGCGATATCTGCGGTGATCTTTGCGTCCATGTCGCAATTCGCGGCCCCGGGGACCGAGACCTATATCGCCATGGTTTTCACGCTTACGCTGATGGTCGGGGTGATCCAGATCATCGCGGGCGTGTTCAAGCTGGGCGGGTTGATTTCCTTCATCTCCCATTCGGTTCTGATCGGATTTACCGCCGCTGCGGCCCTGTTGATCGCGGCCAGCCAGATCGGCGGTGCACTTGGCCTTGAAAAGGGTGGCGGTGGGGGCGTTTTCGAACGCCTGCTTCACGTGGGCGCGCATGTCGGCCAGATCAACGCCACCGCCGTGATCATTTCGGGGGCGACGATCCTGACGCTGATCGCGCTGTCGAAGTTCAGCAAGAAGATACCGTCTTATATCATCGCGCTGGCCGTTGGGTCGGGCGTGGCCTGGCTGTTGAACGCACCGGCACAGGGGGTGGCGATGTTCGCTCCGCTGGGGTCCATCGTGCCAAGCATCGGCGCGCCGGACATGTCGTTCGCGCTGTTTGCTGAACTTCTGCCCGTTGCCGCCACGGTCGCCTTCGTGGGGCTCCTTGAAGCGATCTCCATCGGTCGATCCTTTGCGCTGCGTCGGGATGAACCCTATGATTCCAGCCAGGAGATGGTGGGGCAGGGGCTGTCCAACGCGGTCGGCTCTTTCTTTCAATGCTATGCCGGTTCGGGCTCGTTCACGCGGTCTGGCCTCAACGCGGATGCGGGCGCGCAGACGCCTGTTTCCACGATCTTCGCGGCCGGATTTCTGGTTGTCCTGCTATGGGTGCTGGCCCCGTACCTGGAATACGTGCCTGTCCCGGCCATGGCGGGGGTGATCCTGTTCGTGTCCTACAGGCTGATCAACTTCGGCGAAATTCGTCATGTGCTGACTTCCAACCGGAGCGAAACGGCAATTCTGGCGGCCACTTTCCTGACCGGGATCTTTACCGAACTCGACCTTGCCATCGTCGTTGGCGTTATCACGTCGCTGTGCGTCTTTCTCTATGACAGCGCCCATCCCATCGTGGCTGTGGGTTCGCCGACCACCATCAACGGCAGACGGGTGTTCAAGAACGCGGCAACCTATGGCTTGCCCGAATGTCCGCAAATCTCGGTGATCCGGGTGGACGGCCCGCTGTTCTTTGCCTCTGTCGAAAATGTAGAGCAGCAGTTCCGAAATGCGGAAGCCGCCAGCCCGGTGCCGAAGACCAAGCTTATGGGCTTGAAGGGGTTGTGGAAGATCGACCTGTCAGGAGCCGGCCTGCTGCTGAAAGAAATACGACGGGCGCGAAAGGCAGGTGCTGATTTCCACATCTTCACGACCAACGCGCCTTCGCTGCGAATATTGAAGCGATTGCATGTCTTTGATGAACTGGGGAAAGGCAATCTCCACAACAACAAGGGCGAAGCGATCAGTGTCGCGGTTGCGGCCGCCGACGATGATATTTGCAAGGACTGCAAGCTGAGGGTCTTTGTGGAATGCGCCCAGAAACCGGGGGCAGTGGCGCCTTGACCGGGCTTATCCCGGATACGAACCACCAAAGCCGCTGTGTGTGAGCGTCCGGGGTCCGGCGCACCAGAAATCCCACCATGCAGCAAAACTGTGCGGCAGCTTCCCCCCCTGCGTCACCTCGGCCAAATGCAACCGTGTGTCTGGCCCCGGATGTGCGCCGGGGCCAGACCGGTCAGACGAAGGCCATCGGGTCCGTGCCGATCAACGCCAGGTCGATGGCGCCATCGCTGACCCCATCTGCCGCATCGAAAGCAGCCAGCAAGGTGGTCCCGCCGAACACCAGATAGCTTTCACCGGTATCGGCGCCGGCTGCCGTGTCGGCCTGGCCGGCACCGATCAGGATGTCGTCGATGCCGTCACCGTTCACATCTCCGGCTGCGGCCACGGAATACCCGCTGTAGTCTCCGGCACCGATCCCCTTGAACACGAACCCGTCCGCGCCATTCAGACTGGCCAGATCCACCGAGGCAGCAAACCCCGTGTCCTTGCCAAAGACCAGGTAGCTTTCGCCAGCATCAACCCCGGTCGTCTGGTCGGCCCGGTAGCCGCCGATCAGGATGTCATCGATGCCATCGCCGTTCACATCCCCGGCAGAGGCTACGGAGATCCCGCTCTCATCTTCTGCATCTACCCCGGTCAGCACGAAGCCCATGCTGCCATCGAGATTGGCCAGATCGATAGAGGCCGCGAAATCACCCGTCACGCTGGTGTCCTTGCCAAACACCACATAGGTCTCGCCCACATTCTGGGTGCCGGCGGTATCGCCTCCGTAGGCCCCGATCACGATGTCATCGAAACCGTCGCCGTTCACATCGCCGGCGGCAGCAACAGACACGCCGCTGTAGTCATAGCTGTCGATCCCGGTCAGAACGAAGCCGGTGCTGCCGTCGCCCGCTGCAAAAGACGCCAGATCGATCGAGGCGGCGAAGTTGCCCGCGACGGCGGTGTCCTTGCCGAAAACAACATAGGTTTCGCCCGAACTGAGCGTGCCCGGCCGGTCGGCGGACGTGGATCCGATCAGGATGTCATCGATGCCGTCGCCGTTGATATCTCCGGCGGCGGCGACCGAATAGCCGGTATAGTCGAAGGCATCGATCCCGGTCAGCGCAAAACCGTTGCTGCCATTCAGGCTGGCAAGATCCATGGAAGCGGCAAAATCACCCTCAACAGCGGTGTCCTTGCCGAAGACAATATATGCCCCACCTGCGTTGAAAGTACCGGCCTGATCGGCCCCGAAAGCCCCGATCAGGATGTCATCGATACCGTCACCGTTCACATCCCCGGCCGAGGCAACAGACCAACCGCTGTAGTCGGTGTAGAGGAGTCCGGTCACAACGAAACCCGTGGTGCCATCCAGACTGCCCAGATCTATCGAGGCCGCGAAATCGCCCGTGACGGCGGTGTCCTTGCCGAAGACCACATAGCTTTCTCCGGCATCGTAGGCGCTGGATTGGTCGGCGCCATGGGCCCCGATCACCATGTCGTCGATGCCATCCCCGTTCACATCCCCGGCGGAAGCAACGGAAATGCCCGCGAAGTCACCGGCATCGATCCCGGTCAGAACAAAGCCGGTGCTGCCATCGCCGGCCCCAAGCGAGGCCAGATCGATCGAAGTGGTGAAGTCCCCTTCTGAGCCCGTGTTCTTGCCGAAGATCACATAGGCTTCGCCGGTGCCTGCGGCGTAGCGGCCTCCGATCAGGATGTCGTCGATGCCATCCCCGTTGACGTCCCCTGCCGAGGAAACCGAAATACCGGCGTAGTCGCCCGCGTTGATCCCGGCCAGCACGAAGCCGAAACTAGCCGGCAGTGGCGTCCAGTCGTCCGACGGCACGCCATCGACCAGGATCTCAAGGTTTTCCATGCGGGTGACGCGCAGGTCAAAGCATGAGAAGGTGAAGAAGGTCTTGTCGGCATCGGTGGTGCCGCCTGCCGTCTGATCGTCCAGAAAGGCGTAATAGGCGGCAATTTCAGCCTGAACATCCGGATCGAGCCATGTGTCGCCAGTCATTTCCAGCCGCAGCGTGTCATAGCCGATGCCGCCGTCATACAGATCCCTGAACCCTTCGTTCAGTTCAACATCATAGACCAGAACATCATCGCCGCGTTTGCCCGTAACCCGATCGCTGCCAGCACCGCCCGCAAGAAGATCATCATTTCTGAGGCCAAGGACGGTGTCGTCAAAGGGTGTTCCGGGATCGATTACAATAGGATCTGCCATCGTCTTTACCCCTGCATTGTTGTGAATGTCCGCAGAGAATACACTTGGGGCTATGGGTCATTACAAAAATGTGAGAAATTATTAACGCATGGATCGATCAAGATTGGGCAGGTGTTTGGCGGAAGGCGAAAAATTCACAGGTTATTGCGCGGGCAGGAAAACCAATAAATCAGATATCTATTATTTCTCTTTATCCACGCGTTTTGGCGTCCGCAACGGCGACTTTGACTGGTGTGACGAACGGCATCCCAGCTCCCGGTGAGCCGCTGGTATTGCCGGAAACACTGGCATAGGGACACAAGCGGTGGCGCGTGTGGACCCGATCAGAGGCGGCTCAGATCAAGCATAGCCCTGATCAACATCCTGCCTGCTTGAGTGAGCGGTCCATATCCGGAACGTGGGGGGCAGGCGCAGGCCAGGGTTGTCGTTCCTTCGCTCCAAGGTATTGTTGCCGGGAGATTTTAATTCAATCGCTGCCCGTCTGGTTGCCTGTCCTGCCAACCCGGGCCGCGTCCGTCATCAGCCGCCCGTGCGGTGGGCCCCCCGCGACAGCACGCAAGCCAGATACCCATCCTTTTATAGACTTCTGAGCCGGGCTGGAGCGCTTGAGGCCCCGCGATGTAAGACGTCATCGGACCGGGCTGTGCCATCGCGGCGGGTGTCGCCAGAAAGCCAAGACCTCAGAATACCACGTACAGTTGCCTCAAACCCAAATTCGCCAAGGTTCGGGCGCGCCAATTCGCGAGTCATTGAGGAAGGGGAGGTCGCCTTTGATGTAGGGGTTGATGCCGATATTACCGGGTGGGAGAAATGGTGTGTGGCGGGAATGACAATGAAGCTTGCTTTGCCTGGAATAAATACATTTCCGATTCAGGTATTGCGACCGTGTGATCGCCACGACGGCGCAGGTCGGCGACGTCGGTGGCGGCGATCACCCTATCCGTCCACGGTTCTTTCCCGTCACAGTCTTTTTCTCGATGGGTCCATGGGTCTCGCCCGCGACCAGGCCGCAACACCATCCTTGGCGTCGTCGCGGCCTTGTCAAAAGGTAGCGCCGTCTCACCGTAAAAGCCGCCGGGGATGGTGTTGCAACTCTTGGGTGCCATTGACCCTGCGGGTCAGGATCCCCACGACGATGTCCTGGCAACGGTTCGTCAGGCGAACGGTGCAAGTCTCGTACCGGGGGGCGCACGCCGTGGGGTGTTTTGCCTGACCCGCGCCAAGCGTGTTTTCCCGACATTTTCATGCAAGACTGCACGAAATGGACGTTGCCCGAAGACATCCCCGCGGCCTGTCCCGGACGAGGAGAACTGATGATGTTGATGACAACCCTGCGTCTTGGGACGCTCGCAAGCGTACTCGCGTATCCGACTATCGTTTCGGCCCAGGACATTGCCGACACGATCTATACCGGCGGGCCGATCCTTACGATCGATGACGCACAACCGACAACCGAAGCCGTTGCGGTCAAGGATGGAAGGATCATGGCCGTTGGATCCCTGGCGGACCTCATCGCGTATCAGGGCGACGGAACAGACGTTTTCGACCTGAACGGACGCGCCATGCTGCCGGGATTTGTCGACAGCCACGGACACGTTGTCATGGGCGGTCTTCAGGCGCTCTCTGCCAATCTTCTTGCGCCGCCGGACGGCGAGGTCAGGGACATTGCCAGCCTGCAGGATACGCTTCGCCAGTGGGCAGAAGACAATGCCAAGGCCGTCGACAGGGTGAACATGATTGTCGGTTTCGGCTACGACAACGCGCAACTGGCCGAGTTGCGACACCCGACGCGGGACGACCTCGACGCCGTCTCGACAGAGCTGCCGGTCGTGATCGTGCACCAGTCGGGACATCTTGGGGTCGCCAACTCCAAGGCGCTCGAACTTGCGGGGCTCAGCGCGGACTCTGAAAACCCTCCGGGCGGGGTCATTCAGCGCGACGCGCGTGGGGAGCCGAATGGCGTGCTCGAAGAATATGCCTTTTTCACCGTGATCATCCCGATGATGGCGCGCCTGGGACCAGAGGGCATTGCGGCCTTCGCACGCTCCGGCTCGAAACTCTGGGCAAGCTACGGATATACGACCGCGCAGGAGGGGCGCTCTTCCGGCGGGATCGTGGAAGTTCTCAAGGCCGTGGATGCGGAGGGGGGGCTGCCTGTGGATGTCATTGCCTATCCGGACGTGCTTGAAGACAGGGACTACATCGCCGCGCACACGTCGAAGGACTATACCGGCAACGTGCGGGTGGGCGGCTGCAAGCTGACCATCGACGGGTCTCCGCAGGGCTTCACCGCGCTCAGGGACAGGCCCTACTACGATCCGGTGGGAGACTACCCACCCGGTTATGCGGGCTACGCTTCCGTGACAATGGAGCAGGTCCAGGACGCGGTGAACTGGTGCTACGAGAACGGATTTCAGATCATCACCCATGCCAATGGTGAAGGGGCCTCTGACATGCTGATCGCGGCCCTCGGGGCCGCCCAGGCGGACTACGGCGATCCGGGCAACCGACCGGTGCTGATCCACGGGCAATTCCTGCGCGAGGACCAGATCGATGCCTACAAGGCCCTCGGCGTGTTTCCATCGCTGTTTCCGATGCACACGTTCTACTGGGGAGACTGGCATCGCGACCATACCGTCGGTCCGGTCAATGCCGACAACATCTCGCCGACGGGATGGGTGGTCGAGCGCGGGATGATGTTCGGCTCGCACCATGACGCGCCGGTGGCCTTCCCCGACAGCATGCGGATCCTGGATGCCACGGTGACGCGGCGGACGCGGTCGGGCGACATTCTTGGCCCGGCGCAACGGGTCGATGTCATGACCGCCCTGAAGGCGCTGACGCTCTGGCCAGCCTGGCAGCAGTTCGAGGAAGCAGACAAGGGCTCGATCGAAGTGGGAAAGCTTGCCGACTTTGTGATCCTCTCGGACGATCCCACGGCCGTCGATCCCGAGACACTGGATCAGCTTCGCATCATGGTGACGATCAAGGAAGATCAGGTGATCCACGAAGCCGAAGAAGGGGTGCAGGAGGGAGGATTGATCGGGCGGCAATTTGCTTTCAGCCCCGCCATGGCAGACCGGTTTCTTCATGCCATGTACGACGGCCTGACGCCGCAGCAGTGACCGACAGTGCAATGCCCATCAGTGGCTGAGGGGCCGGCGATGGGCACAAGGCACCAGAGGCCGGGCGACAGGTCGCAAACGGCCCGCCGGCGGCTTCCGTGACTGCCGCGATGTCGATCCGTACGATTGTCACCATGGCCGGGACGACCCGTGTCAGCCGGTCGCCACCACCTTGCGCATGCCGCCCGCAATCAACGCCGCAGCGTCCGTTGCGATGAGCAGGACATTGGCCCGCGGCGGGGCGACCAGAAAGCGGGGCTCCCACATTGGATCGAACTTGTTCTTGAAGTTCCGCAAGCCATCGAAGTTGTAGAAATGCCCGCCGTGACGGTAGACCAATGCGCCCAGCTTCATCGTCCAACGGCTGCCACGGCGCGTTTCAAGGCCGGCGAGGGGGGCCATTCCAAGGCTGAACCTGGCAAACCCGTCTTCTTTCAGGTGCAGCATCAACTCGGTAAACAGGTAGTCCATCAAGCCCGACGGCGCATCGTCCACGTGCCGCATCAGGTCGATGGTCGCGGTTTCCTTGGCTTCGGTCGTCAGGACATTGGCAAAGGCCACGATGCGGGATTCGTGGCGCACGATGGCAATCGGGAACTGACGCAGGTAGTCGCGATCGAACCGGCCGACCGAGAACTGCTTTTCCGAACTGTGCTTGTCGACCAGCCATTGATCCGAAATGTCGTGCAGCACCTGCAGGGTGGCGTCATCTACCGGCGCTGCCAACACTTCGAAGCTGAGCCCGTTGCGGCCCGCGCGATTGTGGGCCGTGCGCAACTTCTTGCGGTGGCTGCCCTCCAGCGAGAAGTTGGCCAGGGGCACCACCGCCTCTTCGCCCATCTTGTGCATGGCGAGGCCCATCTCGGCCCAAAGCGCCAGATTGTCCGCCGCGACTTCGTAGAACACCGGCCGCGCATTTGCGGCATTGGCGGCATCGACAAACTCCCAGGCCAGCTGCGCCACCTCATCGGGATCTCCGACGGGATCGCCCAGCGTGATCCACGACCGAGCCTGAACCCGGTACATCAGGAACGACCGGCCGCTGTCGGAAAACAGCAAGGATTTATCCCCGGTCAGGGCAAAGTTGGCATCCGGGTTCGGCTGCTGCGCAATGACGGCCCGCGCCTGTTCCAGTTGATCTGCAGTTGCCAGATCGGCCAGGACCTTCGGTGGTCGCAGGGCCGTCACGAGTGCGAACAGGCCGATCAGAAGCGCGCCGACCAGACCAGCGCGGATGGCACGCGGTGCGGAATCGTCTTCGGCAAACTGCCACCACAATTCATGACTGTAGGGCGTCGCCTTGTGGGCAAAGAAATAGACCGCAGCCGCGGCCAGGACGATCGACCCCAACAGCAAAACCCAGCGAAGCGACAGCGGGTTTCGTGTCAACCGCGCGCTACGATAGAATTCGCGGCGGCAGGGCAGCAGCACAAGCACCATCAGGGACAGGATCAGGGCCCGCTGATAGTCGAGCCCATGCAGCAGCGACGCCAGAATCCCCGCCATCAGCGCGCCGACCGCAAGCCAATAAGCGCCCTCGATCCGACGCAGCATGCCATGCGCAATGATCAGAAGGGCGGCCCCGATCGCGCTGGACAACAGGGCGCCGCCTTCCAGAAGGCCCAGTGGCAGGAGAAGCTCAAGGTCTCTGGCAACCTCGCTGGCGGCCGGAATGACCGCCGAGAAGAGCATGAAGATGCCCGAGGCAAAGATCATCGCCGCCATGGCCAGCGGCACGATGGAGGTGACAGCGCCAAAGACCGGTGCAAGTGCCTGCATCCGGGGCGACGGAGGCTTGGAACTGGCCATGCGCAGTTCGGACAGCGCCAGCAGGATCAGCGCGAGGCCGAAGGGCACAAGATAATAGATCAGGCGGTAGAGCAGCAATCCGGCAGCCGCCTGATCGACGGGCACCGAGTCGGGCAGGGCGGTCAGGATAACGGTCTCGAAGACACCGACGCCGCCGGGCACATGGCTGGCAACGCCGGCAAAGATCGCCGCCGCGAAAACCGCCAGGAAGGTGGCAAAGCCCATCTCGTTGGACGGCAGCAGAAGATAGAGAACGGTTGCGGCCATCAGGATATCGATCGCCGTGAACAGCAACTGGCCGCTGAGCAGACCCAACGAGGGGGTGCGGAAGCTGTAGCCGCGCAGCGTGATGTCAGACTTCCGCAGCGCCAGCGCCAGCAGCAACCCCAGCGAGACGATCAGCGCGGCGATCCCGATCCAACGCAGGACATGTGGGCTTATGGATGTCAGGGACTGCAAGGCAAAGGGATGATAGGCAAGCGCGCCGAACCCGATGATCATGGCGCCAAGCCCAAAGGCCGCGGACCCGAAGACCGCAATCCCCGCGATGTCATATGCGGTCAGGCCCAGGGACGAATAGATGCGATAGCGCACCGCACCGCCCGTAACCGGGCCTGCCCCGACGGTGTTGCCAAGCGCATAGCCCAGGAACCCGCCCATCATGATGACCGGGAACGGAAGCTTCTTGCCGATATAGCGCAAGGCGGACCAGTCATATCCGATCAGCGCGGCATAGCCGGTGAACATCGCGAGGATTGACAGGACAATGACATGCAGGGGCGTGTCGCGGACCTGGTCCATGACATCCCGGAAATTGATCGGTTTGAGAAGATGGTAGAGCGCAAAAGTGCCGAGCGCGAACAAGCCTGCCGTCAATAGGTAAGGGACAATCGGTTTGATCCGCGCCCAAAGGTTTGTTGGCGGCGAAGTATCGGAAGCGCTCACGTCTGGACCTCGAGTCGTTGGTATTTTTTTGACGTGTATCCTGCCCCGGCGCGAATTGCACCGGGGCAGTTTTGGCTTCCGCGAAGTGTGGGCCTTGCTGCGCCTTGAGAGGGACGCGCGGCGCGGCAAGGCTTCGGTCAGGCGTCCTGAGCAGTTGCGCGATTGTCCAGGGTGACATCCAGCGTCAGGGTCTCGCCCTTGCGCAGAACTTCGATTTTCGAGGTCGTCTCGGGCGCCGTCCCTGCAACCGCGCGGGTCAGATCGCGGGCTTCTTCGATCTTCGTGCCATCGAAACTCAACACGATGTCGCCCGATTGCAGACCGGCTTTCTGTGCGGGCGTATCATCCATGACCTTTTCAATCATCGTGCCCTGTCCCGCGTTCAGGCCGAGCACCGAGGCAACCTCATCGCTGACCGGCTTGATCTGCACCCCCAGCCATCCGCGATCGATCTTGCCGTCGTCCTCAAGATCCGCGACCACCGTGGACACCAGATCCGACGGCACGGCAAAGCCGATCCCGGCACTTGCGCCGTTGGGCGAGAAAATCGCGGTGTTGACACCAATCACCTCCCCCTGGTCGTTGAACAGCGGACCCCCGGAATTGCCCCGGTTGATGGCAGCATCGGTCTGAATGAAGGCATCGAACGGGCCAGAGCGGATATCGCGGTCCTTGGCGGAAACGATGCCGGTGGTCACGGTGCCGCCCAAGCCGAAGGGGTTGCCCATGGCGATGACTTCATCGCCCACGCGCATCGCCTCGGACGAGCCGAACGCCACGGTCGGAAGGTCCGTGCCGTCGATGTCGATCAGGGCAATGTCGGTCAACGGGTCGGTCCCGATGATCGTGGCCTCGTGCTCCGATCCGTCCGCGAATTTGACCGTGACGGTTGTGGCACCCGCAATCACGTGGTTGTTGGTGACGATCAGGCCGTCTTCCGAAATGATGAAGCCAGAGCCGACCCCCTGACGGTCCGGCATATTCGGCGATTGCGGCATCTGGGGCATGGTGTCCCCGAACCGGCGCTGGAATTCCTTTAAAAAGTCGTCGTTGGACATGCCGCCTTCCGCGTCGGCGGGGGTGGCGGATGACGTGACTTCGACAAGGACGACGGCGGGGCTGAACGTTTCAATCAGGTCGGCATAGCCGCCTGCGGGAACCGCCAGCGCGGCGGTCGGCGCCAGAGTAACCATGCCGGTCGATGCCACGGTTGCGGTCAGAAGGGCCGCTGTCAGTTTGGTGCGTCGTTTCGGGGACTGTGGGTGTGCCATGAGGGAAACTCCGTGTTCATGCATTGTGGAGCAGATATCGGGGCGGGGGATGAACACGACTTCGCAGCGGCTATACAAATCTGTAATCTTCCGCGGCAGGATGCATGGGGCTGGCTCTAGTGTCGCGACGGGTCCGTCGCGGATCCACTGCCGCGCCGGTCCTCTTCGGAACGACCGAAAATCCAGCCCAGCCGCCAGAAGAAAAACAGCATGGTGGCCGCTGCCGCAGCCATCAGGGCAAGCGCGAAAAGATACCCAAAGCGCCAACCCAGCTCCGGCAGGTTGTAGGGCGAGGCGCGGTCAAAATTCATCCCGTAGACACCAGCAATGAAGGTCATCGGAATGAAAATCGTGGCGATCATCGTCAGCACTTTCATGTGCGCGTTCATTCGGTTCGAAAGCGACGACAGTTGCAGTTCCACAAGCCCCTGTGCGGTTTCCCGGAACACCTCGACCATGTCGAGAAGCTGAAAGGCATGATCCGAACAATCGCGCAGGTACGGCAACAGCGGGTCGCTGATCTGTGGCATGTCATCCCGCTGAAGCGCCGCAAGAGCTTCGCGCATCGGCCAGATCGCGTGACGCAGGATCGACAGATCGCGCTTGATCTGGTGCGTGTCGCGCATGGCCCCGTCTTCGGGATCACGCAGGATGCGTTCTTCCATCGCTTCGATCAGATCACCCTGCGCTTCGAGAACGGGGAAATAGCTGTCGATGATGGCATCACAGATGGCATAGAACAGATAGCCGCTGGAACTGCGGATACGCCCCTTTCCACCTGCCAGCCGCTTGCGCACCGCATCCAGGCAATCGCGCGGCTGCTCGCGGAGGGTCAGAACAAAATCCGGCCCCAGCACAA
Source organism: Fluviibacterium sp. S390 (assembly GCF_049800695.1). Taxonomy (NCBI): domain Bacteria; kingdom Pseudomonadati; phylum Pseudomonadota; class Alphaproteobacteria; order Rhodobacterales; family Paracoccaceae; genus Meridianimarinicoccus; species Fluviibacterium sp. S390. Next base: position 41,362 of record NZ_JBNAFN010000013.1, on the reverse strand, counting down.
GCGAGATCTGGTCAGCAACGAAAGGCTGGCTACTGACCGGCATTCTAAGAACGGTCAGCACCAGATCGCCGTCCACATCTGTTTGGGCGCGCTGGTCCAGATGGAAAAGCTCGGCGACGGACAGGCCGCTCAGACCCAGATCCGTTGCCAGATCTGCGATCCGGACGTCGTCCTTGAGCCCACACACATCGATCCATCGGAATTGACCTGGCGCGCCGGACGCCAGTCCGTCCACAGCTTCGCAGGACGTTGCATCATAGAGATATGTGGTGATCGATGTTGGATGCGCGTTCTGCGGTGTCGAAATCGCCATCGGTGACGCGCCAATCGGCTCGCTGCGGCGTTTCAAAAGCCGTCGACGTCGTCCATGCGTACGTGATGATCTTGGCTCTATGTCCAGCCCTCCTGGCTTCGAGCAGTTTTTTGAAAAGACGGCGATTGGTCAATAGGGCACCTCGAAGGTCGCATGGCCCGGCAGACCTTGCAAAGCCGTCGTGCGTTCGACGGCCACGCCCGGAAGAGACGCCAGTGTGCGCCGGGCCATCCTTCTGACGCGCACTTTGGCGCCCGCGCGACGTGGCCGAGGTCCTGGGATCGACCGGATGGTGCAGTCTTCGGATCATGTTTGGGAAGGTTCGGCCCCAGGCAACCCCGATCCCTTGGGCCGTCCGCGGCTAAGTCTCGACGCATTACACCGATGTAATGTCAGCGTCAGGTCACGGCAGGTCTTGCCCCCCACATTCCTGTCATAAGGAACAAGGAGACCTGACACATGCAACGTATCAAATCACTTCTGGCAAGCACGCTTCTGGCCCTGATCGTTTTCGCCGGTTTCGGCTTCGGGATCATGGCGATCGGTTTCGCAATCGTGCTGGGGGGCGCACTTGCGCTGGCCTTGCGTCTGGCGGGACCGCGGATCCTTACCGAGGCTGAAAAGCGCGCGGATACCGCGCGGGATGAGGCCTTCGCGGGCCATCCCGCATCGGCTTGAGGCCCATTCTGACGGCAGGGTGACGGCGGGGATATCCCCGCCGTTTTTCGTTCGTGCGCCGGATCTTGACGGCAGCACGGCCGACCAACCGGCGACCCTGCACCGAAGGGGCCCCTTCGGGCCCGATATCCCTTGAATCGGGGGAACCAGAGGCTCCCGGCGGCATGGTCTTTGCGGCGTGGCCAGCGCCATCCGCACCTTACAGGGTTGTAATGGGACGGTCAGGCGCGGGCCATGCGGATGCCATAGATCTGTTTCATCGGACGGGATGATCCCGCCCGGACACCAAGGAGACCACCATGAAACGCACCAAACTCGCCCGCACCGCAACCGCCGGCCTGCTCGGCCTGTCGGTCCTTGCCGGATCGATGGCATACGCCTCGTCCGGTTCGGACGCGAAATCGGCGGAAGAACTGAAGCAGTTCCTGACCGCCAATCCCGAAGTTGCCGCCGTGTTGGCAGAGGTCGAATCGAAAACCGGCGGCAAGGTCACAGAGGCTGAATTCGATGACGATGCCCCGGCCAACAGCGTTGTCGAATTCGAAATCCTGATGGCAGATGGCACCGAACAGGAGGTCTACTACACGCTGGCGGACGGAACGATGACCGTCGAGGCCGACGACGAGAAGTAGGTCGCAAACCTCTGACCAAGATGCAAGAATGCTGGTGGCCTTGCAGGCGGCCACCAGAAAACATGGACGCGCAAAATGAAAATCCTGGTCATCGAAGACGACAAGACGACCGGCACCTACGTTGCCGATGGGCTTCGCGAAGAAGGCCATACCGTGGATTTGATGACCGACGGCAAGGACGCGCTGTTGCAGGCCAGCACGACCGACTACGACCTTCTGATCGTTGATCGGATGTTGCCGGGGCTGGACGGCGTGTCGGTCGTGAAAACGCTGCGCGGTGCCAGGAACCAGACCCCGGTGCTGTTCCTGACCTCTCTGGGGGGCGTCGACGACCGTATCGAGGGCCTGAATGCTGGCGGCGACGACTATCTTGTGAAGCCCTTCGCATTCGGGGAACTGTCGGCGCGCGTTGCGGCGCTGGCCCGCCGACCGCGGGCGACGCAGGAAGAAACGGTCCTGCGCGCCGGCGATCTGGAAATGGATCTTGTCCGCCGCAAGGTCACGCGGTCAGGACAACCCATCGACCTTTTGCCGAGGGAATTCGCACTTCTGGAACATCTGCTGCGCCGCAAGGGCAGGGTGCAGACCCGGACCATGCTGCTGGAAGCGGTCTGGGACATCAGCTTTGATCCGCAGACCAACGTCGTCGAAACACATGTCAGCCGGTTGCGGGCCAAGGTCGACAAACCGTTCGAGACGGAATTGATCAAGACGGTCCGGGGATCCGGCTACCGGATCGAAGAATGACGACACCGAAGGACAGAGCACGCGCGCTGGTGCAATCCACGCCGCTGCGTCTTGCCGTGGCGCTGGTCATTCTGTTCGCGGTGGTGAGCCTTCTCAGCCTCGGGGCCTCCTACCTGATCATCCGGGACTCGTTTCAAACGACGATGGAGACCGATCTGCGTCAGGAACTGGCCGGCTTTCAGGCCGCCCCCTCGGCGGGCGCGCTGGCGCAGCTGATCTCGGCCCAGGGCGCGGCCACGGATCCGGAGCGGCGCATTCTCAGCTATCGTTCCCCCGACGGCAGGTACTTCGGCAATGGCGTGATTTCAAAGTCCGGCGAGGGATTTCGCGTCCTGTCCTTTCCGGAAGGAGAGGATCTGTCCGAGGACCCCTATCTTGCCTTGACAGCCAACCTGCATGGCGGCCAGCTGACGATCGCGAACAGCCGCGAGCAGATCGAGGAACTGGGCGAGCTGTTTCTCAACATCCTGCTGCTCAGCGTCTTGCCCACCACGGCCATCGCACTTGCGGCGGGGCTGGTGATTTCCCGGCGCAGCGGGCGGCGCATCGAAGCAGTCGGGCGGACATTGGAACGGCTCACCGACGGCGACCTGTCCGCACGGGTGGGCAAGATGCCCGGTCGCGCGGACGACCTGTCCACCATTTCTGTTCAGGTTGATCGCATGGCGGCGGCGCAGCAATCCTCGACCAATGCGCTGCGGCAGGTCTCGGCGGACATCGCGCATGACCTCAAGACCCCGATCCAACGGGTTGCCGTGCTGCTGAACCGCGCCCGCGAACTGCCGGACCTGCCCGACGAGATCGGGACCATACTTGACCAGGCGGGTCAGGAAACCGCCGGGATCGTCGCCACGTTCCAGTCCCTGTTGCAAATTGCGCAGATCGAGGGCGGCAGCCCCAGGAACAGGTTTCAGCCGGTAGATCTGGGGGCGCTCGCTGCGACGCTTGTTGAGGTCTACGAACCGTCGGCCGAGGAAAGCGGCCATGCGCTGACCCTGTCGAACACGCACAACGGCGCCGTCGAAGTCCTTGGCGACAAGGTCTTGCTGGGGCAGGTGCTGGCCAACCTGATTGAAAATGCACTGCGCCACACGCCGACAGGGTCCGGCATCGCTGTGGCCCTGCGCAAGACCGCCACGTCGGTGACGTTGAGCGTTGCAGACGATGGTCCCGGCATCCCGACACAGGAAAGGGACAAGGTGCTGCGGCGGCTTTATCGCCTTGAACAAAGCCGCACGACGCCGGGCAGCGGTCTGGGCCTTAGCCTGGTTGCGGTCATCGCCGACCTTCACGACGCCAGGCTTGAGCTTGGCGACAACCATCCGGGCCTAATCGTGAAGCTTGCGTTCCCGGCGGTACCCGGCAAAGGCCAGGCATAGTCCCGAAGGTCCGCGCGCCTTCGGGCCGGGCCATCCGATTTCTGTATTCCGGTCTGCCCCGCCTGAATGACCGAAACTACATCATGCGCATCGCAAGGTTCGCCATGATCCAGATCGTGCCCGCCATCATGATGATGACGATCAGCGTGGCGAACAGGATAAGCTGCAGGTCTTCGCGTTTCTGCCGGCTCAGGTTGATGTGCAGGAAGTACCTGAACTGGGCGAGGATCTGAATGACCGCACAGACCGCGATCGCCCAGATGATCAGGCTCCGCGACGCCCAGGGGGCGGCAACCGCCCAGAACGGCAAAAGCGTCAAGCCAAGCGCGATGACAAAGCCGACCAGATAGGCGCGGCGTTCCTTTTTGAAATCCGGTGGATGCTGCATCAGGCAAGCCCCCAAAGGTAGACGACCGAGAATATCCCGATCCAGATGATGTCGAGGAAGTGCCAGAACAGTCCCAGCCGCAGCAGCCGTGTCTTGACCGGGGAGACAAGGCCAAGGGTGCCGATCTGGATCAGCATGATGATCAGCCAGATCAGACCCGCCGTGACATGAAGGCCGTGCAGGGGCACCAGTCCGAAGAACGCCGACAGGAAACCGCTGCGCGCCGGGGTGGCCCCCGCCGCCAGCATCTTCGAGAAATCGCTCAGTTCGAACCCCAGGAATGCAAGGCCAAGGCACAGGGTTACGATCAGCCACAAGATCAGCGGGCCTTTGCCCTGCTCATGCCGCAATGCCAGCGAGGCCATGCCGAAGGTGAAACTGCTGGTCAGCAGCAACATCGTCTGGATGAAGGCGCTGTTCAGGTCGAAAAGATCCTTGGGGCCGGGGCCACCCGCCATGCCCATCGGGTTGAGCATGGTGACGTAGGTGGCGAACATCAGACCAAAGATGATCAGATCGCTCATCAGGAAGACCCAGAAACCGAACACCAGTGTCTCGGCCGTCCGGTGGGCCTCTCCGTGGTGATCGCCAAGGTTCATACCGGGGTGAGAGCTTGTTTGAGCCGTCATGCAGAGATCTCCGGCAGGTCCAGCGCGGCGCGGCCGGTGTTGCGCGAAGAGGCCTCGCTGTCGCGTGTGGTCGGCGTGGCCGTGGCCACCTGTTCCAGCCAAGCCATGTGGGTCGCGGCCACCTGGGCGGCGGGGATGGTCCGGTAACGGTCTGTCCTGAAGGTTCCTGCCACCCATGACCCCAGCATGGTCACCAGCGCCACCAGCGCCAGCCACCAGATGTGCCAGACCAGCGCGAACCCGAAAAGCGTGCCGCCGATACACATGATCATCCCCAGCGCGGTGTTGCGGGGCATGGTGATGTCCGCGAAACGAACCGGGGTCGGGAAGGCGGTTCCATTGGCTTTCGACATCGCGAATTCGTCACGCGTCGTCACCTGCGGAAGGACGGCGAAATTATACTCCGGGGGCGGGGACGACGTCGCCCATTCCAGGGTGCGCCCGTTCCAGGGATCACCCACTGGCACCCGCAGGCTGTCCCGGCCCCGGACGCTGACCCACAGTTGGATGACAAGCGTTGCAAGAGCCGAGAGGATCAGACCCGCGCCGCACATGGCCACAAGGGTGAAAGGGTCGAAGGCGGCCTCCTGATAGCTGAACGACCGGCGCGGCAGCCCCATGATCCCCAGCACGTAGAGCGGGAAGAAGGTGACCGCAAAACCCACGATCCACAGGGTGGCGGCAACAAACCCCCAGCCTTCGTGCAACCGGAATCCGAAGGCCTTGGGGAACCAGTAGTGATACCCGGCCAGCAGCCCGAACAGCACGCCGGGGATCAAGACGTTGTGGAAATGAGCCACCAGGAACACGGAATTGTGGACCTGGTAGTCGATGGTCGGGTTGGCCAGGATCACCCCGGTCAGCCCGCCGATGACGAAGAGGATCAGGAACCCGGTTGCATAGAGCATGGGCACCGAGAACCGGATGCGCCCGCGGAACATGGTCGCCATCCAGTCATAGACCTTCACGCCCGTGGGCACCGCGATGAACATCGTGGCGATGCCGAAGGCGATATTGACGTTGGCGCCCTGACCCATGGTGAAGAAATGGTGCAGCCAGACCGTGAAGCTGAGAATGGAAATCGCCAGAGAGGCATAGACCAGCGACGCATAGCCATACAGCCGCTTGCCCGAGAAGGTCGCGATCACCTCGGAGAAGATGCCATAGGCGGGCAGCACCAGAAGATAGACCTCGGGATGACCGAACAGCCAGAACAGGTTGGCATAGTTCATCATGTTGCCGCCCAGGTCGTTGGTGAAGAAGTGAAAATCCAGATAGCGGTCAGCGGCCAGCATCAGCGTCGCCACGGTCAGCGGTGGCATGGCGAATATCAGGATGATCGCGGCGCACAGGACGGTCCAGGTGAACAGGGGCATCCGGAACAGGGTCATCCCCGGCGCGCGCTCTTTATAGATTGTCACGGCGAAATTGATGCCGGACAGGGTCGATCCGATCCCCGCGATGCCAACCGACCAGATCCAGTAGTCCGGCCCGACACCGGGATTGAAGACCTTGCCCGTGTAGGGCGGATAGGCCGTCCAGCCGCCGGTCGAGAATTGCCCGATCACCAGCGAAATCATGATCAACGCCGCCCCCGCCGCGGTCAGGCCCAGACTGATCTGGTTCATCACCGGGAAGGACATGTCGCGTGCGCCGATCTGCAGCGGCATGATGTAGTTGATGAACCCCGACACGAAGGGCATGGCGACAAAGAAGATCATGATCGTGCCATGGGTGCTGAACAGCTCGGCAAAATGGTCCGGCGCCAGAAAACCGCCGTCCAGACCGAAAGCCTGCTGGGTCCGCATCAACGCGCCTTCGATCACCCCGCGCGTGAGCATGATCATCGACAGCACGATATACATGATCCCGATACGCTTGTGATCGACGCTGGTCAGCCAGTCTTTCCACAACGGCCGCCACCAGCCGCACCATGTGATGAGGATCACGACAGCAAGACCCCCGACAATGACGACCCCGGCAGCCCCGCCGCCGATCAGTTCACTGGCTGTCGGATTTTCGATGGCCTTGAGGATGGGCAGCGCGTTCCAGTCGAGCCGTCCTAGGGCAATGTCTTGCAAATTCATCGGGTACCAGCCTCCAACGGGGCAGGGGCGCCGGGTTGGTGTGCCGCCGATACGGCGACGCCAGCGTGATATCGCGCCTCAATCGAGGTGAAGAAATCATCCGGGATAGACGAAAAATAAAGCGCATCGTCCGGCATTGCATCCGTGCCGAGAACGCCACGCGCCTCTGCCTGTGTGGATCTTGCGCTGACAACCTCGTAACTGGCCGGATCCAGGGGAACGCCGGTGTCGCGCACCGAAGCAACCCAGTGTTCGAATGCCTGTTCGGACATGCCGATGGCATCGAACTTCTGTTGGGTGAACCCCTCCCCGTTGAACTGGGTGTTCTGGCCCTGAAAGCGTCCAGGCGCATCTGCTTCAAGGTGCAGGTTCGTTGTCATGCCCGGCATGACGTAGATCTGCCCCGCCAGTGCGCTGACAACGAAGGATTGCATCACCGTATCGGACGTCAGGGAAAGGCCCACCTGCCGATTGGTCGGAAACGCCAGTTCGCCGATGCTCGCGATGCCGAGGTCGGGGTAGACGAACAGCCATTTCCAGTCGAGACCAACAACCTGAACATGCAGGATCGGTGTTGATGTATCGACGGGCCGGTAGGGATCCAGTCTTTTGACGCTTTGCCAAAGCTGCACCGACAGCACGGCAACGATGACCACGGGGACACCCCACATCAACAGATCGAGCGGGCCGGAATATTCCCAGTCAGGCGTGAATTTCGCCTTGGTGTTTCTGTAGCGATAGCGCCAGAGCATCAGCGGCACCAGAACAAGTACCGGCACCACGGCCACCATCGTCAGCAGGGTGACGCGAATGAAATGCGCCTTCTGGTCTGCCGCGACGGGGCCCGCGGGCGTCCAGAAAGAGGCGTCTGCCGCGGCCAGATCGGGATGGATGACCACCCCGATGGCCAGGATGGTCAGGACAACGAACCTCGATAAACACGCCACTACCTGGTTGCCTCCACCCAAATCCGGGACCTTGCTGAAAGTGTCTGCAAGGCCGACCCTAGCTTTAGAAACTCCGCGCGGCTAGGCCGTCTGGTGCGGATGGAACATGTCACCTGGCTCTGTCAGGCTTCGGGGCAATTAACCGCGAGACCAGAGCTTCCACCAGAAAGCCGAACGGCAGCATGATCAGGTGTGCAATGTCGGCGATCGGTTCGGGGAAGGTGAGAAGCTTCACGACCAGAACAGCCAGCCCGATGGCCATGGCGCGGCCCCGCCAGCGCAAGTGAAACAGGCTTGCCCCTATCAGGCCAAATCCGCCTGCGGACATGCCGACGTCGAAAGTGGTTGGAAGCTCGGCCACACCGTCCAAGTTCAGGTGTTGGATCAGGTAGATGACGCCGAACATCAGCAGCAGTGTGCCGAGGATATCAAGCAGAAAGAACATGGCCCCTGCGCGCAACGGACCGTATCGCCATTCGAACCAACCGATTGAAATTGCGGCAAGAAAGAGCTGACGAAGCAACATGCCCGCATCGCGCGAGATGAAAGACCCGGTCAGAAGGCGAAGCCATTCCCCGTTCTGCAGGCTGGCAAGACTAACCCCGAATTTTTCAAGGTTCGCCCCGGAAAGCCCCCCGTCCAGCACGCCGAGCGACAGATTTGCGGCCAGAATTGTGGCCAGGAACAAGGGTGTGAACAAGAATATCCGGCGCGTTCGCGATGTTTTTGGGGCTTTGCGCATCAAGGGTCTCTGGCGGCATCGGGGTGCGACGTTTTCTGGTCGGCGGAACAACCTGGTCGCTCGGAAGGTGCGTGTGTTCACGCACCCTACATAGACCGGTTTCCCCTCGGCCGTGACCGAAAAACCAGCGGGATCACGGATTTCTACTGCACACCAGCAAGACAGGCGTCCTGCTCGGGCCGGCATCGACGCCGGACCGAGCAATTGCAGTAGCGCGCCCCATTACACAAGCCACGCACCATGCACTTGGGACTGCCTTGCGCTGACACCTTATTGCCGGCGCCTGTGCAAAGACCGGCGCCGGTCAGGTCTTGGCAGCCTCACACCTCTTGCAGGAGGTCTTCCGGCGACAAGCCAAGCACTGCGTCCGCGCCGTGCATCGTTGCAGTCAGACGCGCCTGCGCTTCGGGAAAAACCTGGCGGGCATAGAATTCGGCCAGGCGAATCTTGCTTTGTGCACCCGCCACATTCTCGCCATCGGCTATCTGCCTGGCCGCTGCCAGCGCGGCATCGCCCATCGCCCAGGCGCCAAGCGCGATGTTGAAGACCTCCAGCACATTGACCGCCGAGGCCAGGGGCGCGCCGGGCGCATCCTTGGCGCTTACCAGAAGCCAGGCGGTTGCCGCCTCCACGGCTTCAACGCCCCGAGACACTGCGTCAGACAGTGTTTTCCAATCGGCGGCATTGCCGGTTGCGGACTGGAGCGCCTCTGCACTGGCGCGCATGTCGCGGACAAGTTCGGCCACAGCGGCCCCCTTGTCGCGCAGGATCTTGCGCCCGATCAGGTCAAGCGCCTGAATTCCGGTCGTGCCTTCGTAGATCGTGGTGATCCGCGCATCGCGGAAATGCTGGGCGACGCCCGTTTCCTCGACATAGCCCATGCCACCGTGGACCTGCACGCCCAGTGATGCGACCTGGACCGACATTTCTGTCGATCCGCCTTTGACCACCGGGATAAGCAAATCGACACGGCGCTGATGAAAGGCACGGGTGTCGGGATCGGTTGCGCGGTGGGCAAAGTCAAGCGAGGCGGCCGCCCGGTAGGCGATGATCCGTGCCGCTTCGGTGCGGCTTTTCATGATGCCCAGCATCCGGCGAATGTCGGGGTGCAGGATGATCGGCGCACTGCCGTCGACACCGGGGGCGCCGCCTTGCTTGCGTTCGGCCGCATAGCGCGCGGCGTCCTGAAGCGCATGTTCGGCCACACCGATGCCCTGCAACCCCACGTTCAGACGCGCGTTGTTCATCATGGCGAACATGTACTCAAGTCCGCGGTTCGGTTCGCCGATCAGATAGCCAATCGCGCCGTCAGTGTCGCCAAAGGAAAGCGAACATGTCGGGCTGGCGTGAATGCCCAGCTTGTGTTCGATGGACACGCAGCGCAGGTCATTGGCCGCGCCCGGTGCCCCATCGGCATCAAGCAGGAATTTGGGAACCAGGAACAGAGAGATCCCCTTGACCCCCGCCGGTGCATCCGGCAGCCGCGCCAACACCAGATGGATGATGTTGTCGGTCATGTCGTGTTCACCGTGGGTGATGAAGATTTTCTGACCCTTGATGCGATAGTGGTCGCCCTCGGGGGTGGCCTTGGACCGGATCGCCGCCAGGTCCGATCCCGCCTGCGGTTCGGTCAGATTCATGGTGCCGGTCCATTCGCCCGTCACCAGCTTTGGCAAATAGGTGTTCTTCAGCTCCTCGGATGCATATCCTTCAAGCGCCTCGATCGCCCCCTGGGTCAGCATCGGACACAGTTGGAACGCCATGTTCGCGCCCTGGAACATTTCCTGAATGCAGGCATTCACCACATAGGGCAGCCCCATGCCGCCATGTTCCGGGTTTGCCGAAGGGCTGTTCCACCCCATTTCGACCAGCGTTTCATAGGCCGCCGCCCAACCCTCGGGCATTGTGACCTTGCCGTTGTCGAACCCCAGCCCGGCCTGGTCACCGACGCCGTTCAGCGGCGAAAGCTGCTGACCGGCGTATTTTGCGGCTTCGTCCAGAATGGCGTCGATCATGTCCGGCGTCGCATCTTCCAGGGCTGGCAGCTGCGCGATTTCGTCAAGGTTGCACAGGTTGTGCAACACGAAACGCATATCCTGAATGGGGGCGGCATAGGTCATCTCAGGAACTCCTGTTTACAGCTTTTCGGTAAGGGCGGGCACGGCATCGAACAGGTCGGCAACCAGTCCGTAGTCCGCGACCTGAAAGATCGGGGCTTCTTCGTCCTTGTTGATGGCGACAATGATCTTGCTGTCCTTCATGCCCGCGAGGTGCTGGATGGCCCCGGAAATGCCCACGGCAATGTAAAGATCCGGTGCGACGACCTTGCCGGTCTGACCCACCTGCCAGTCATTCGGCGCGAAACCGGAATCAACTGCGGCGCGCGAGGCCCCCACCGCCGCGCCCAGCTTGTCCGCCAGCGCTTCGATGATCTTGAAGTCTTCCTCGGAGCCAACACCACGCCCGCCTGACACAACAACACCCGCGGATGTCAGTTCGGGACGGTCGCTTTCTGCAAGCTTGTCTTCGACCCATGTCGAAAGCCCGGCATCAGCGGCGGCGGCGACGGTGTCGATCGGGGCTGCGGGCTGTTCGCCGGCAGCGTCGAACGTCGATGTGCGGAACGTGACAACCTTGGTTGCATCGGTCGACTTCACGGTCTGAACCGCGTTGCCTGCATAGACGGGCCGTTCGAATGTGTCGCCGTCCACGACGCCGGACGCATCAGAGATGACCATCACATCCAACAGCGCGGCCACGCGCGGCAGGATGTTCTTGGCGTCGGTGGTCGCAGGGGCGACGATGTGGCTGTAGTCACCGGCAAGCCCCAGAATCAGGGCCGCCGTGCTTTCCGCCAACCGGTGCCCAAGTGCCGCGTCTTCGGCGCACAGGACCTTGGCGACCCCAGCGATTTTCGCGGCGTCATTGGCAGCCCCGCTTGCAGAGCCCCCCGCGCAAAGCACAGTGACCGGTCCCAACAGCGCCGCGGCCGTGACAGCCTTGGCCGTGGCATCCAGGGCCAATACACCGTCATTCACTTCAGCCAAAAGAAGAACAGCCATTACACAGCTCCCGCATCTTTGAGTTTCGCCACCAGTTCATCGACCGAGCCGACAATCTCGCCTGCCGCCCGTGCGGCTGGCTCTTCGGTTTTCAGGATTTCAAGCCGCGGTGCGACGTCGATGCCGTAGTCGGCAGCGGTCTTTTCAGCCAACGGCTTTTTCTTTGCCTTCATGATGTTGGGCAACGAGGCATAGCGCGGTTCGTTCAGGCGCAGATCAACCGTGACCACGGTCGGCATGGCGACGCTGATGGTCTGAAGTCCGCCGTCGACTTCACGGGTGACCTTGGCGCTGTCGCCTTCGATCTCGATCTTGGAAGCAAAGGTGGCCTGGCTCCAGCCCAGCAGGGCCGACAGCATCTGGCCGGTGGCGTTCATGTCGTTGTCGATGGCCTGCTTGCCACACAGCACGAGACCGGGGGCTTCCTCTTCGACGACCCTGGCAAGGATCTTGGCCACCGCCAGCGGTTCCAGATCTGTGTGCACGTCATCCGCGGCAAGCACCAGGATGGCGCGATCCGCCCCCATTGCCAATGCGGTGCGCAGGGTTTCCTGCGCCTGCTTGACGCCGATTGAAACGACGACGATTTCGTCCACCAGTCCTGCTTCCCTCAGGCGGATTGCCTCTTCGACGGCAATTTCGTCAAAGGGGTTCATCGACATCTTGACGTTGGCGAGGTCGACGCCGCTGCCATCTGCCTTGACGCGAACCTTCACGTTGTAGTCGATCACGCGTTTGACTGGTACGAGGATCTTCATTTCTCATCTCCGCAAGCTTGGGGGCAGCGCGCAGCCAAGCGCGCCGCCTTTTGTCAGAAGGACTTTTTCAGCAGGGCGTGCAATTCGCCGACGATCCCGCGGCGGAAGGCCAGGACGCAGACCACAAAGATCGTGCCCAGCACCACGGGCACCCAGGCGCCAAGCGGACCGGAAGCAAGGTAGTTTTGCAGCGTGACGATCACGCCAGCCCCGACGACCGGTCCCGCGATGGTGCCCAGACCGCCCAGCAGGGTCATCAACACCACCTCGCCAGAGGTGTGCCAATGCACATCGGTCAGGGACGCGAGCTGAAACACGACCGTCTTGGTGGCTCCGGCAAGGCCAGCCAGGCCGGCGGACAGAACGAAGGCCAGATGCTTGTAGCGATCGACGTCATAGCCCAGCGACGTGGCCCGGTCCTCATTGTCGCGGATTGCGCCAAGGATCTGGCCGAACGGCGAATGCACGGCCCGTGCGATGATCAGGAAGCCGATCACGAAAACCGCCAGGACGAAGTAGTACATCGTCAGGTTGTTCTGCAGATCGAAGATGCCCAGTGCATACCCACGCGGCACGCCCTGCAAGCCGTTCTCGCCCCCCGTGAAGCCGGCACTTGTGAAGATGAAATACACCATCTGCGCCAGCGCCAGCGTGATCATTGCGAAGTAGATCCCCTGACGGCGGATCGCCAGCAGGCCGATCAGATAGCCAAGCGCGGCCGCCGAGCCGGCCCCGACCAGCAGGCCAAGTTCCGTGGGCAGGCCCCAGATCTTGATTGCGTGGCCGGTGATATAGGCCGCCCCACCAAAGAACGCGGCATGACCAAAGCTCAGCAGTCCGCCGTATCCCAGGATCAGGTTGAAGGCACAGGCGAACAGCGCGAAGCACAGAAGCTTCATCAGGAAGACGGGGTAGATCAAGAACGGCGCGACCAGCAGCAGTGCCAGGGCGATACCGTATCCAACTTTCGTATTCATCTCATGCACCTCACGCAGTTTTGCCAAACAGGCCTGCAGGTCGCAGAACCAGCACGATGGCCATTACAAGGAAGATCACGGTGGCAGAGGCTTCGGGCCAGAAGACCTTGGTCAGACCTTCGACGACGCCCATGGCCAGCCCGGTCACGACCGCGCCAACGATCGACCCCATGCCGCCAATCACAACAACCGCGAACACCACGATGATCAGGTTGGATCCCATCAGCGGGCTGACCTGGGTGATTGGGGCGGCCAGTACGCCGGCAAAGGCCGCCAAGGCAACGCCGTAACCGTAGGCAAGCGTGGTCAGGATCGGCACGTTCACCCCGAAGGCCTGCAACAGCTGCGGGTTTTCGGTGCCCGCGCGCAGATATGCACCGATCTTCGTGCGTTCAAACAGGGCCCAGGTGGCAACGCAGACAATCAGCGACGCTACGACAACCCAGGCGCGGTAGTACGGCAGGAACATGAACCCGAGATTGACACCGCCCTTGAGGGCCTCTGGCGTGGGGTAGGGGATGCCGGATGCCCCGAACATCTTGACAAAGACGCCCTCGATCACAAGCGCCAGGCCGAATGTCAGCAGCAAGCCATAAAGGTGATCGACCCCTGTCAGGCGCCGCAATAGGAACCGTTCGATCAGGATGCCCAGGGCTCCAACGATCAACGGCGCCAGGATCAGCGCGCCCCAGTAGCCAACGCCGATGTACTTCGCAAGGAAGAAGGTCGTGAACGCCCCGAGCATGTAAAGCGCGCCGTGGGCGAAGTTGACGATATTCAATAGTCCGAAAATAACCGCGAGACCAAGTGACAGCACGGCGTAAAATGCGCCGTTGATCAAGCCCAGCAGCAGTTGGCCGAACAACACTTGTGGCGGAATTCCAAGAAGGTCGGTGAGCATCTCGCGGCGTCCTGTCTCTTGATTATGGGGAGGGTCGCCCGGGCGGTGAAACCCGGGCGAAGTATGGTCTTACTTGGTCGGGCAGTTGCTTTCCGACAGCGGGCCAAAGGCCTCTTCGCCGGGGATCGTGCGAACGATGTCATAGTAGTCCCACGGGCCGGTGCTTTCGGCGGGGGATTTCACGCGGGCAAGGTACATGTCGTGCACCATGCGTCCATCGCTGCGGACCTGACCGTTGGTGGCGAAGAAATCGTTGACCGGCATCTCGCGCATTTTTGCCAGAACCGTATCGGTGTCATCCGTACCAGCGGCTTCCACGGCTTTCAGATAGTGCATGACAGACGAATAGACGCCGGCCTGAACCATCGTCGGCATGGTGCCGGTCTGCTCGTTGAAGCGCGCGGACCAGGCCCGGGTTTCGTCGTTCAGGTTCCAGTAGAAGCCGGTCGTCAGCTGAATGCCCTGCGCGGTTTCCAGGCCAAGCGCGTGGATGTCGGTGATGAAGGTCAACAGCGCCGCAATGGACTGACCGGCGGCAACCAGGCCGAATTCGTTTGCGGCCTTGATCGCGTTCACGGTGTCCGCGCCCGCATTGGCAAGGCCGACAACCTTGGCGCCCGATGCCTGAGCCTGCAGAACGAACGACGAGAAGTCCGACGACGGGAACGGGTGCTTGATCGACCCCAGAACCTGGCCACCTTCTGCTTCGACAACGGCAGCCACGTCACGCTCGAGGCTTTCACCGAATGCGTAGTCGGCGGTCAGGAAATACCAGGTGTCGCCACCTTCCTTGACCACGGCAGACCCGGTACCAACGGCCAAAGCGCGGGTGTTGTAGGTCCAGTGAAGGCCGGTCGGGATGCAGGCATCGCTTGTCAGCGGCGAAGACGCGGCACCCGAGACGAGGGCGATCTTGTTCTGCTGCTTTGCAATCTCGAAGACCGCGAGGGCCACCGAGGTCGTCACCAGTTCGGCGAACACGTCGACTTCTTCGCTGTCACCCCACTGGCGCGCCTTGTTGGCCGCGATGTCAGCCTTGTTCTGGTGATCGGCAGAGATCAGTTCGATCGGCGCACCGGCAACCGTGCCACCGAAATCCGCAATCGCCATTTCTGCGGCAACGACGGCGCCATTGCCGGCCAGGTCCGAGTAGGTGCTGGACATATCGGTCAGAACGCCGATCTTGACCTTGCCATCGCTGACTTCGGCGGCAGCCGCCGACGCGATCATCGCGGTCGCGGACGCGCCAACGGCGAGTTTGGTGAGAATGTTCATATTATTCCTCCTTGGGGTGATGGTTCAAACGCTCAGGTATTGGTCGAAGACATGCGCCTTTGTTTCGAGTTCGTCCTTTGCGACGGTCTCGACGATATGGCCGTGGTCCATGATGAAATGCCGGTCCGCGAGCGGTGCGGCGAAGCGGAAGTTCTGTTCGACCAGTACGACGGTGTAGCCGCGCTTTTTCAGCTCGATCAGGATCTCGGCCAGCTTGTCGACGATCACCGGGGCCAGCCCTTCGGTGATTTCGTCCAGCAGCAGAAGCGTTGCGCCGGTGCGCAAGATGCGGGCCATGGCCAGCATCTGCTGTTCGCCACCCGACAGCCGTGTGCCCATACTCTTGCGGCGTTCGGCAAGGTTGGGGAACATCTCGTAGAGTTCTTCAACCGACATCCCGCCCGGCGCGATGGCGGGTGGCAACATCAGGTTTTCCTCGACGTTCAGGCTTGAGAAAATGCCGCGTTCTTCCGGGCAATAGCCGACGCCAAGCCGCGCAATCGTGTGCGGCTGCGAATTGATGACTTCCTCGCCCTTGAGAACGATGGAACCGGTGCGATGGCCGATCAGACCAACAACCGAGCGAAGCGTGGTGGTGCGGCCCGATCCGTTGCGGCCCAGAAGGGTGACCAACTCGCCCTGGTGCACGGTCAGATCGATGCCGTGCAGTGCATGACCTTCGCCATAGAAGGCGTGCAGGTCGGTGATGCGCAGTTCTTCGATAAGTTCGGACGCGTGCTGGCCGCCGATCTCGTTGTTCTGGACAGAGACGTTCATGCCGCTTTCCCCATGTAGGCTTCTTTGACCCGCGCGTCGGACGACACTTCTTCGTAGTTTCCTTCGGTCAGGACGGCGCCGCGTTGCAGAACAGTGATGCGGTCACACAATGTGGACACAACGCCAAGGTTGTGTTCGACCATCAGGATCGTGCGATCCTTCGACACTTTGCGGATGAGTTCAGTGATGCGTTCCACGTCTTCGCGGCCCATGCCCTGGGTCGGTTCGTCCAACAGCATCAATTCGGGTTCGAGGGCGAGCGTCGTCGCGATCTCCAGCGCGCGTTTGCGGCCATAGGGCATGTCTCCCACGATCGAGTCGGTGAAACGCTCCAGCCCCACCATGTGCAGCAACTCGTCAGCGCGGTCATTCAGCTTGTTCAGCGACGACAACGGCTTCCAGAAATGGAACGAGGTTCCCAGCTTGCGCTGCAGGGCCACACGCACGTTTTCACGCGCTGTCATATGAGGAAAGACGGCCGAGATCTGGAACGACCGGATCACGCCCATGCGCGAAATCTCGGCGGGTTTGGAGGAGGTGATGTCGGCACCATTGACCTTGATCGTCCCGCGTGTCGGAACCAGAAACTTGGTCAGCAGGTTGAAGACCGTGGTTTTTCCCGCACCGTTCGGGCCGATGAGGGCGTGAATGTCATGGCGCTTGACCTTGAGATTCACATTATCAACCGCGGTAAAGCCTTTGAAATCCTTGGAAAGGCTGTCGGTCTCAAGAATATATTGGGCCGTGCTTGTCATCGTTTCTCTTTCTGAAAAAAATGGGTGGAGCGAATGGGAGAAAACACTCCACCCAGTTCAGGGAGGTTCTGTTTCAGAGCGCGCGGGCGCGATCCCGAAGAAGGAACTTCTGGATCTTGCCGGTCGACGTCTTTGGCAGCTCCCCAAACACCACGGTCTTGGGAGCCTTGAACGTCGCCATGTTCTGACGGCAGAAGGCGATCACTTCGGCCTCGTCCAGGGTTGCACCGGGCTTGATGGTGACAAAGGCGCAAGGTGTTTCGCCCCATTTGTCGTCCGGGCGCGCCACAACCGCGGTCTCCAGAATTGCGGGATGCTTGTAGAGCACGTCTTCGATTTCGACCGACGAGATGTTCTCGCCGCCTGAAATGATGATGTCCTTGGACCGGTCCTTGAGTTCGACGAACCCGTCGGGGTGCATCACGCCAAGGTCGCCCGAAGCAAACCAGCCGCCGTTGAACGACTTCTGCGTGGCGCTGGGGTTCTTGAGGTAGCCACGCATCACGTTGTTGCCGCGCATGAAGATCTCGCCCAGCGTTTCGCCGTCATGGGGCACGGGCTTCAGGCTGTCGGGGTCGGCGACCATCAAGCCGTCAAGGGCCAGGTTCTTCACGCCCTGGCGCGATTTCAGCTTGGCCTTGGCTTCGGCGTTCAGGCCGTTCCACTCGTCTTTCCAGGCACAGACAACCGACGGCCCGTAGGTCTCGGTCAGGCCGTAGACGTGGGTGACCTCGATGCCCATGGCTTCCATTTTTTCGATCACGGCGGCGGGCGGCGAGGCACCGGCGGTCATGACCTTGACCTCGTGCGAGAAATCCTTGAGCGCGTCCGGCGCGTTGGCCAGCATGTTCAGGACGATCGGCGCACCGCAGAAATGGGTCGCTTTCTCCTCGCGGATCAACTGGTAGATCGGCTCGGCACGCACGGCACGCAGGCACAGGCACACGCCCGCGTTCGCCGCGATGGTCCAGGGGAAACACCAGCCATTGCAATGGAACATCGGCAGCGTCCAAAGATACCGCGAATGCTGGGGCATACCCCAGGTGACGATATTGGAGGTCGCGTTCAGCATCGCGCCGCGGTGGTGATACACCACACCCTTGGGATCACCGGTGGTGCCCGACGTGTAGTTCAGGCTGATGGCGTCCCACTCGTTGCCGGGCAGGGACCATTCGAAAGCGGGGTCGCCCTCGGACAGCAGTTCTTCGTAGGTAAGCGCGCCGACCCGCGACCCGCCGTCAAACGTGGCATCCTCGATATCCACCACCAGGATGTTGTCGCGGCCGGACATCTTGACGGCGCGGTCGACGACATCGGAAAATTCCACATCGACCAGAAGAACCTTGGTTTCGGCGTGGTTCAGGATGAAGGCAATCGCTTCGGAATCAAGCCGTGTGTTGACAGTGTTCAACACCGCGCCGGACATCGGTACGCCAAAATGCGCTTCGAACATTTCCGGGATATTGGCGGCAACCACCGTGACGGTGTCGCCCACGCCCACACCGCGTGCAGACAAGGCGCCGGCCAGTTGGCGGCAGCGGTGATAGGTGGTCTGCCAGTCGCGGCGCACGTCGCCATAAACCACCGCCGGATAATCAGGATAGATCGAAGCAGTACGCTCGATGAAGCTCAGCGGAGACAGCGCGACGTAGTTGGCCGGTGTCATGCCCAAACCATGCTCGTAGATGGTCGCGTTATGCATTGTGATTCCTCCCAAACGTCAGGTTGGGGAGTGTGTGCCATGCAGATGTTGTCGAAGTTTCAGCCAAATGTACGCAATTGTACTGCCATCTGGCTGGATGCCGGGTTTGGCGCTAAAGTTTGTGACAGTTGCAGTTTGAAATTCGCTTCCCCCGACGCTTCCACTCCCACGAGAGCACTTGATATGAGCAAGGAAACCAATAGGTTGGCGGTCGAAAACCTGATCCGGGAGAGCCTGGATCACATGGCGCAGGGGCTGACGATCTTCGACAGCAACCTCAAGCTTGTCAGTTGGAACAAGCGCTTTCTGGACTTGTTGGGGTTCCCCGAGGCGCTGGCGTTCGAAGGCGCGGATTTTCAAAGCTTCATCCGGCACAACGCCGAGTGCGGAGAATACGGCCCCGGCGATGTCGACGCACAGGTCGCAGAGCGGGTGGAGCAGGCGCGGGCGTTCAAGCCGCACAATTTCGAACGCGTTTCGATGAACGGCAAGACGCTGCGGGTCGTCGGCTCTCCGCTGCCGACGGGCGGTTTCGTGACGGTCTATACCGATATCACCGAAGACAAGAACCGCGAGAAAGTTCTGGAACAAAGGGTCGAGAAACGGACCGCGCAACTGCGGCTGAGCGAGTCGCGGCTTCAACTGATCGCGGATGAGGTTCCCGCCGGGATTGCTCACATCGACCGTGGCATGAACATTCTGTATGCCAACAAGCGTTTCGCGCGCGCCTATGGCCGTGATCCCTCGCAGCTGATCGGCAAGCCCTGCAAGGATATTCTTCACCCCCAAACCCACGAACGCTCGTCACGGTTCTTCGAACATGCGCGCCGCGGCAACGTGGTGGATTTCGAAATGGAAATCACCCTTCCAAACGGTCAGAAACGCGAGATCCGGACCTATCTGCGCCCCGATAGTCCATCCGACGGCGAGGTTGTCGGATTCTACCTGTTGTCGCTGGATGTCACCAAGCTCAAGTTTGCCAACGCCGCGTTGCTGCAATCGCAGAAAATGGACGCCCTCGGTCGGATGTCCAGCGGGATATCCCATGACTTCAACAATGTCCTGGCAATCATCCTCGGCAATCTCATTCCCCTGAAGGAACGGCTGTCAGACAAGACCCTGCGCGACGAATACCTTGATCCGGCGATTGCCGCGGCCCGTCGCGGCAGCGACCTGACGCGCAGATTGCTGTCGCTTGCAAAAAGCGAACCGGCGCATCCGAGCGCCGTGCATGTCGACACTCTGATCTCGGGAATGATCGAACTGCTGCAGTCGACATTTCCGCGCGACGTCAACATTGTCTTTTCGGACGACGCCAGCAACCGGCCCGCGATGGTCGATCCGGCACAGCTTGAGATGGCGCTGCTCAACCTCTTCATGAACGCGCGCGAGGCAATCGGTCATCAGGGCTGCATCACCATCACGGTCGAGCCCGAGGACCTGGGCCCAAGCGAGGCCGAACTGAACAAGCTGCCAGCAGGACCGTATCTCAAGATCAGCGTTACGGATGATGGCGTCGGCATCTCGAAAGAAGCGCAAGAGCGCGTCTTCGAGCCTTTCTACACCTCGAAGGGAAACAGTGGGGGCACCGGGCTTGGCCTGTCGATGGTCTTCGGGTTTGTGCGAGAGGCGAACGGGACCATCTCGGTGGTCAGTGAACCCGGCGTGGGCACGACGTTTTCCATCCTGCTCCCCATCGCCGAAGAGGATACCAAGGACGAGGCTGGCGCGTCCGGTTCCGGGCAATCGGACGCCGAAGACAGTTCCGAAAACCCGCTGGTCCTGCTGGTGGAAGATGACGAAGCTGTTCGAACCGTCGTTCGCCGCCATCTGATCGAACTTGGATATCCCCTGATCGAAGCCGAAGATGCGGCGGTGGCCCTTGAGCTGTTTCGCTCGGTGCCCGAGATCAAGCTGATGCTGAGCGACATCTCGATGCCCGGCGATATGGATGGGATCGCCCTGGCCGAATGTCTCAGCCGCGAAGCCCCGCGCCTTGGCATCGTTCTGATGAGCGGTCAGTGTGCGTCGCTCAAGGATCTCGGCAAGCCGGGCGCCTATCCGTTCCTGGCGAAACCCTTTGAAAAGCGCGATCTGGCCAACGTTCTGTCATCCCTTCAGAAAAACAGCGACGTGATGGATGGGTCCGGGGCACAATGAGCCAACTGATTTACATCCTCGAAGACGAGACCGAGATGGCGCGGATCATGCGGCGCGCCCTTGAAGGGGTCGGATACAAGACCCAGCACTTCCGGCTGCGCAGTGATTTTGAAAAAGCCCTGCAGAAGACCGCACCGGATTTGATGCTGATCGATCTGAGCCTGCCGGACGGTGACGGGCTGACGATGATTTCAGACAGCGTGAAACGCCGCGGGATTCCGGCGATCATCGTGACGGGCCGGGGCGACTCAACCGACAAGATTGTCGGGCTGGAGCTGGGAGCGGATGACTATATCGTCAAACCCTTCGAGCCGCGTGAGATGGTGGCCCGTGTCCGCGCCGTTCTGAGACGGGGGCAGGCGCAATCCGCCGCCAAGCCGCAATCGCATGGCCCCAAGGTTGCCGAGTTTGACGGGTGGGTCGCGGACTTTTCGTCCTGTACGCTGTGCGACCCGGACGGCAACACCGAGAACCTCAGTTCGGCAGAAGCGGCCTTGCTGGAGACATTCCTGACCTTGTCGGGACGCGTGCTGAGCCGATCGAAACTGCTGGATATCGGCAGCCCGGACGATCTGGACCCTTACGACAGAAGCATCGATGCACGAATTTCGCGCCTGCGGCGCAAGCTTGGCGATGATCCAAAGTCCCCAAAAATGATCCGGACCGTCTATGGCGCCGGATACGTGTTCGTCACCAAGGTCCACTGGCAAAACGAATAGACGCATTGACCCGAGGCCCGACGCGGACAAGTCGCGCGGCCGCTTCAAGGACCGCGGGTGTCCAGGGCGCGCAACCGGCCGTCACCTTCTGGACAGCGCCGATATCCCCATTGGAAAGATGCGCCTTTCGAAGCTGCAAGGCCCCATCCGGCCCGGCGGTGTCCAACAGCTCACTCATCCTTCTTGTTCAGGCCCAGGTCGGCAAGGATTGCATAGAAGGACGGCAGCACCAGAAGGATCAGCACCGTCGAGGCCAGCAGTCCGAACACCACGGAAATGACCAGTGGCTTGAGCGTCTGCGCTTGCGTGGAGGTTTCAAACAGGAGCGGGGCCATTCCGATGATGGTGGTCGAGGCCGAGATGAAGATCGGACGAAAGCGGACGCGGACGGCATCGCCTGCGGCCTGTGCCGCGGTCTGTCCCTGGGCCTGTCGTGTCTTGATGACCCCGACCAGCAGGATGGCGTTGTTCACCACGATCCCGGCAAGCGAGGCCGCGCCGACCAGGGACGGCATCGAGATGTTATAGCCCATCGCCATATGCCCCCAGATCACCCCGAGAAACGCCAAGGGGATCGTCAGCATGACGATCAGAGGTTCGACGTAACTCCGGAACTGGAAGCTCAGGACGATGAATATCCCCACCAACCCGATCAGGAACCCCCTAAGGATCGACGCGACGGTCTCGGCCGAATTCGCGGCCTGTCCGGCAACCTCGAACGTCAGGCCCGGAGTCGCGGCGGCGAGGTCGGGCAGGGAACTTTCGGACATTTGTGCCGTGATCGCGTCGGCATTCCCGATCCGTCCGTCGACGTCTGCCGAGACGGTCAAGGTCCGCAACCCGTTGCGGCGCGTGATCGTGCCCCAGCCACGCCCTTCTTCGATGGTCGCGATGGTGGAAACCGGCGCGGTGCCGCCGCCGGGCAGGGCAATCTCGAAATCGCTCAGGTCGGCGCGCGTCTCCCGGTCAGCCTCGGCCAGCAGCAGTTCGATGTCCCAGGCCATGTCACCGCGTCGGACTTCGGCAAGCTCGGACCCGAGGAAGGCCGCAGGCAACTGCGCGGCAACGTCGGCGGCCGTCAGGCCCAGGGCTTCGGCGCCGGGTGCCAGCGTCAGCCGCAGTTCGCCCGCACCGGGACGCAGGTCAAGGATCGCGTTGCGCACCCCGGCGTAGGTTTCAAGTTCCGCAAGGGTCGCGCGTCCGGCGGCTTGCAGCGTGTCCAGGTCGGGATGCGTCAGGCGCAATTCGACCGCGATGCCCTGCGGCCCGATGCCGGGTTCGACCAGGATCAGCGAGGTGACGCCGGGAAGGGGACCGATCTCGGCCCGCCACAGCGCCACGATCTCGTCCAGCGTGCTCGTGCGGATCTCGGCCCCCAGAAGGTCCACGGCCACGGTGCCGACATGTGCGCCGTTTTCGCCCGCCGACAGGTTGCGGCCCAGGCGTGTGATCCGCCGGATGACCAGGGGCTGCCCCTCGGGTTGCTCCGGTGCAAGCTGCGTGTTGACCCGGTCGAGCGCGGCCTCGACCTGCGAAACGGCTTCTGCCGTGCGTGCGAGGGGCGTGCCCGCCGGCATCAGGATGCGCGCCTCCAGCACGTCCCCGTCGATCTCGGGCATCGCTTCGCGTTTGACGATGCCGCCCCCCAAAGTGCCAACCGTCGCGATCAGCGCACCGATGGCCAGTCCGGCGACCAGCCAGCGTGCGCGGATCGCCCTATCCGCGAGACGCCCGATGCCGCGCTCGCGCAGGACGTCGAAGGCCGCGTCAACGCGCTGTCGCACGCGCGATGGGGGGGCGACGCGCAGACTGCCTTTCAGATGATGGGGCAGGATCAGGAAGGCCTCGACCAGCGAAGCCGCCAGCGCCGCCAGAAGCACGACCGGCAGAACCTCAAGGACCGCGCCCAGTTCGCCGGCCAGGAATGCCAGCGGCAGGAACACGGCGAGCGTTGTCAGGAAGGAGGCCACGACACCGGGCGCCACCACCCCGACCCCGGCAACCACGTTTTCCAGCGTGACGCCCTTCGCGGTTTCCACGGCAATGGATTCGGCAATCACGATGGAATCGTCCATCACGATTCCGATCGCCATCAAAAGCGCCACCAGCGTCATCATGTTCAGGCTCAGCCCGGTCAGCCCCATCCACAGGAAGGCGCCCGCGAAGGCGACCGGCAGGCCCATCGCGGCCCAGACGGCAAATCCCGGACGGAAGAACAGGCTCAGGACCACAACCACCAGCACCAGCCCCATCACGCCGTTCTGGACCAGCATCACCAACCGGTCACGAATGATCGAGGTGACATCCTGCACGACCTCGACCCGCAGGCGGTCGGGCAGGCGCGCTGTCTCTGCGTCCACGAGTTCCGAAACCGCATCGAGCACCCGCAAGGCATCGGCGTCCAGCGCCTTTGCGACGTCGATCAGGATCGCCGGTGTGCCATCGACCGCGACCCGGTCGTAGAGCGGCTCAAATCGTTCGTCGATCACGGCCACGTCGCCAAGCGTCAGTGTGGCACCGTCTGCGAGCACGAGAACCGGAATCCGTGCCAGACCCATCACCGTGTTGCGCTCGGCCGTGAGCCGCAGGGTCAGATCAGCCCCCGTGCCCTCCAGCGTGCCGACAGGCAGGTCGATGTTCTGGCTGGCGATGGTGGCGGCCAGCCCGACGGGGGTCAGCCCATGACCCTCAAGCACGGCAGCGCGGGCGCTGATCCGGATCGTGCGGGTGCCGAGACCGGAGCGGGTGACGCCGGCAACGCCCGGCAGGGCGATCAAGCGGTTTGACAGGGCCTCGGCATAGAGGTCGAGTTCCGGCAGCGGCAGATCGCCCGACACGGCGACCGATGTTACCGGGTCCGAGCGGTGCAATTCGCGCACGATGGCGGGATCGGTCCGGTCGGGAAAGCTGTTGATCGCGGCCACTTCGGTACGCAGCGTATTGACGAAACGGAGCGGATCATTGCCCGGCGCCATGGTGGCGACGGCCCGGGCGCGGCCCGTTTGCGCGGTACAGGTCAGTGTTTCCAGGCCTTCGACCACCTGGACCGCGTCCCACAGCGGCGCGCAGATCGCGCTTTCCACATCCTCGGCCGCAGCACCACGATAGGGCACGGTGATCTCGGCTTCGACGGCGCGGAAATCGGGAAACGTCTCTCGCAGCAGTCCCGGAGCGGTGAAGGCGCCCGCCGCGAGAAACAGCAAAAGCAGAAGGTTGGCCGCCGTCGGGTGGCCGGCGAACCAGCGGATCATTTTCCGACCTCGACGGGCGTCAGCGTGAGTCCGGGGATCGCCGGGGCGATGTCGTCCACGACCACACGGTCGCCCGCGACCAGCCCTTCGGCAATCACCACGCGGCCATCCTGAGCGAAGGCCTGGGTGACTTCACGCAGATCCAGCTTGTTGCCATCGCCCACAACGCGGACCATGCCGGCATGAAACGCCGCCTCGGGGATGGCCAGAACCTCGGGCAGGGGGGCGCCGGTGAGTGTGACTGAAACCTGCATGTTGGGCACCAGCGGCAACCGATGGGGTGGGTCCGCATCCCGGTAGGGATCGTCGACCGTCACGACGACCGGGACGGTGCGCGCCCGTGCATCCAGAACGCCCTCGACACGCGAAACCCGCGCGGCCCAGACCTGAGCAGGATCCGCCAGGGGACTGAGCGTCGCCTCCAGCCGTACGCCCGGACCCTGGCGCATCATTTCGAGCAGGCTCACATCCCCCGGGCTGTCGCCGATCAGTCGACGGAATGCGTCCAGCGGCAGGTGCGCGACGACCTCGACCGACGAGATCCCGCTGCCGCGAATGACGATCTGTCCGGGGGCCACGGTCTGGAATCGTTCCGCAGCGACCTCGGTCACGCGCAGATCGAAGGGGGCGGTCAATGTCGTCTGGCCAATCGCGCGATGCGCGCCGAGGATCGCGGCCTCTGTCCGCTTGATCTGTGCTGCGATGCGTGCCTCCCGCGACGGGATCAGCCCCAGGGCGTTTTCCAGTTCGGCGACCGTGCGGCGCGCCAGCAGCGTGGCCCGCTCCGCCTCATCGGCACGGGACTGTGATGTACTGCCTTGTTCGGCCAGTCGGCGGATGCGGCCAAGATCCGTTTCCGCCAGCGTCAGCCGGTCGCGTTCCAGTGCCAGGATTCGTCGCGTGTTGTCCGCCTCTGCGGTCAACTGGGCAAGTTCGGCCTCCAGCGAGGCAAGGTCGGCCTCTGCCTGGGCAAGGGCCAGATTGTAATCCGCGGGGTCGATCCGCAACACCTCGGTGCCTGCGGGGATCACGCGCCCCGGCTCAAGGTCGGGGTGATGCCAGATCACCGCGCCCTGGACCTCGGCCACCGCGACCCAGGTTTCAGCGGCGCGCAGGTTGCCCCAGGCGGTGGCGATCGGTCGGATGGTCTCGGGCGCGAGGGTCATCACCTGAACGGGCAACCCGGTCCCGGTGGCCGCCACCTGCGCGGGGCCGGGCGCCGTCGTGATCATCCACGCGGCGGCGGCGGCCCCCAGCGCGATGGGCGGCAAGGCAAGCAGCGGCCCGAGACGCATCGGTCTCAGTTCCCGGTGTGGCGCATGCGCGCCAGCGTACCGTCGCGCAGCACGAACTGGTGATAGAGCGCGCCCACGACGTGCAGGACGATCAGCGCCAGCAGGGCGACCTTGAGAACCTCATGCCCTTCGGCGGCCGCTTCGACGCCGCCGAACCAGGCGACCGAGCCGCTGATCGGCATCAGGATCATCAGTGCATAAAGGCCGACATGGGTAAGCTTGGCGATCATGTGCTGCAGCCCGCTGCCTTCGATCGGGGCCGGGACTCCATGGCGGCGGCGCAGGCCAAGGCGCCACAGCGTCAGCAAGAGCACCAACGCCCCGCCCGCCACATGGGCCAGAACCAGCGGATTGAACGCCACTTCGGCCCCGTCCAGGATACGATCCCAGGCCGAAGCGATTGCATCATGAAGCAGGTATTGCTGTGCGATCAGGGCAAAGACGATCCAGTGCAGCGCGATCTGGGGTCTGGAATAGCCGGTCGGGGTGGGCATTGTCGGTCCTTTCTGTCGGGGGCCCGCATCTGGGCGACTCGGAAACGCGTGTTGCGTCGGGAGCGACAATAAGTTAGTTAGTGCTCACTAACAATAGGGGATGTCATGCCGCAACGCCGCAGTGCAGAGGATCGCAAGGCGCAGATCGTTTCGCAGGTCTTGAAACTGGCCTTCGAGATCGGGCCCGACCGCATGAGCACGACGGACCTGGCGCGGATGATCGGGATCAGCCAGCCAGCCATCTTCCGGCATTTCCCGACCAAAGGCGCATTGTGGCTGGCCGTTGCCGAACATGTCGCCACGCGTCTCACTGCGGATTGGGACGAAGCCGAAGCCGGCGCCCGTGATCCCGAGGCGCGATTGCGGGCCCTGATTGCCGCACAGCTTTCCGCGATCCGGGCAACCCCGGCCTTGCCATCGATCCTGTTCTCTCGCGAGTTGACCCTGGACAATCCCGATCTGCGCGATGTGTTCGCGGGTCTGCTCGCTTCGTTCCAAAAACGGCAGATCAAGGCCGTCGCCGGGCTTCAGGATTCGGGCGCCTTGCGCGATGATGTGGCGGCTGCGGATGTGGCCATCCTGCTCACATCGCTGGTACAGGGCGTGGCCATCCGCTGGACGTTGGGCACCCGGAGTTTTCCGATCGTGGACGAAGGCTTGCGGCTGTTCGACATTCAGATGGCGTTGCTGCGCAGGGGGGACGTGCGCCATCCCGACTGACTGCCGGCGGATCACGCCATGGGTGCTCTTGGCCGTCGACAGCAACGATCCGGGGGGCGTGACTTTGCCCGGTGGTCTTGCGGGCATTGTCTTGTTCCCCGCACGGCGGGTCTGCCGCGCCAAACCAATAAGTATTTACAATACCTATTAAGTGGCGTAGCCCGGAAGGTGACCCCACATGGTTGGAAAGGCTCCAAAATGGCGACTGCCAGGCACAAATCCTACGCCTCGCCGCCCTGTCTCGCGCACGAGATCGACCCAGCCTATTTCGACCCCCTGGGCGTCGATCCGCAACAGGCCCGGGACGTTGCCCGCTGGCGCACCTCCGAACGGCGGCGGTTGCTGGCCGCCCGGGCGGCCTTGCCGGTGGCCGGGCGGGCCACGCTGGCCGATGCCCTCGCGCGCGCCCTCGACTCGCTGATTGACGTCCAAGTCGGCCCGGTCGCCGGCCGGGTGGTGTCAGGCTATTGGCCGATCCAGTCGGAGCCAGACCTGCGCGGCTGGCTTGGCGACCAGCACGCAGCGGGAGCCGCCACGGCGCTGCCGGTGGTGGAAACCCGTGCCGCACCGTTGGTCTTTCGCCGCTGGCAACCCGGTGCGCCGATGGTCCGCGGACACTGGAACATCCCGGTGCCTGCCCCCGGCGCAGAGAAGGAGACCCCGGAGTTCGTCCTCGCCCCGCTTGTCGGCTGGGACCAAGAGGGCTATCGCCTCGGCTATGGCGGGGGATACTTCGACCGCACGCTGGCGGCCCTGTCGCCCCGGCCCTTCGTCGTGGGCGTCGGCCTGGATGCAGCACTGCTGCCGACGATCTATCCACAGCCGCACGACATTCGCCTTGACGCGATCGTCACGCAATCGGGTCTACGGTATCGGGCCGGACGCTGATGTTCCCCTTGGACGGTCGTACAGAGGATCGCTGTCAATGCGATGCCTTCCGGATCGCGATAGGCGGCACCGGGTGACTTGCAGCGCAGCGGGGTATTTCGTGCCACCGGTTGCGCCGGGCAGCAATTGGCTGGTGAAGCCCGGCCGTGCCCGCTAGGATAAAGCCATGACATCTCCAAATCCAAATTGGCAACGGCTGCTGTCCCGGACAGCGTTTCTGAAACGATTTGCCGACCGGGAACTGGTTGGCGACGGGCTCAGGTTTGTCATCCACGCGGATGGCCGGATCACGGGGCAGGCCGGGACCGGCAAGTTGTCCGGGCAGTGGTATTGGGAAGATGGGTATTTCTGCCGAACTGCGTCCCTGGATGGCGAGGATCTCGGTCTCGATTGCGAGATCATCGAATATCGCGGCGACAGTATGCGCTACACGCGCAACAAGGGAGAGGGCGAGGCTTCGGTTGTGGCGATTGCATCCTAGGGGCTTGATCTGCGGCCGGGTTTGAGGGCGCACAGCCCCTGCCTTCAACACCCCCAGGAACCTCTAGCCCGCATCGCATGTTCTGGCATCAGACGCGGGTCTGCGCTTTCGCAAGGCCAGTGGGGTCAGAACTGCCGTGAAGACCGTGCCGACCGTCAGGGCAACCCTGATACCCGGTGTACCCAGTTCGCGCGGAATGGTCTGGAAAAGCCAAATCGGCGCAGACAGGCGTGTAGGTCATCGCAGCCTGTTGGAGGCCCGCGCAGATGGCAAACGGCTCACCGGCCACGCGAATAGGCGGGGCTTATGCTGCGGCATCGCTAACCGACGGGTTGCAACTTTCAGCGTCGCGGTCAGGAAGATGCCCCCCGCGACTGGAACGGGACCCCGATCGGCAAGCCGACATTCAATAACGCCAGCAGGTCAGTATCTGTTGTAGCCCCATGGCTGTTGCCGTGGTAACGGCGCGTCAGCGCACGTCGCGCCCCAACCCGCAAACGCGTTTGGAACACGGAACAAGCGGGGCGGGGCGCATTTCACGGCGCGCGCCCAGAACTGAAGGTTGATGCCGCGCAAACCTCACGCTCCAGCCCAGCAGCGCCCTTCGTCCGGACAGATATATTTCGGTGCGGCGGATGTCTTGCCCCAACACCCTGATGGCGCTGGACTGCATTCTGCGGGCCGATTGCGCCACCTACCGGAGTTATGGTTTTTTCTTGACCCCGATACTGACCGCCGTCTTTCCCTTGGCGAAATCGGCGGTTGCCGCGACCTTTTCCTTGGTCTTCTTGGGTTTTTTCACTTCGCGGTTGCTGCGTTTCCTGTCGCCTTTTGACATGGGTTTTCCTTCCGTTGTCCGTTGGTTTCAATGCGGGTTGGCCCGCCGCTTGCCGGCAGCTTTGGTTCAGGGGGCGTCACGCGCGCCCAATCGAGTTGCCACCGTCGATGATTGCGTT
This sequence comes from Fluviibacterium sp. S390, assembly GCF_049800695.1. Taxonomy (NCBI): domain Bacteria; kingdom Pseudomonadati; phylum Pseudomonadota; class Alphaproteobacteria; order Rhodobacterales; family Paracoccaceae; genus Meridianimarinicoccus; species Fluviibacterium sp. S390. The sequence continues at coordinate 11,649 of NZ_JBNAFN010000013.1, read as the reverse complement.
GATCAGGGCCACAACGGCCCGGTGCCGCGCCATCTCGGTCTCAGTCCCGGTGGCGTTCTCGTGGGTTGCCGCAGCATCCCGCAGAACTCCCACGATCTCATGCTCCGGCAGAACCCCGTGATCGTTCAGGGCAAGCAGAAGCGCCTCGCAGATCGAAAGGGCAGCCTGACCTGCGTGCTCGTTCGCCGTGATCATCTTGGTTTTCCCTTCATCACAACGTGATCCGGGGCATCGGATGCGGTGCTGCGTATGGGTACTTCTTGCAGGAAATGGTCTATGCTGGACTGATCGAGAGCAGTCTCCGGGCCGATTTCGGCGCGCGGACCGCATTTTGGACTGGAGGATCCATGACACCAGTCGAGAAAAGCCCCCTCACGCGCAAGCTTTCGGCCTTCGTTGCCTTGTCCGAGGTTGAACTGGCCGTGCTGGACGGCTTGCACCAGCGTCGCCGTTCCTTTGTGGCGGGGCGGGATATGGTGCATCAGGGCCAGTCGGCACAAGCCGCCTATATCCTGTCGTCGGGGTGGGTCTGTTCCTACAAGATCCAGCCGGACGGCACGCGCCAGATCGTCGATTTCCAGGTGCCGGGGGATTTCCTGGGATTGCGGAGCGTTCTGCTGCGGACCTCGGATCACAGTTTCGAGCCTATCGTGAACATCCAGGCCGTCGAGGTTCTGGCGGAGGATCTGCTGGCGGCATTCGCGCAGACGCCGCGCCTTGCCACCGCCATCCTCTGGGCCGCATCGCGGGATGAGGCGATGGTGGTGGAGCATCTGGTCGGGATCGGCCGACGCGACGCGGATGCCCGTATGGGGCACTTCCTGCTGGAGCTGGGATCGCGGCTAGCGCTGGTGGGCATGGGCAGCAAGGAAGGGTTCGACTGCCCGCTGACGCAATATCACCTTGCCGACACTCTGGGGCTTAGCGCGGTGCATGTGAACCGTGTCCTGCGGCAGTTGCGCGAAAGCGGTCTGGTGACCTTCCGCGAGGGCCATGTGACCATTCACGACTACGGCAGGCTGGTGGATCTTGCCGAGTTCGATCCAGCCTATCTGGATCAGACCGGGCCCCTGTTGAAATAGGGTTGCGGCCTTTCGGGCGCCTGCGGGGCCCCTCCCGCCTCGATCGCATTGACCGCCGGCCAACCGGATTTTGATGGCCGGGACTAACCTGCGTCAGCGCCGGGCAAAGGTTCCCGATGTAGAAGAATACAGATCGTTCGACAGTGACGGCCGCCGTGATCCGGGGGTGCAGACAGGTGTCAGCGACGGATCTGCCAACATTGCGGAGACCCAGGATGAACATGCGATCGTCAAGATCGACGGTGACGTTTGCCAACGCGTTTGGCCTGCTGGGCCACGCGGGAGTATTGCCCGCCGGCGACTACGAGGTGCTCGTCGAGGAAGAACTCCTCCAGGGGCTCAGCTTCGAGGCTTACCGGCGGACGGCGACCTACCTGCTTGTGGAAGGCAAGGGCGCAGATGCGGGGCGCAGCGAGATGCGCGCCACCACCGAGAACGACCTGAAAGCGGCGCTGCGCCGCGATCAGGCAATGACGAATCAGAACACTCACAGCGAGGCGGCGCTTTCTCCGCCGGAGGACTTGAAATGAACACTCCCGAATGGCTGAAACCCGGAATCTACGGCGCCTTGATCGGCGCTGTCGTCGTCGGCGTTGGCGGGTTTTCCTGGGGCGGCTGGATGACCGGCGGCAGCGCGGACAAACTGGCCAACGCGATGGCGCGTGACGAGGTGATAGCGGCGATGGTGCCGGTCTGCCTCGACAAGGCGCGCACCGATCCCGACCGGATCGAACAACTTGCCACGATCCGCGCGGCCTCCACCTTCAAGCGCCGGGATGCGATCATGGCGGCGGGCTGGGCGACCATCCCTGGGGCGGACTCTCCGAACCGTGATCTTGCCCAGGCCTGTATCGAAGGGTTGCAACTGGATGCCTCGTAGGCTCGGGACAACTGCGGCGCGCAAGGGTGGCCGACCGGTTCGGAACCGGACGGCGGCCTTCTGGCGCGCCACGCGCGGTTCGGCGATCTTTTGCGTTCTGGCAGCGTCCGCCGCTTTCGCGCTTCCGGCCCTTGCACAATCGTTTGGCGCCCCGATGCCCGAGAATGCGCATCCCAAAAGCTATGGCGATGGGTGGGAGTGTGACCTGACCTTCCGGATCGACGGCGATCAGTGCACGCCCATAGACATCCCCGAGAATGCCTTCGCCACGAACCGGACCTATGGCGACGGCTGGGAATGCCTGCACGGGTATCGCGAAATCGACGGTGCGATGTGCACCGAGGTGGCGGTTCCCGAGGGCGGGTATCTGGAAGCTTCGGGGCAGGGATGGCGCTGTTTGCGCGGGTACCTGAAGGTCGACAACGCCTGTCAGGAAATCGTCGTGCCGGACAATGCCTATCTGTCGGATGATACCTATGGCGCATCCTGGAAATGCAACCGGGGGTTCGAGGCCGTGGGCGAGGCATGTGCGCCCATCGTGGTGCCCGACAATGCCTTCCTGAACGCATCGATCTATGGCCAGCCCTGGACATGCGAGCGCGGCTACGTCGAACAGAACGACGCTTGTACCGCCGTGATCATTCCCGAGAACGCCTATTTCAGCGATGCCTCCTATGGTCCGGGCTGGAAATGTGACCGGGGCTATTCAAGGTCGGGTGGTGGCTGCGTTCCGCTGGAACTGCCCGCCAACGCCCATATCGACAGGTCCGGGAACCGGTGGGAATGCCACAGGAACTTCCAACTGTCAGGTGGCCGCTGCGTGCTGAACCAATAGGATCTTGACCATTTTGCTGCGGTCACCGGCCATGTACACGGCCTGTCCGGGCAGCGGTGCCAGCGCCCCCCCCTGGTGGGTGCGCCAGGCGCCGCTGCCGCCGGGCTTTCCAACGCCGCACCCCACGAAACCCAAACCACGGAGGACCACGCCGATGGAAGACCTGACCAGCAAGACCGTTGCCATCTTCACCCGGCCGTTCCGTGTTCCGGGGTTTGAAGAAACGCTTCCCGCGGGAGAGTATGCCATCGAGACAGAATTGGTGTCGCCACCGGATCATCTGCAGCCCGAGGCCTGGAAAGCTTCGGTGCAGGTGAAGCTGCACCCCAGAACATCGCATCCCGGACTGGCCAGAACCCTGACCGTTTCGCTTGCCGATCTGGACTTTGCGCGCGCCATGGACAAGCTGACGGGCAAGGCCTTGTCGGACTACTTTGTTGACGAAATGCTGGCCGACCCGATGATCCGTCTGGTGATGGAGGCCGACGGCGTTTCGGAAGCCCAGTTGCGCCATCTCTATTCCGGGCAGGGGCCAAACCGATCGAGCCGCAGCGCGCGGGACGTGTTGGCCACCCAGGACACGCAGAACGAAGTCACACCGTCTGCGTCGAACAGCGGACTGTCCACGGACACCGCCCGGACAACAGGCGCAACATGACGATCAGGAAACCCAAGGCTGACAGGGCGCTGCCGGACAAGGCGCCAGCGCGCGCCTCGGGCGACGTGCCGCGAGAGCGCCAGTGCCTGCGCTGCGAGGCCGTGTTCTGGAGCGAGGGGTTCGGAGAGCGCATCTGCCGCCGCTGCAAGGGGCTCAACGTCTGGCGCAACGCCATGCCCGTCACCCCGGGCGGCACCCGCCGCCGCTGACGGCGTAGGACGGGCGCGTTTTTGTCTCCGAACCGAATTGGAACCCACCGTGGCCCATCTCGATATCCTGCACACGACCACCTACCGCTATCGCCACCGGGTCTCGCTCGGGCCGCACCGGTTGATGCTGCGCCCGCGCGAAACGCGGGAGCTGCGGCTGTTCTCGCACGCGGTATCCATCACCCCGGCGGCAACCGTCACATGGGCGCATGATGTCGCCGGCAACGCCATTGCGACCGCCACCTTTGACGCGTCCACAGATCATCTGGTGATCGAAAGCCGCGCACGTCTGGAATTGAGTGCGCCGGCGTGGCCGGTCTTTGCCATCTCTGCCTCGGCCACAGAGTATCCCTTTACCTATTCCGCCGAGGAATGGACCGATCTGGGCGCGCTGACGATCCCGCAATATGGCGATCCGGAAAGCCGCTTTTCCCGGTGGGTCGCGGGTTTTGTGATGGCGCATCCGACCGACACGCTGTCGCTGTTGAAGGACATCAGCAATGGCGTGTTTGCGCAGATTTCCTATCAGAGTCGCGAGATGGAAGGCACCCAGTCTCCGACTGAAACGCTGGATCGGGGGTGGGGGTCGTGCCGGGACTTTGCGGTCCTGCTGGCGGAAGCCGCCCGGCACCTTGGTCTCGGGGCGCGCATCGTCTCGGGCTACCTGTCCGATCCGCAAGAAAGCCTTCAGGGCTCTGCGGGCTCCGGCTCGACCCATGCCTGGGTTGAAATCTATCTTCCCGGTGCCGGATGGATCGCCTTCGATCCCACAAACCGAAGCGTCGGATCCCAGAACCTGATCCCGGTCGCCGTCGCCCGAAACATCGCGCAGGTGACGCCGGTGACCGGCAGTTTTACCGGTGCAACCGACGATTTGATCGCGATGGATGTTGTGGTGAGGGTTGATGTGTCTTCGGATCCCGCCGCGGTCTAGCGACCGGATCGGGCGGTCCCCAGGGGCCACGCGGGACCGGTCCGCTCAGAATGCAAGAGACGCATTCAGCCAGAGCGTGTTGCTCTCGAACCGGCGCTTGGCGCCGAATTCGCTGTAGTATTTCAACTGGAAGCTCACGTCGTTTCCGAAAAGGTTGGCCCCGGCGTAGGTCACGATGGGTCCAAGACCGAACACCTGGGCGCTCAGGCTGTCGGCGCCCAGAAAGGCCTTGGTGTTCTCGGCGCCAGAGCCGCTGTCGTCTCCGATCTGCTTGTAGGCATAGCCGGTCGCGCCGAAGGCCCAGCCGGACTTCAGGTGCTGAAGAACCGCCGCCTCAAGGTTGACCGCCGGTGCGTTCTGGTAGTCGGTGGCCTGATTGCGCGTGCTGAACAGCACACTGGCCGAACCCGAAAGCTCCACCCCCGTCGCAGGATCCAGATGGGTGATCGCGAAGACCGGCTGGATCGACCAGATGTTCTTGCCGGTGTTCAGCGCGTCGATGGTGCGGTTGGCCACATCTATCGTCGCTGTACTGTAGCTGCCCGTCGGCGCAAAAACCGACAAGGCGGCACTGTAATGCAGATTCTCGCGATGCCAGCCAACCACACCGGTCACCGTGACATCGCCCACCCCCGAGGTTGTGTCGGTGATCGGAATGCCGTCGATGGGCGGTGTTTGCCCGATGAACGACAGTTTCGCGTCGAAGACATAGGGGATGTTGATGTTGAGGGCAGGGGTGCCGCCCCACAGGGTTGTGTCGAAGACTTGCGTGACGCTGAGCTTGGCAAACGTCAGGTCGATCTTCGTGTCCGCGCGAATGGGCAACCCGGCGAGCGAGAGACCTTGCACCGACCCCTCGGAGGTCACCACGTCAAACCCGACATATGTGCCCGGTCCCGGCACGATCCCGGAAAATGTGGTCCGCGATCCCAGAAGATAGGCGCCCATGCCGCCCTCGACCGCATGGGCGCCGGACGCGGCGGCCAGCAGCAGCGCAAGGCTGGCGATGGCGGGGCGGACCCTGTGCATTGTCGTCCCCCTCACTTTGCCGGCGTGTGCCAGATCGGCGACGTCCAGGCGCGTTCCTGGATCGTCGCGGGCACTTCTTTCAACAGGGGCAGGCCGTTGCGGACGGCATCATACGTTGTCCAGCGCGGCGTCGGGATCTCGATCACGCGGCCATAGTAGAAGGCGCCCTGCGTCGGGTCGAAATCGTCATCCGTCCAACTTCCCACAAGCATCGGCGCCCCGATGTCGTTGGTATAAAGCGCGGTTTCCAGATCCACCGTATTGCCGACCGGCGGCAACTGGCCGTCGCTGTCGGGGGTGCGATCCCCGGCCCAGACGGCATCGATGATCCGTTCATGTGTCTCGCCCTCGGCATCGACCCAGCCCTTGATGATCTGGAAGCGATCCAGATTGGCGCCATCGGGGTCCTTCTCGGCGTAGACGGTAAAGGTCGGCGCCGTCTGGCCCGCCTCCAGAACACCGCCCATCGGCACACCGCCCGCGTAGCCCTGTGCGACCAAATCCACCGGATCGGATACCGGAACCAGCCCGGCCCCTCCGAACATCCGCGCCTTGATGCGCGGGCCAGAGGTGGCGAAGGTTTCGCGCCGTTTCATGGCATCCCAGATCGACGCGCGGGTGTTTTCCTCGGCCCAGACCCCGGCGAGCGAGCCGATGGACAGGTCGATCCCGTCGATCCAGCCGCCAACACCGGCAGTTCGCCGACGCTCTACGCTGCCATCCTCGGGCCCGTGCCCGCCGATGAAATCATCCTCGGAAACGTCGCTGGTCAACCCGTTGTGGTTGTCCGTGCCACCGATGAAGCCCATCTGGTTGGGATTGGTGCCAAGCGCCTGTCCCTGCGCCAGCCCGATCTTCAGCCCTTCACGCACGAAATCCTGTTTCGAGAACCAGCGGTTCGAGTTCTTCTGGATCGTGTCGGCATTCTCGAAATTGGCAAACTCGTCGGCGGCCCAGAACGACCTGTGCACTTCGGAATTGCCCTTGATCTGCATCATCTCGACCAGCGGTTCCCACTTGTTGCGGCTGGCGGCCCATTCGGCATCGACCGGATCGCCGAAACTGTCGACCTGTGGGAACATCAACCCCTTCGAGGCGTTCGAGTTGTGCGGGATCGCCAGCAGGGTAGAGCCCGCCTGCTCGGTCGCGTCCAGCCACTGCCAAAGCTCTTCGGCCTTGTTGGTGGTCCAGCTGTCCAGCGGCAGACCCGGCACCACACTGTCGCGGAAGATGACGTTGCGATGCATGTTGCCGCCGGCGGGGGCTGCCGACCATTCAAAGGCGATGAACGCCGTGAAATTGCCCGGATCATTATGTTCCTCGGCGGCGTCGATGGTGATCTGCCAGCCGGTGCGCGTGGTATCCTCGCCCTGCCAGAACGGCGGATGGCTGGGGTTGTCGCCGCGCGTGTTCGAGACGACGTATTTGTAAAACCACTGCTGTCGTTCCTCCAGGGTCTGAAGGTTGCGCAGGTTCACGATGGTCTCGTCCAGGTGCCCCGGCGCGTCGGGAAAGATGGTCGAGACCATTTCGCCCAGGTATTCCGCGTGATCGCTGACGGCGGCGAAATCCAGTGGCCGGTCCAACTGCTTGTGCCGACCATTGACCAGCACCGGCGCGCCCTTGGCGAAGCGGTAGCTGTCCGACGGCATCAGACGGGTGCCGCCAATATAGGCATCCAGCGACAGGGCCGTGTGCATGTGGGTTTCGCCGAAATAGGCGTTTCTCGCCGGGTTGGGTTCGGCCAGCGCGGTTGTCGCAAGAAGCACGAGGGCAAGGCTGGGGGCTAGGGCTTGCATCAATCTATCCTTGGGGTGTGTGCCAGATCGGCGAGGTATAGGCGCGATCCTGCGTGACCATGGTCACGTCCGGGCCCATTTCAACGCCGAATTTCACCGCGTCATAGGCGGTCCAGCGGGGGGTGGGGATCTCGATCACGCGGGCATAGTAGAAGGCGCGTTCGTCCGGGTCGAAGTCGGGATCCGTCCAGACCGCCCCCAGTTCGGCTGCGCCGATGTCGTTGGTCCAGGACGGGATCGACAGATCGACCGTGTTGCCCACCGGGGGAAGCTTTCCATCCGCGCCGGGGGTGCGGTCGCCTGCCCAGGCCACATCATGGACCTTCTCCATCGCCGCGCCGGTCTCGGCATCGATCCAGCCCTTGATGATCTGGATGCGATCGAGGTTGGCGCCGATGGGATCACGCAGCGCGTAGACCAGGAAATCCGGCGCATCGCCTTCGGCGGGTGGCGCCAGATCGCCGCCCATGGGAACCCCTCCGGTATAGCCGATGCGAGCCAGGTCGCGGCGGTCGATCGCGCTTTCGGCAAAGTCGCCGCCGAAGAAGCGCACCGTCATGCGGGGGCCGGTGGTGGCATAGGTTTCACGCCGTTCCATGGCATCGAAGATCGCGCCACGGGTGTTGTCCGTGGCCCAGACGGCGGTCAGCCCTGCTGCCGAATAGATCCAGGATTCATAGGCAACCTCGCCATCCGGGAAGTTCCGGCCAACGTGCTTGGCCCGTTCGGGGCTGGGTTCATAGGCGGCGAACTTGCTGAAGAAGTTGTCCTCCTGAACCGTTGTCATGCCGATATGGGTATCGGTCGCACCATCGGCGCCGAACTTGTAGGGATTGGTGCCCAGCGTGGCTTCAAGCTCCAGCCCGCGCAGAAGCCCGGACCGTGCGTATTCGCCGGGCAACATTTCTGGGGTCTTGCGTTCGGTCGCATCAAGGTTGCCGTAGTCCCAGGTTTCGAAATCGGCGAACTCATCCTCGGTCGACAGCAGGGGATGGGCTTCGCCATCGCCCTTCAGCTGCGTCCACTCGTACAAGCGTTCCCATTTCTGCCGGGCCGCCGCGTACGTGGCATCCAGCGGCACACCATCGGCAAAGTCGTCCACCAGCGGAAACATCATCCCGTTCGACAGGTTGCCGTTGTGGGGGATCGCGGTGACATCGCCGCCAGTCACCGCTTCGTAGTTTTCCAGCCAGGCCCACAGATCGCGGGGATTGCTGGATCCCAGCGGCGGCGTGGTCGAATAGGGCACGACCTGTCCAGCCCGTTCCGGCCCGTCGCGGAAGATGACATTGCGGTGCAGGTTGTTGCCCGCCACCAGCGACGTCCATTCGTAGGCGATGAAGGTGGTGAACACGCCGGGGTTGTTGAACTCTTCCGCGGCGGCGATGATGTCGTCCCACACGCGCTTGTAGGCCGGGTTGCCGGGTTGGTAGTTCAGAACCGGCGACAGGGTGCCCTGCGCAAACTGCTTGGTCAGTTCCTGCGCCGCCTCGCGCGCCGTCTGCCCGCCCTGCGCGAAGGCCTCGTGGAATTTCCGCCCCTGTTCGTCGGCAAGGATGTTGGGCGCCCCGGACAGGATATCGGTGATGGCGCCCATCCCGTCCGAGTGATCGGTGATCATGTAGTAATCCAGGGGCCGGGACAGTTGCACCGGCTGCCCGGTGTTCGAGACGATCTGTTCCCCCCGGGCCAGACGATAGCTGTCGCGCGGCAACAGCCGTGTTCCGCCGCCGCCGGCATCTGCCGACAGGGCCGTGTGCACATGGGTATCGCCGAAAAACACACTCGTGGGAAAAGCCCGGTCGGCATAGGGCGAATAGGGCCGTCCCTTCAGAACATCCGCAGCCGCGTCTGGCGGGATGTCCTGCGCCACAGTACCGGACGGCAAGGCCAGCGTGAACGCTGCAGCGGAAAGGGTGACGCCAAGGGCAAGAACGGATGGTCGCATGGAAATATCTCCTATCTCGGCAGCAGAAGTTTGGCCGTCAGGCCGAAGGTGTTCTCGGGGGTGATGCCGTCGTCGTGAATACTATGGTCAGCCGGCAGTCCATTGTCTTGCGCCCCCGCAGACATGGCGGACAGTGCGACAATCAGGCCGGACAGCTTCCATTGCATTGCGTTTGATCGGACCATTTTCCGGGCAGCCCAAGACTTTGACAGGCGCGGTGGCCTTTTATCCTATGCCACTGCATCGACGCAGAATACCATTGGCATCTCGAAAACATTGTGCAGGATTGACCAATCCTGTGAAAATGGCGGATGCAAGATGGCGGACCACACACACCTGAAATCCGGATGGTTGGGCGATGTTCCTGCACCGCTGGCGGACAGCATTCTGTCGCTAGGCTCATGGGTGCGCGTCCCGGCAGGAGAGATCGTCTTTCGAATTGGAGACGAGGCAGGTGACCTGTTTGGAATTGCCTCGGGCTCCATCGGGATGCACATCGCGATGAACGAACACGAACAGCGGGTCGCCCATATCTGCGGACCCGGATTCTGGTTCGGAGACTTCGAACTCGTGACCGGCCTGCAGCGCATCATGGAGATCGATGCCAACGAGGATCTGCTTCTGCTGCGTGTCACCAGAACCGCGTTTCTGGAAATGGCCGGGGCAGAGCCCGAGATCTGGCGCTGGATTGCGGTTCTGGCGGTGCAGCACGGAATGCTGGCAATGGGCGCAGCGGACGACCTGATGCTCGCCTCGGCCGAGGCGCGGGTCGTTGCGCTCTTGCTCAGGCTGACGGGCCATCGGCTGAACCACCCGGCATCCCCGCCACTGGAGTCAATCCGGATTACACAGCAAGAACTGGCGGTTGCAGCCAATCTTTCACGTACGGCGACGGGCACCATCTTGCGCAAGCTGAAACGAAATGGCGAAATCCACATGGACTATGGAGTGATCGCCGTGCGCAATCCCGAAGCCCTGCAAGCCCGCCTGATGTGAGCCTGTTCGAAACTTGGGCACGCTGTGCCCACGCGCGGTGTGCGCCTTGCTGGCCCAGGCAAACTGCCAGACCAACACCTGCACCCCGAGGCCCCTGGCGCGGCACCGATCATCCCGGAAATGCGGCGTGACCACAGCTTTGCATCGGTCCGGATCGCGGCCTCTGGGTGGATTCACAAACGAAGTGCAAATTTTGTACGAATACAGAGAGTTGCATGGAGTATGAAGAATGGGAACCCACTATTGTCACCTGAAGCTGGACGAACGGCGCAAGCTCGCAAAGTGGCTGGAAGCCAAAATGCCGGTCTCAGAGATTGCGGATAGATTGTGCCGCGACCCCTCGACGATCTACCGGGACATTAAGCGGAACCGATATACTGACGAAGAAATACCGGAGCTGAACGGCTATCACGCTCTCGTCGCTCAAGACAAATACGAGCAGCGCCGTGCTGTCCATCGCAAGATGATCGCTCATCCTGAACTCAAGGCCGCCATCGAGGATCGGCTGAAGGCTGGCTGGTCGCCAGAGCAGATAGCCGGTCGCATGCGATTGGAACGTCATCCGATCCGCGTGAGCCACGAGACGATCTATCGCTTCGCCTATTCCAAGGACGGTCGCGAGGAGCAGTTTTATCGGCACCTTCCCGAACATCGCCGCCGCCGCAGGCCGCGTGGCTATCGCAAGCATAACCGGACCCACATCTTCGACGTTCAAAGCCTGTCCCACAGGCCTGAGCGCATCTCTGAGCGTGCCGAGTTCGGCCATTGGGAGTGCGACCTGATGATGTTCCGCAAGGAGCATGGAAAGGTGAACGTGACGTCTCTGGTCGAGCGCGTCAGTCGTTTCGCCGTTGTCATGCGCAATGAGGATCGCCAATCCAAACCGATCATGGAGGCGCTGATCCAGGGGCTAGCTCCCCTGCCCGCCGATGCACGCCAGTCGATCACCTTTGATCGCGGCACCGAGTTCTCCGCCTGGCGGCACCTGAAAGCCGGGATAGGTGCAGATGCATGGTTTTGTGACCCACAAGCTCCGTACCAGAAAGGCACAGTCGAGAACACGAACAACAGGCTGCGGAAGTATCTCCCCAGATCCACCGAACCGACGGCGCTGACAAATCGATACTTGAGGTCGATTTGCCACCGCGTCAATTCCACGCCGCGCAAGTGCCTCGGCTACCGAACGCCCGCTGAGGTGTTTCAAAGCGAGCTGATGGAGTTACAGAACCGGCTGGAGTAAAACGACATATCAGGAACTGCACTTCACCGTGAGCTCACA